>JAJDVM010000106.1 GCA_022826125.1 Defluviicoccus sp.
GCTGATGAACCCGCCGTTCTCGGCGACGCCCGGCGTCGACCGCATCACCCGCGACGCCGACCTCCGCCATGTCCGCTCGGCCGCCTCGATGCTGCCGCCCGGCGGCCGGCTGGTGACGATCACCTCGGCCCATTGCGCGCCTGGCGACACCGTCGGCCGTCTCGATCCCCCGGCCCGCTGCATCTTCACCATAGCCATCGACGGCCGCGCCTATGCCCGCCGGGGCACCGGCTTCGACACCCGCCTCACCGTGCTGGAGCGCGGCGCCGGACCCGACGTGGATCTGGACGGGACGGCCCGTGCCGCCGACGCCGCCGAGTTGCTGGACGCGGTTATGTCGCGGGTGCCGCCGCGCCAGCCGATCGCGCCCATTCCGGTCCCGGCCGGCCTCTCCCGCGACCTGTTCGGCAAGCCCGTTGCGCCGAATCCGGAGAAGCGACGGGGTCCGAAGTCCGCATCCATCCTCGAGACCCGGCAGGCCCATGACTGGGGGACGGTCTCCGAACTGGTCGTCGAGACCGGGCCCGTCGAACCCGGCGAAAGGGATACCGGCTCCGCCGCCGACACCGGCCCCTATGCGCCCTGGCGGCCGGGCGCGGTGCGGGTGCCGGGCGCGATCAAGCATCCGACGCCGCTGGTGCAGTCCGCCGCAATGGCCGCCGTGCCCCATCCGGCGCCTGCCTGGCGCCCGATGCTGCCGGAGCGCATCGTGACCGACGGTCTGCTGTCCGACGCCCAGCTCGAGAGCGTCGTGCTGGCGGGCGAGGCCCATTCCCGGCACCTGGCGGCAGAGTACCGGATCGGGTCCCAATGGGAGACCGTTCACCGCTGCCCGAAAGACGGCGAGGACGAGGAGGTCGATACCTCCCTCGTCACCCAGGACGGCGAGACGCTGTCGGAGCCGGTGCGGTTCCGCCGGGGCTGGATGCTGGGCGACGGCACCGGATGCGGCAAGGGCCGGCAGGTGGCCGCCATCATCCTCGACCACCGGCTGCGCGGCAGGAAACGCGCGCTCTGGCTCTCGCAGTCCGACAAGCTGCTGGAGGACGCCCGCCGCGACTGGACTGCATTGGGCGGGCTGGAGAGCGACGTCATCCCGCTCGGCAACTTCCGCCAGGGGATGGAGATACCGCTCGACGAGGGCATCCTCTTCGCGACCTACGCGACGCTGCGCTCGCCGTCCCGCCAGGGCAAGCCCTCGCGGCTGGAACAGATCGTAGAGTGGCTGGCGGGATCCCTCGACGAGGAGGACCGCCACGCCTTCGACGGAGTTGTGGTGTTCGACGAGGCCCACGCCATGGCGAACGCCGTCGGCTCGAAATCCGAGCGCGGCGAGACCAAGCCCTCCCAGCAGGGACGGGCCGGTCTGCGGTTGCAGAATGCGCTGCCGGACGCCCGTATCGCCTATGTCTCCGCCACCGGCGCCACCACCGTGCCGGGCCTCGCCTATGCCGGCAGGCTCGGATTGTGGGCCGCCGGCGAGACGCCGTTCGAGAAGCGCGTCGAGTTCGTCTCCGCCATGGAGGCCGGCGGCGTCGCCGCCATGGAGGTAGTGGCGCGCGATCTGAAGGCCCTCGGTCTCTACCAGGCGAGAGCCTTGGCCTATGACGGGATCGAGGTCGACATCCTCGAACATCCGCTCACCCCGGAGCAGCGGCGCATCTACGACGCCTATGCCGGCGCCTTCAAGGTGATCCATGCCAACATCGAAGAGGCGCTGAAAGCCACCGGCATCGTCCAGGGCGAGGACACGCTGAACAAGAATGCCAAGGCGGCGGCCCTCTCCGCCTTCGAGGGCACCAAGCAGCGCTTCTTCGGCCATCTGCTGACCGGCATGAAGTGCCCCTCGACGATCCGCGCGATCGAGGCCGATCTCGCCGCCGGCCGGTCGGCGGTCGTGCAGCTGGTTTCGACCGGCGAGGCCTTGATGGAGCGCCGCATCGCCGAGGTTCCGGCCTCGGAGTGGGACGACCTCAACATCGACCTCACGCCCCGGGACGCGATCCTGTCTTATCTGATGCACGCCTTCCCGGTGCAGCTCCAGGAGCCCTTCACCGACGACGCCGGCAATCTCCTCAGCCGGCCGGCCAGCGACGCCGACGGCAACCCCGTCATCTGCAAGGAGGCCGAGGAACGGCGCGACGCGCTGATCGAGAAACTCGCCGCGCTGCCGCCGGTGCCGACGGCCCTCGACCAGATCGTGCAGCATTTCGGGCACGAGGCCGTCGCCGAGGTCACCGGCCGGTCGCGGCGGGTGCTCCGGATTACGGACGCCAAGGGCGAGCGGCTCTCGCTGCGCAGCCGGCCCGCCTCGGCCAACCTCGCCGAGACCGCCGCCTTCATGGACGGGAGCAAGCGCATCCTCGTGTTCTCGATGGCGGGCGGCACCGGCCGCAGCTATCACGCCGACCTCTCCTGCGGGAACACCGAACGCCGCATCCACTACCTGCTGGAACCGGGCTGGCGCGCGGATCAGGCCATCCAGGGGCTCGGGCGCACCCACCGCACGCACCAGGCCTCCGCGCCGCTGTTCCGTCCCGTCACCACCGACGTGAAGGGCGAGCGCAGATTCATCGCCACCATCGCGCGGCGGCTCGACAGCCTGGGCGCCATCACGCGCGGACAGCGGGATTCGCAGACCGCGATGGGCGGCAGCGACGCGGCGCTGTTCCGCGAGAGCGACAATCTCGAATCCGACTATGCCAAGGCGGCGTTGCGCCAGTTCTACGGCGCGCTGTGGCGGGGCAGCATCGAGGGCTGGAACCTGGAGCGCTTCGAGAAGTCGACCGGGCTCAAGCTCACCTGGGAGGGCTCGCTCAAGGACGACCTGCCGCCCATGCCCAGGTTCCTCAACCGGCTTCTGGCGCTGCCCATCGCCGAGCAGAACCAGCTCTTCGCCGAGCTGGAGGAGCGCATCGCCGCCAATATCGAGCAGGCCATCGAGGCCGGCAGCTACGAGGTCGGCGTCGAGACCGTCACCGCCGACTCGCTCGCCATCGCCGGACGGGAAACCCTCTACGAGCATCACAGCACCGGGGCGGCGACCGAGCTGGTCGAGATCGTCCGCCGCGACAGGCTGGTGCCGCTCACCGCCGACGCCGCGCTGGATATCGGCGAGCGGGACCCCGGTCCCGATGGCAAGCCCCGTCTCGCGGTCAACGCCCGCTCGAAGCGCGCCGCCGTGGTGCTGCCGGCCGCGTCCCGCATGCTGGACGATGGCGGGGTGAAGGAGCGGGTGCGGCTCATCCGTCCCGCAACCGCCGAGACCATGGCCCGGGCCGAGATCGACGCCTCGAACTGGCGCCGTGCCGACGAGGCCGGGTGGCGGCGCGTCTGGGACGCCGAGATCGCCGGCCTGCCGTCCCACCGGGACTCGCGCTTCTGGCTCGCCTCCGGCCTGCTGCTGCCGGTCTGGGACCGCCTGCCGGCCGAGAACATGCGCGTGCGGCGGCTCACCAGCGATGACGGAATCGCGCTCATCGGGCGCGTGCTCGACGCCGAGCAGGTGCGTGCAGTCCGCGCGGGCTTCGGCCTCGGCGGCGGCCCCGCCATGACCGGGGCGGAGGCCTTCGCGGCGGTCATGGAGCGGGGCAACGCGCTCGCCCTCGCCAATGGCTGGCGGCTCGCGCGCCGGCGCCTCATGGGCCGAGACCGGGTCGAGATCGAGGGCCCGACCGACACCGACCTGCCGGCGCTCCGCCGCATGGGCTGCACCGTCGAGATCGTCTCGTTCCGGGCGCGGATATTCGCGCCCAATGCCGGCGCGGTGGAACGCATCCTCGACCGCTGGCCGCTCGCGGCGTGACTCCCGCCCGATTCACCCGTTCAATGACCGGCCGGGATACGTATAGCCGGCCGGGCGCCCGCCGACCCGCCGCGACAAGGAGACCGATCCCATGACCGCGCAAACCCTGCCGGACGAACCGAACTTCTGTTTCGCGCCCGCCTACGACGTCGAGACCGACGTGCAGCAGATCCGCATCGTCATCGAAGGACTGGCCGGGCATGTCCCCACCGCGCTGATCGCGCTCGACCTCGACGGTGCTCTCGACATCTGCGACAGGCTCAACCGAAGGCTCGGTTACGACCGGGACGCCTGGCAAGCCATGGCCGCCGCCTCCATGCAGGCCGAGGACGACGATCCGGAGAGCGGCGCCTGGCATTGAGCGGCAAAGCGCAAAGCGGCGACAGGAATCGTCAGCGCGCTTCCCAAGCCTCCGGTCTTGCAACCATCGCCGTAAAGCGTCCTGGCGCGAAGGTGTCGAGCGCCTGTTCATGATGTATGAGATACATGCGACACTGAAGTCACCGAAAACGGTGAAACGCTGGGAACGCTGACTGGAGCAGACGGGCAGACGACCCGCCATCCCCACTCGACGCCAAGGCTGACGATGAACGACCCTCATGTGATAGCTCTGAATTACCGTATCGATCATGGCGATACGATTGACTACAGCCATGCAGAGCCCCTCGACCGGGAGGAGCCGGGCTTCCGTCTGACCGTCGCGGAGGCGAAGGTAAGGTTCGAACTCAAGGAGCATTACGCGACGGAGGAGCAGGCGAGGGAAGCCGTCGCGGAATACATCCGCGTGTGGGAGTTTGACGCCACCCTGGAATACGGCAGTTCCGATACATTTCGATTGGTATTCGAGAACCCGGAAATCATAGATCGAAAGCCGACGCCCGGGCGGATGAGCATTGCGGCGTACATCCCCGCCCCATCTGCCTCCCTCGCGGTAAGTGTGCTGACCCGACCTCCTGCTTATCCCGAGCCGCGGTCCGACATCGCTCTCAATCCGGACGCCAGAACGATGCATCAGCGATATCTGGGTTATCGCGGCGGCCGCGAGCCGCTGGCCAGCATGGCGAACTTTTGCCTGACCGTCCTTGAAGCCTCTACCAGGAGGCCGAAGAGGAAACGGCCTGCCGCCGCAGAGCTGTACAATGTCGATGAGCGGATTCTCGACAAGATCGGCGAGTTGTCGGCACACAGGGGCGGGGCGGCCGCGAGAAAGGCGGCCGGCATCCGCACGGAATTCAGCTCGCAGGAGCGTCATTTTCTGGATCAGGCGCTGAAGGTAATCATCCGCCGGGTTGCACAAAGGGAACGCATGGCCGACGCCGAACTTCCGAGGATTTCCTGGTCGGATCTGCCGCCAATCCAACACCGCACACAACCTGCTCCGAAGAGCAAGAAGTAGAGGTCACCCGGAGTGATCCGGCCTGTCGGTCACGTTGGCTGGGAGCGACTGGAAATGCCCGCGCTGTTCGACCGGGGCTTCCGCCCGTTCTTCCTCCTCGCCGGCCTCCGGGCGCCCGCCGCTTCGAGGGCTTCCCTTGGCCGTGCTCGCCTTCCTGTTAGCGTCCAACGCGCTCTTCCACCTCGGCGAGACCGAAACCGCCGAGAGAACCGCCGCCGCGACGGTCGTCACGCTCACCATTGGCGTTGACACTTCCGGTTGCTGCGCAGCCGACCGTCTGCCCGCGCGAGCGGCGGCCGCCCTTGAATCCTGTCGGCAAAACTCTTATGTTTTCGAACAGAGAGGAGCCCACCATGTCCGTCGCCGAAACCATCAGGACCGACATCCGCAAGCTGCCGAGGGGCCAACCGTTCACAACCTCGCGCTTTGCCGCCCTGGGTTCGCGAGGGGCCGTCGACCGGGCGCTCGCGCGCCTCGCCGCGGACGGCGGGATCGAACGCCTCGCGCGGGGTGTTTTCGTCCGCCCCCGCAGGAACCGCTTCATCGGCAACGTGCGTCCGGGCGTCACCGAGGTGGTCCGGGCCATCGCCCGGGACAATGGCGAGACCGTCCAGGTCCACGGCGCCGAGGCCGCCTGGCGCCTCGGTCTCAGCACCCAGGTGCCGATCGAGCCGGTGTTCCATACAAGCGCATCGAGCCGCCCGATCCGCATCGGCAACACGACGGTCAGGATGATCCACACTTCCAACCGCCGCCGGCTCCAGTTTGCCGGCGAACCCGCCGGCCTCGCGCTGGCCGCGCTCTGGTATCTCGGCAAGGACAACGCGACGCCGGAGGCGGTCGCCAGGATCGAGGCCGCGATCGGTCCGGAAGCGTTCGCCAGGCTGCGTGCGGCCGACATGCCGGCCTGGATGGCGGGCGCGCTCGACACGGGGGGCGCCACCGGTGGCTGACGCCTTCCTGTCGCTGCCGGCCGCCGAGCGGCGGGACATTCTCGAGACCGCTGCCGACCGGCTGGGCCGGCCGGCGGCCATCCTCGAGAAGGACGTGTGGATCTGTCATGTCCTCCATATCCTCTTCTCCATCCCGGACGGTCATCCGATGGCCTTCAAGGGCGGCACCTCGCTCTCCAAGGTCTATCGGATCGTCGACCGGTTCTCCGAAGACGTCGACATTACCCTCGACTACCGCGCCTTCGCCGACGGGTTCGATCCCTTCGCGCCGGGCGTCAGCCGGTCCGCGATCCGGAGGTTCAGCGACCGGCTCAAGTCCCGCGTCGAGGACCATGTCCGCCATGTCGTCGGCCCGGCGCTGGACGCCGCCGTCGGCGAGATCCCGGCGTCGGGCCGGCCCGCCATCCGCATCGGCGACGACGGCGAACGGGTGTGGCTGGCCTACCCCTCGGCCGTCGACAACCCCCACAGCTACCTCGCAACGCAAGTCCTGCTGGAGTTCGGCGGCCGCAACGTCGTCGATCCCAACGAGCGGCACTGCATCGCCCCCGAAATCGCCGCCCTGACCCCGGACCTCGACTGGCGCGCCGCGGCCGTGACGGTCCTGTCGCCCGCGCGCACCTTCTGGGAGAAGGCCACGCTGATCCATGTCGAGTGTCACCGGGGCCGGCTCGCCGCCGGCCCGGGGCGCCTGTCCCGCCACTGGTTCGACCTGGCCTGCCTCGCCTCGCACGACGCCGGACGGACGGCGATCGCGGACCGCGCGCTTCTCGAAGACGTGGTCCACCACAAGACGGTCTTCTTCAACGCGAGTTATGCCCATTACGACCGGTGCCTCGACGGCCGGTTTCGCCTCGTCCCCAACGATGACGCGCTTGCCGGACTACGTTCGGACTACGACGCCATGCGCCGCGCCGGCATCGTCGGCGCCGATGCGCTGCCATTCGATGAACTGATCGAACGGCTCCGTGCCCTGGAAGCCGAAATCAACCGCCGGTCCTGAGAGTCCGTTTGAGAATGTATTCAATGGGCGATTCTTCGTAGCAGGAGGCTTCCCAAGGCAACATGGATCATGGCCTCGGAGACGTCGATGCGTTGTTCGTAGTCTCGCACCAGGCGTCTCCACCGGGTCAGCCATCCGAA
>JAJDVM010000197.1 GCA_022826125.1 Defluviicoccus sp.
GGTGGCGGGACCCGCTCCGCCGGTCCCCTACCGTCTTGGTGGGCGACGGCCCACAACCCCCGTTTTTTGGCGGCGTCGCCAACAAAAAACAAACCGTGGTGGGTCGGCCTTCGCCGACCATGACGAGGAGAAGCGGAGGGCCGCAACGCTTCCGCCGCGGCCGGGCACACGCTAGCCCCATGCAGACCCGGTTCACCGAGGCCCAGCGCGCCGACCCGGACATCGCCACCGCCGAGGGAATCCTGCGGGGCTGCGTCCATTGCGGGTTCTGCGCGGCCACCTGTCCCACCTACACCCTGCTGGGCGACGAGCTCGACAGCCCGCGCGGGCGCATCTACCTGATGAAGGAGATGCTGGAGACCGGCAAGGCCCCGTCCGCCAAGGTGGTCGGGCATATCGACCGCTGCCTGTCCTGCCTCGCCTGCATGACCACCTGCCCGTCGGGCGTCCATTACATGCATCTGGTCGACCTCGCGCGGAAGCGGATCGCCGAGACCTTCCGCCGGCCGTTCGCCGACCGGGCGATACGGGCGCTGCTGCTGGCCGCGATGCCCTCTCCGGCGCGCTTCCGGCTGGCGGTGACGCTGGGCCGCCTCGCCAGCCCCTTCGCGGGGGCCCTCCCCGGCCCGCTCGGCCGGATGCTGCGGATGCTGCCGGCGTCGCGTCCGGGGCGCGCGCTCCCCGGCGGTTCGGTCTACCCCGCCGAGGGCGAGCGCCGCCACCGGGTGGCGCTGCTCGCGGGCTGCGTCCAGCAGGTGCTCGACGAGGCGATCAACGCCGCGACGATCCGGCTGCTGACCCGGTTCGGCTGCGAGGTGGTCGTCGCGCGCGGCTCGGGCTGCTGCGGGTCGATCGCCCACCACATGGGGAAGGAGGCGCCGGCGCTGGACGCGGCGCGGCGCAACGTTCGCGCCTGGCGGGCGGAAATCGACGGGGGCGGGCTCGACGCGGTGGTCTCCAACACTTCCGGCTGCGGGGTGATGCTGAAGGATTACGGGCATCTGTTTCGCGACGATGCCGAGCTTGCGGCGCCCGCCGCGGCCGTCGCCGGGCTGGCCTGCGACGTATCGGAGCTCCTCCAGCGCATCGGTCCCGGCGAAACGAGCCCGTCCGAGCCGCTGGCGATCGCCTACCACTCGGCCTGCGCGCTGCAGCACGGGCAGAAAATCCAGTCCGGCCCCGTCGAACTGCTGCGCGAGGCGGGGTTCGCCGTCTCGCTGCCGGCGGAAGGCCACCTATGCTGCGGCTCCGCCGGCACCTACAACATCCTCCAGCCCGCCCTCGCCGACGCGCTGCGCGACCGCAAGGCGGGCCACCTCGAAGCCCTCGGCGCGGACGCCATCGCAACCGGCAATATCGGCTGCATGATGCAGCTCAAGGGCGCGACGGACACGCCGGTGGTGCACACGGTCGAACTCCTCGACTGGGCGCATGGCGGGCCGAAACCGCGCGCGCTCGGGCGATAGGCCCGCAGGCCCCCTCACCCCGCGGGGGAGAGGGGGAATTTTCGGCGGCGCCGTTCCCTCCTTGCCTTCTCCCCTCCCGTCCCCTCGTCATTTCGACCGGAGCGCACAGCGCGGAGTGGAGAAATCTTCCCGCTTCGCTGCCCGACCGCCTGCGCGGAAAGATTTCTCCGCTCCGCCGCCCCTTCGGGCCGGCTCCGGTCGAAATGACGAGCGGGCGGAGACGGTCCTGCGTATCGGCACGGAGCCCGTCCCGAAGTTAAACCGGACAGCAATGGGACAAGTCCGGGCATGATGGAAATGGGAACCAGGCGTGCCCCGGCTCTTCCGAACGCCGCTGGTACGACCTTTATTCGGGCGGTATCGTTCGGGGGAGCGCCCGGAGCGCCGCCGGCGAATGGGGGACGATGAGGGCAACATGGGCTCTCCGACGGAGGACGATCCCTTGCGCCGCGCCATGACATGGATCGCCGGCGCGGCGGCGCTGAGCTTCGCGACGGTCGGGCTCGCCAACCAGAACGATCCCAGGCTGGGGCCGCTGTTCGACCGTCTCAAGGCCGCGCCCAACGCGGAGGCGGCGGCCGACGAGGAGCAGGCGATCTGGCGGATCTGGCACGAATCCGGCAGCGCCGAGATCGATGCGCTGATGATGCGCGGGCTGCGGGCGATGGGAGCCCGCGACCTGCCGGCGGCGCTGGCCGCGTTCGACGAGATGGTGCGGAAGGCGCCCCGCTTCGCCGAAGCCTGGAACAAGCGCGCGACCGTCAACTACCTGATGGGCCGGTTCGCGGACTCGGCCGCCGACATCGACCGGACGCTCGTGCTGGAGCCGCGCCATTTCGGCGCGCTGTCGGGCCTCGGCCTGGTCCGGCTCGCGGAGGGCGAGGAGGAGAAGGCGCTCGACGCCTTCGACCGGGCGCTCGCGGTGCACCCCAACCTCGCCGGCGCCGACACCCACATCCGCGCGCTCCGCGAGAAGCTGCGCGGGCGGAAGATCTAGAGCCGAAGCCAGCCGCGCGGAAGCCCTCCCCCGGCCCCTCCCGCAAGCGGGAGGGGGGAAGGTAAGGACGAGCGGGAAGCGAGTCCCCTCTCCCACCGGGAGAGGGTTAGGGTGAGGGGAGCCGCACGGCAACCGGCTACGTTTGAGGCCGGTCGGAACCTGCACTAACTCCCCTTATTCGTGTCATGCTGTGACACGAATAAGGGGAGCGTTTCACCGGCCGGTTGCCGGGAAACGCGCCGAACCGGGCGTTCGCGTCCCCGGGGGACAGGACTCGGGGCGCGACGCGCAACGATATTTCGCGCGAGCCGAAATTTTGCCACTTAGGGCGGTTTCTTCATGCGATGGATAAGTCAACAAGGTTGACCTTTGTTTCACGTGAAACATTAGCCGCTCGCGATCCGCGCCACGGCGCCGGCCAGCACGCGGCAGCCGAGCACGATGTCCTCCTCGGACGTGTCCTCGATGACGGTGTGGCTGTGCCCGCCGATCGAGGGGACGAAGAGCATCGCCGACGGCATGTAGCGGCAGAGCACCATCGCGTCGTGCCCGGCGCCGCTCGGCATCCGCACATGCGGCGCCCCGAGCGCCCGGGCCGCCGCCTCGATCTCGCCGCCGAGGCCCGGGTCCATCGCCGCAGGCGGGATGTCGAGGGTGCGGATGGCGGCGATCTCCTGGCCGGACCGGTCGGCATGGTCCCGCGCCAGCGCGCGCAGCCGGTCTTCCAGGGAGTCCAGGATCGCGGGGTCGGTGTCGCGGATCTCGACGACGATCTCGGCCGCCTCGGGGATCACGTTGGCGGCGCCGGGGGTGAGCGTCAGGCTGCCGATGTTCCACACCGTGTCCGGTCCGGCCAGCGCCGCGAACCCCTCCAGCAGCGCGCCCGAGAGGCCGATCGCGACCGCGCCCGCATCCTTCCGCATCGCCATCGGCACCGTGCCGGCGTGGCCCGCCTGCCCGTCGACATGGACCCGGAACCGCCTGATGCCGACGATCGCGGTGACCACGCCGATCCGGGTCTCCATCGCCTCCAGCCTCGGTCCCTGCTCGATATGGGCCTCGAGGAAGGCACGGTAGCGGCCGGGGTCGAGCCGGCGCGGCGGATTGCCGGCGAAGCCGCTGGCGGCGATGGCGTCGGCAAGCCGGTGGCCGTCGATATTGCGCGCGACGGAAATCTCGTCCTCGCCGACCGCGCCGAACAGGGTGCGGCTGCCGAGGGTGGGCAGGTAGGTGCTCTCCTCGTCCTGGAAGGCGACCGCGTCGACCGGGCAACGCTCGGCCAGCCCCGCCTCGATCACGGCGCGCGCGATCTCGATGCCGTAGATTACCCCCATGGCGCCGTCGAGCCAGCCGCCGCCCGGCACCGAATCCGAATGGCTGCCGATCAGGATCGCCGGGCCGTCAGCGGGCGCCTCGCCGATCACGTTGCCGACATCGTCGATGGCGGCGGCGAGCCCGGCCTGCTCCATGCGTTCGCGCAGCCAGCGGCGGGCCTCGACATCGGGCCGGCTGAAGGCGAGCCGGGTGACCCCGGTGCCCTGCTTGCCGAAGGTCGCGAGGTGCCTGAGGTCGGCGAGGAGCCGGGCCGGGTCGATCTCGAAGGCAAGGCCGGACATGCGGTCTCTCTGTGGGCGGCAATCGGGCCGGAGGGTATCATCGACGCGGCCATGACCGAACTCTCCCCCTTCAGGACACCCGGCGACGCGCTCGCCCATCAGGCCGGGACGCGTGGCGCCCGCGAGGCGCTCGCCTTCCCCGAGACCGGCGCGCGGCTGACCTGGGCCGAATGGCACGAAGCCGCGGCGGCGCTCGCGCGGGCGATGCTGGACCGGGGCTTCCGGCCGGGCGACCGGATCGGCCTGCTGGCGGAGAGCCGGATCGAGTGGCCGGTGGTGCAGATGGCGGTCGCCATGGCCGGCTGCGTTCTGGTGCCGCTCAACACGCATTACCGGCGCGACGACCTTGCCTACGCGCTCGGGCACTCGAAGCCGCGCGGGCTGTTCCTCTCCCGGTCGTTCCGCGGCAACCCCTATCTGGAGAACGTCCGCGCGGTGCGGGACTCCGTCCCGTCGCTGGAGACGCCGGTCCTGCTCGACGGACCGGACTACGGACGGCTGATCGAGGCGGGGCGAGCCAGCGCGACTGTGCTGCCGGAGGTGAACCCGGATTCGGTGGGCTCGCTGCAATACACCTCGGGGACGACGGGCTTTCCCAAGGGCGCGCTCTTGACCCATGCCGGCATGATGGCCAACGCGTGGGGCATCTCGGGCCGGCTCCGGGTCACCGGGGACGACCGCTGGACGTCGATCATCCCGCTCTTCCACTGCGCCGGCTGCATCATGTGCATCCTGGGGACGGTGCAGCGCGGCTCGGCCTATGTCGGGGTCTCGCATTTCGATCCGGCGGTGATGTTCCGCGTCGTCGAGGAGGAGCGCTGCACCATGCTGTCCGGCGTGCCGACATCCTACGTGGCGATGCTCGACCACCCGGCGCGCGGCGATCACGACCTCTCCACCCTGCGCGCCGGCACCTGCGGCGGCGCGGATACCGACCCGGCGCTGCTGGCGCGCTGCGCCGAGGCG
>JAJDVM010000220.1 GCA_022826125.1 Defluviicoccus sp.
ATCGATGAGGACAGGATCCGCGTCATCGCGCCCAACGTGGGCGGCGGGTTCGGCCAAAAAATCATGATGTTCCACCCGGACGAGATCCTCGTGCCCTTTGCCGCGATGCAGCTCGACCGGCCGGTGAAGTATATCGAGGACCGGGTGGAGAACTTCATCGGCGCCAGCCAGGAGCGCGCCCAGATCCACGAGATCGCGCTGGCCGCGAAGAAGGACGGCACGGTCCTCGGGCTTCGCGACTCGTTCATCCACGATACCGGCGCCTTTATCCCCTACGGCATCGCCATCGCCCAGGTCGCCTCGACCTCGATCGCCGGGCCCTACCGGATCCCCGACATCTGGGTCGAGATGACGCTGGTCTATACCCCTTGCGTCCAGGTCACCCCCTATCGCGGCTGCGGCCGGCCGCAGGCCTGCTTCGCCATCGAGCGCGCGCTCGACCAGCTCGCCGACGAGCTCGGCATCGACCGGACCGAGATCCGCCGGCGCAACTTCATCGGGCCGGGCGAATTCCCCTACGAGCGCGACGGGCTGCTGTTCGCCGACGGGCTCGCGGTCAATTACGATTCGGGCGAGTACGAGAAGGCGCTCGACCTGATTACCGAAACCGTCGGCCTGACGGATTTCCGCGAGGAGCAGGCGGCGGCCCGCGCGGAGGGGCGCTATCTCGGCTTCGGGATCGGCTTCTATGTCGAGGGGACCGGCCTCGGCCCCTATGAGGGCGGCCACGTCAAGGTTCACCCGATCACCGGCAAGGTCTACGTCACGACCGGCCTGACCAGCCAGGGTCAGGGCCACGAGACCGTGTTCGCCCAGATCGCCGCCGACCAGGTAGGCTGCGACGTCAAGGACGTGATCTTCGTCGAAGGCGACACCCAGGCGCATGAGTGGGGGGTGGCGACGTTCGCGAGCCGCGCCGCGGTGGTGAGCGGCAACGCGATCCACAAGGCCGCCGTCAAGGCGCGCGCCCGCATAATCGCGGCCGCCGCCAACATGCTGGAGACCGACGAGGCCTCGATCGAGCTCCGGGACGGGCGCGCCTGGATCGTCGACGGCAACCGGTCGGTCTCGCTCGCCGAGATCGCCACCGCGTCGAACCCGCTCCGCTACGCCTTCAACGAGGCGTCGCAGACCGCGACCCAGTTCGCGCCGGCGTCCACGCATGACGGCCCGCCGCTCGCCGAGGGGCAGGCGCCCGGGATCGAGGAGACCGACTACTTCAGCCCGTCGCACGCCACCTGGGCCTACGGCGTCCATGCCGCGATCGTGGAGTTCTTTCCCGATACCTGCGGTATGGAGATCGAGCGCTATCTCTGCATCCACGACTGCGGCAACATGATCAACCCGATGATCGTCGAGGGGCAGGTCATGGGCGGCATCGGCCAGGGGATCGGCGGGGCGTTCTACGAGCGCTGCGCGTTCGACGAGAACGGCACCCCGCTGGCGGCCAATTTCATGGACTTCCTGATGCCCTACGCGACCGAGGTGCCGGACGCGGAAATCCTCCACATGGAAACCCCGTCGCCGCTCAACCCGCTCGGCATCAAGGGCGTGGGCGAGGCGGGTACGATCCCGGTCTCGCAGGTCATCGCCTCGGCGATGGAGGATGCGTTCGCCCCGCTCGGCATCGCTCCGGTTCGGGAATCCCCGATGTCGCCCGACATGATCCACGGGCTGCTGTCGGAGGCACGGGCGCGCCGATGAACGTCCGCATCGCCCACATGACCTATGACGAGGTGCGCCGGGCGATCGAGGCGAAGACGCTCGTCATCCTGCCGACCGGCGCGACCGAATCGCACGGGCCGCACATGCCCTGCGACACCGACACCCACCAGGCCGACCACATGGCCGTCCGCCTCGCGGAGCGGATCGGCGCGGTGGTGGCGCCGGCCGTGCCCTACGCGGTCTCCAAGACCTTCGAGCATTTTCCCGGCACGATCTCGCTCTCCATCCCGACCTACCAGGAGCTGGTCTACGAGGTCGGCGCGGCGCTGATCAGGCAGGGCTTCGAGGACCTGCTGATCCTCAACGGCAACCGGCCCAACGGCACCTCGAACGATGCCGTCGCGCGCCGCCTCGTGGACGACCTCGACGGATCTCACGACTTCCAGGTGACCGCCGTCAGCTACTGGGAGCCCGGCGCGGCCGAGATCGACGCCATGCGCAACTCCGAGGTCGGCGGGATGGGCCATGGCGGGGAGTTCGAGACCTCGTTCCAGCTCGCCACCCGGCCCGAGCTGGTCAAGATGGACCGCGTCGAAGGGGTCTATACGCCGCTCGTCGGCTGGGATCTGGTGGCGAAGGTCGAGCCGTCGCGCACCTATCGCCGCCGTCCCAGCCCGGAGACCAACCACGCCTCGATCTTCGGCAATCCGCACGTGGCGAGCGCCGAACAGGGCAAGGCCTTCATCGACGCCGCGCTCGACGGGCTGGCCGAGATGATCGAGACCCTGCGCCCGTCTTACGAGGAACGGCGCTAGAGCATGACCGTCTTGCCCGGAACCGCCGACGCAACCGAGCCGCGTCCTTCGGTACGCGGCCTCGCCGCTACTCAGGATGAGGGGTGGGGTAATGGCAGCCGCCCATCTCTCTCATCCCGAGTAGGCGCGAAGCGCCGTATCGAAGGACGCCGCGTCGCGACGGTTGCATCCTGGACGGAAACGCTCGAAAGCATGTCCGCCTCGCGTTGAACGGCGCGGACTCCCATTCGGCGACACGATTCTCGGGCCGCGCCCTTGGCTGCGTGCGCGGCGACCGGGCGGTGTTCTCCGGGCTCGATTTTGCGCTCGGGGCCGGTGAGGTTCTGGTTCTGACGGGGCCGAACGGCAGCGGCAAGTCGAGCCTTTTGCGGATGATGGCGGGGCTCCTGCCGCCGGTCGCGGGCGCCGTCGAATGGAACGGCGCGGACATCGCGGAAGACCGCGACGCGCACGCCGCGCGGCTTCACTATGTGGGGCATCTCGACGCGGTGAAGCTGGCGCTCACGGTGGCCGAGAACCTGCGCTTCTGGGCCGCTCTTCGCCCGGACGGGAAGGGTATCGCGCCGGCTTTGGAGCAGTTCGGCATCTCGGCCCTTGCCGACCTTCCCGCGCGGTTCCTCTCCGCCGGGCAGCGCAGGCGGCTTGCGCTCGCGCGCATCGCGGTGTCGGAGGCGCCGCTCTGGCTGCTCGACGAACCGACGGTGGCACTCGACTCCGAGGGCATCGACGCCGTCCATGGGGCGATCCGGAATCACTGCGCGGAGGGCGGGTCGTGCGCGGTGTCGACCAACGCCCCGCTCGATCTCCCCGGCGCGAAATCCCTCGACATGGGCAACCGGGGCATCGACGCCGGAGGCCTCGCATGACCGCGTTCGCCGCCGCCCTCGGGCGCGAGCTCCGCCTCGCCGTCCGCGAGCCCGGCGAGGCGGCGGCCGCGGTGATGTTCTTCGTGCTTGCGACGATTCTCTTCCCCTTCGGCATCGGGCCGGAAGCCAACCTGCTCGCCCGGATCGCCGCCGGCGTGCTCTGGGTCGCCGCGCTGCTCGCCGCGATGCTCTCGCTGGAGCGGCTCTTTCTCGGCGACTACGAGGACGGAAGTTTCGAGGTGTTGGCGCTCGCCCCCCTCCCGCTTTCGCTGATCGTGGGCGCGAAGATGCTCGCCCACTGGCTGACCACCTGCGTCCCGCTGATCGTGGCCACCCCGCTGATGGCGCTCGTCCTCGATCTCGAGGCCGAAGGGTTTCTTGTCCTGATCGCGGCGATGGCGCTCGGGACTCCGACGATCAGCCTCGTCGGCAGCGTCGGAGCGGCGCTGACGCTGGGGGCAAGGCGGGGTGGCATGCTGCTCTCGATCCTGGTCCTGCCGCTGCTGATCCCGGTGCTGATATTCGGCGCGGGCGCGGTCGACGCGGCGATCGCGGGACACCCCGTTCGGCAGCAATTGATGGTGCTCGGCGCGATGTTCCTCGCCGCCGCCGCGCTCGGCCCCTGGGCCGCCGCCGCAGCGGTCAGGCAGGCGCTCGAATGAAATTGCCGTATATTCGAACCCCGAGAAGGTAGCGGAAGAGTCTCGTGTCACGCCTGCACCGGTTCGCGAGCCCGGCGCAATTCGTGCGTCTGGCGGATCGCATCCAGCCCTGGACGGGCTGGGCGGCGGCGCTCCTGATCGGCGCGGGGCTGGCGGTCGGATTCGGGTTCTCGCCGCCGGACTACCAGCAGGGCGAAACCGTGCGGATCATGTACGTCCACGTGCCGTCGGCGTGGATGGCCATGTTCGGCTATGCGGTGATGGCGGTATGCGCCGCCGCCGGGCTGATCTGGCGGCACCCGCTGGCGCACGTGATCGCGCACGGCGCGGCGCCCATCGGGGCGTGCTTCACCATCGTCTGCCTTGCCACCGGAATGCTCTGGGGCAAGCCGATGTGGGGCCGCTGGTGGGCCTGGGACGCGCGGCTGACCTCCGTCCTGATCCTGCTGTTCCTCTATCTCGGCTATATCGCGCTCGCCAACGCGTTCGACAACAGGACGCGCGGCGACCGGTCGTCGGCGATCCTGGCGCTGGTCGGCGCGGTCAACCTGCCGGTGATCAAGTTCTCGGTCGACTGGTGGAACACGCTGCACCAGCCGGCCAGCGTGACCCGGATCGGCGCGCCGGCGATCCATTCGTCGATGCTGACGCCGCTGCTGCTGATGGCGGCGGGCTTCATGTGCCTGTTCGCGACGCTCCTGTTCGTCCGGGTGCGCGCGGGGCTGCTGGAGCGGCGGCTGCGCGCGCTCCGGCACGCCCGCGCGCATGCCAGCGGAATGGACACCGGAACCACCTTGTCCTAGAAGCATGGGCGCACGTGACTTTCGCCGAGGCGGACATCGCGGAGCATGGCTGAAATCTACGAATTCCTGGCAATGGGCGGTTACGCGCGGTTCGTCTGGCCGGCATACGGTATCGCGCTGATCCTGATCGGCGGACTCGCCCTCCAGAGCGTGCGCAGCCTGCGCTTGCTCAGGCGCGAGGTCGCGGCGCTGGAAGACAGAGAGCCAGGCCGTTCGAGGCGCGCCCGCGCCCGGCCGGATTCGGGAAGCGACGATGCGGGCTAAGCGGCGCCGGATGGCCTTCGTCGTTTGTGGCATGGCGGCGCTGGGCGCGGCCGCCGCGCTAGTCCTGAGCGCGTTCGAGGACAGCATCGTCTACTTCTACAGCCCGAGCGAGGTGGCCGAGCATAAGCCGCCGCCGGACCGCCGTTTCCGCATCGGCGGGATCGTGGTGAAGGATTCCGTGGTCCGCGGCACCGACGCGATGAGCGTGAGCTTCCGGGTCACCGACACCGCGAACACGATCGACGTCGCCTATACGGGCGTCCTCCCCGACCTGTTTCGCGAAGGCCAGGGCGTGGTCGCCGAGGGGCGGCTCGACGCGAACGGGCGGTTTCGCGCCGACGAGGTGCTCGCCAAGCACGACGAGACCTACATGCCCAAGGAGGTCGCCGACGCGCTTAAGGAGTCGGGCAGGTGGCGCGGCGCGCCGGAGGGCGCCGAATGATCCCTGAAATCGGCCATTTCGCGCTCATCCTGGCTTTCCTGCTGGCGGCGATCCAGGGGACGGTGCCGATGATCGGCGCGGCCCGGGACGATGCGGCGATGATGGCGGTCGCGAAGCCCGCGGCGCTGCTCCAGCTCGGTCTGGTGGCGATCTCCTTCCTCGCGCTCATCCATGCCTTCACGGTCTCGGACTTCTCGGTCGCACTCGTGGCCCACCAATCCCACACGCTCAAGCCGCTGATCTACAAGATCACCGGCGTCTGGGCGAACCACGAGGGCTCGATGGTGCTGTGGGTGCTGATCCTCGCCCTGTTCGGCGCCATGATCGCGGGTTTCGGCGCCAACCTTCCCGCGACACTCCGGGCGCGGGTGCTCGCCGTGCACGGCCTGGTGGCGACGGGCTTCTTCGCCTTCATCCTGTTCACCTCCAACCCGTTCGTCCGCCTTTCCCCGGCGCCGGCCGAAGGTCAGGGTCTCAACCCCCTCCTGCAGGATCCCGGCCTCGCCTTCCATCCGCCCTTCCTCTATCTCGGCTATGTCGGGTTCTCGATCTCGTTTTCCTTCGCCGTCGCCGCGTTGATCGAGGGCCGCGTGGACCCCGCCTGGGCGCGCTGGGTCCGGCCGTGGACCCTGCTCGCCTGGTGCGCGCTCACCATCGGGATCGCGCTCGGCAGCTGGTGGGCCTATTACGAGCTCGGCTGGGGCGGCTGGTGGTTCTGGGACCCGGTGGAGAACGCCTCCTTCATGCCCTGGCTCGCCGGCACCGCGCTGCTCCACTCCGCGATCGTGGTCGAGAAGCGCGACACGTTGAAGGGCTGGACGGTGCTGCTCGCGATCCTGACCTTCGGGCTCTCCCTGCTGGGCACCTTCCTGGTGCGTTCGGGGGTCCTCACCTCGGTTCACGCCTTCGCCACCGACCCCGACCGCGGCGTCTTCATCCTCGGCCTCCTGATCCTGGTGACCGGCGGCGCTCTCGTCCTCTACGCGGTCCGCGCGCCGGGGCTCAGGGGCAGCGGGCTGTTCGCCCCGGTCTCGCGCGAGGGCGCGCTGGTCCTCAACAACCTGCTGCTCGCGACGGCCGCTGCAATCGTCCTCCTCGGCACCCTCTATCCGCTGATCCTCGATGCCCTCGGCGGCGGCAAGGTCTCCGTCGGCCCGCCCTTCTTCGAGGCGACCTTCGTGCCGATCATGGTGCCGCTCCTGATCGCCTGCGTAATCGGCTCCACGCTCGCGTGGAAGCGGGGCGATCTCTCCGGCGTGCTCGGCCGTCTCCGGATCGCGCTCCTTGCCGCGGTCGCGGTAACCGTTCTGGCGGCATGGCGTGGCGGCGTCGACGATTTCCTCGCCGCCTTCGGGCTGGGTCTGGCCGCCTGGCTGTTCTTCGGAGCCGTGGCGGAATTCGCCGGTAAAATCGGGATCGGCCGCGTTCCGTTCGCCGCGGCGATGCGGCGCGCCGCCAACATGCCGCGCAGCGCCTGGGGGATGACGGTGGCGCATGCCGGGCTCGGCATCGTCGTCGCCGGCGTCACCGCCTCGTCGGCCTGGCAGACCGAGCGGATCCGATCGATGAACCCCGGCGACGCGGTCGACGTCGCGGGCTACACGCTGACGTTCCGCGGCGTGTCGGAGACAAAGGGACCCAACTACCGCGCCGTGACCGGCCGCTTCGACCTCGAGCGGGGCGGGCGCCTCCTCGCCGTCCTGCGGCCCGAGAAGCGTGACTACCCGGCGGAACGGTCCCAGACGACGGAAGCGGCGATCCACACCACCTGGCTCGCCGACATCTACGCCGTGCTCGGCGAGCGAGCCGCGAACAGCGCATGGACGGCGCGGCTCTATCACAACCCGCTGGTGCCGTGGATCTGGGTCGGCGCCGTCGTCATGGCGGCGGGCGGCGCGGTCTCGCTTACCGACCGCAGGCTCCGGATCGGCGCGCCGCGCCGGGCAAGGCGGAGCCCGGCGGTCGAGGCCGGCGCCCGGCCATGACCGCGATCCGTGCCTCGACGGCGGTTCCGGTCGCCGTCTTCGCGCTGCTGGCCGCCGTTTTCGGCTTCTATCTCCACCAGATCGGCACCGGCGAGAAGGACGCCGCGCAGGTGCCTTCGGCCCTGATCGGAAAACCCGTGCCGGAATTCGACCTGCCGCCGATCGAGGGCATGGAGGGCGGGCTCAAGACCGCCGATCTCCAAGGCGAGGTCGCGATGGTGAACGTGTTCGCCTCGTGGTGCCCGCCCTGCCAGCAGGAGCATCCCCTCCTGATGCGGCTCGCGCGCGCGGGCGTGCCGGTCTACGGGATCAACATCAAGGACAGGCCGAAGAACGCCCGCGCGTTCCTCCGCCGGCTCGGCAACCCGTATCGCCGGATCGGCGCGGACATGAGCGGGCGGGTTTCCATCGACTGGGGGGTTTACGGCTATCCGGAGACCTTCATCCTCGATCGCGAGGGGCGCATCCGGTACAAGCATGTCGGCCCGATCCTGGCCCACGACCTGGAGAGCCGGATCCTCCCGCTCCTCGAGGAGCTGGGCGGATGATCCGGCGCGCCGCCCTGCTGGCGGTACTGCTGTCGGCCCTCTCCGCGCCGGCGGCTTCCGTCGAGCCCGACGAGGTCCTGGCCGATCCCGCTCTCGAAAACCGGGCGCGGGCGATCTCCAAGCAGCTTCGCTGTCTGGTCTGCCAGAACCAGTCGATCGACGATTCCGACGCCCCGCTCGCGAAGGATCTGCGGATCGTCGTCCGGGAGCGGCTGACCGCCGGCGCGAGCGACGATGAGGTCGTCCGGTTCGTCGCCGAGCGCTACGGCGATTTCGTGCTTCTCTCCCCGCCGTTCAAGGCGACGACCTATGCGCTGTGGCTCGGTCCGGCGGCGATCTTCCTGATCGGAGCGGCCGCGGTCGCGGCGTTCCTGCGTCGACGCCGCGCCGCCATGCCCGGAGAAGCGGCGGCGTTGAGCGAACGGGATCGGGCGAGGCTCGACCGTCTGCTCGGCGGGGACGAGGGGCCGTGATCCTGTTCGCGGCACTCGCCGGCATGGCGCTGGTCGTCGTTCTCTGCGTCCTGGTCCCCCTGCTCCGGCCGCCGGTGCCGCCGCGGCCGCGCGCCGAGCACGATGTCGAAATATACCGCGACCAGCTTGCCGAGCTGGAGCGCGACCGTGCGCGAGGCCTGGTCACCGAGAGCCAGCTGGAGGCCTCGCGCACCGAAATCGGCCGGAGACTGCTCGCCGCCGACGCGGCCGCGGAAGAGACCCGGGAGCCACGCGCGGCCCCTCGGACGCGCGCGGTCCTTGCCGTCGTTCTTGCGGCCGCGGTGCCGCTGGCCGCGGGCGGGCTTTACGTCTGGCAGGGCGCGCCGCTCGGCCCCGCGGGTATGGAAGCCGAAAATGCCGGCGCACGCCCGGCGGAACACGACGCCGACATGACGACGCTGGTCGAGCGCCTCGCCGAGCGCATGAAGGAACGGCCCGACGACATCCGGGGCTGGCGCCTGCTCGGCCGGTCCCTCTCGTCGCTCGAGCGCCATTCGGAGGCGGCGCGCGCCTATGGCCGCGCGGCGGCGCTGCTGCCCGCCGACGCCGATCTCAGGTCGCTCCAGGGCGAGGCGCTCGCCGCGGCGAACCGCGGGACGGTCACGGCGGAAGCGGAGCATCTGTTCGCCGCCGCCCTGAGGATCGATCCCGGGGAACCGAGGGCGCGTTTCTATCTCGGCCTCGCGGCGCTCCAGAAGGGCGACCGCGACGGCGCGCTCGCGCGTTGGCGGGCGCTGGAGGCGGCCTCGCCTGAAGACGCGGATTGGCTGCCCATGCTGCGCCGGCGGATCGCGGGCCTTGCGCCCGAAACCGAAACCGCGACATCGCCCGGCCCGACGCGGGAGGACATCGCCGCCGCGCGGGAGATGCTGCCCGAGGAACGCGCGCGGATGATCCGCGGCATGGTCGAGGGGCTTGCCGCGCGGCTAGAGGAAGAACCCGGCGACGCCGAGGGCTGGGCGCGTCTCGCGCGGTCCTGGCGCGTGCTAGGCGAGCCGGAGAAGGAGCGGGAGGCGCTGACCGCGCTCGCCCGGCTCCTGCCCCGGGACTCGCCGGAGCGCGCCGAAGTCGAGCGGCGAATCGAAGCGCTCCGCGGGAAGAAGTAATGCCGGACGCCGACCCACTGCGGGTTTCGGCGATCGTTGCCGGCGGCGGACCGGTCGGCATGATCGCGGCGATCGAGCTTGGACGGCGCGGTATTCGCTGCGTTCTGCTCAACGACCGCTCCACCACCGCCACCCATCCCAAGGCCAACGCGATTTCAAGCCGGACGATGGAGCATCTTCGCCGGCTGGGTCTGGCCGCGGCCGTTCGCGCGCGGGGGCTCGACGACGACCACCCGACCGACCTCGCCTATTTCACCCGGCTTACCGGGTACGAGATCGGCCGCTACAGACAACCGTCGCGGCGGCAGGCGCTGGTAGAGGCGGAGGCGGGCACCGGTCGCTGGGCCTCGCCCGAACCGCCGCACCGCTGCTCCCAGCTCTTCCTCGAAGCCGAGCTCAAGAAGGCCGTGGACGCCCTGCCGTCCGTGGAGGTGCGGTTCGGCTGGCGGCTGGAGGAATTCCACGACCGGGGCGACTGCGTGACGGCGCGCGCGCGCGATTGCGAAGGCGGCGGGGAGATCGCCTACGAGGCCGACTACCTGATCGGCTGCGACGGCGCGGGCAGCGGCGTCCGCGCGGCGCTGGGGATCGAGCTGATGGGCGAAGCGGGCGTCATCCGCCCGATGATGGGCGGGCCGATGTACGCGACCTATTTCGAAGCCGACCCCAGCGCTGGCTGGCTCGCGCAGGATCCGGCCTGGCAATACTGGATCCTCAACCCCGATATCCGCGCCCTGTTCATCCCCGTCGACGGCAGGGACAAGTTCCTGTTCATCGCGGCGCTCGGTACCGGGGACGGCGGTTTTCGCGATCCTGCCTCGATGATCCGCCTGGGCGCCGGCGCGAATTTCCCTCTGCGCGTCATTTCGGCGCAAAACTGGACGGCGGGCTACGCGCTGGTCGCCGAGCGCTACCGCCGGGGCCGGGTGTTCCTCGCCGGGGACGCGGCGCATCTCTTCACGCCGACCGGCGGGATGGGGATGAACACCGGCATCGACGACGCGGTCAATCTTGCGTGGAAACTGGCCGCCGTCATCGGAGGCTGGGGCGGCGTCGGCCTGATCGACAGCTACGAGGCGGAGCGGCACCCGATCGGCGTGCGCAACACGGGGTTCGCCAGCCGGTTCGCGGATTCGATCGGCGGCATGCCGGTCGGCGCGGCGATCGAGGAGGACAGCGCCGCCGGCCGCGCCGCGCGGGCCGCGCTCAAGCCGCTCGTCGAGGCGCACGCCCATTACGAATTCACCATCCCGGGCATTTTCCTGGGCCTTTCCTACGCCGGTTCGCCCATCGTCGTCCCCGACGGCGCGGAACGGCCTCCCGACCGGCCCAACGAATACGTCCCCAACGCCTGCCCCGGCGCCCGCGCGCCCCATGCGCGGCTGGGGGACGGCGTGCTGTACGACCGCCTCGGACCCGGGTTCACGCTGTTGAGCTTCGGCGGCGCGCCCGATGCCGAACCCCTCTTCGCCGCCGCCGATGCGCGCGGCCTTCCTCTGTCCTCGGTGGCAATCGACGATGCCGATGCGCGCGAGGTCTACGACGCGGATCTGGTGCTGATCCGGCCGGATCACCATGTCGCCTGGCGCGGCAACAGCCTGCCGCGGGAGTGCGGGACGCTGCTCGACCGGGTGCGGGGCGCGGATTAGGCGGTGAGCACGACGGCGCCGGAGACCGCGCCGTCGCGCAGGGCCGCAAGCGCCTCGTCGGCCTTTTCGAGGGGCATCGTTTGCACCGCCGGGCGGATCGGGATTTCCGCCGCGAGGGGAAGGAACGCCGCGCCGTCGGCGCGGGTCAGGTTGGCGACCGACACGACGCGCCGCTCCTGCCAGAGCAGGTCGTAGGCGAAGGACGGGATGTCGCTCATGTGGATGCCTGCGCAGACCACGATGCCTCCCGGCGCGACGGCGCCGAGCGCGGCGGGGACGAGCGCCCCCACCGGGGCGTAGAGGATCGCGGCGTCCAGCGGCTCGGGCGGCACTTCGTCCGACCAACCGGCCCATGCCGCGCCGAGCGACAGCGCGAAGGACCGCGCCTCTTCGTCGCCCCGGCGGACGAAGGCGAACACCCGCCGGCCTTCGTGGCGCGCGACCTGGGCGACGATATGGGCGGCGGCGCCGAACCCGTAGAGCCCGACCGAGTCCGCATCCCCCGCCATCCTGAGCGAGCGATAGCCGATCAGGCCGGCACAGAGCAGCGGCGCCGCCTCCGCGTCGGTCAGATCGCCGCCCACCGGGAAACAGTAGCGCGCGTCCGCGAGCGCGTAGTCGGCATAGCCGCCGTCCCGCGTATAGCCGTTGAACGCGGCATCCGGGCAAAGGTTCTCGCGCCCCGAGCGGCAGTAGCGGCAAGCCCCGCACGTCCAGCCCAGCCACGGCATGCCGACCCGCTGGCCTTCGCCGAGGCCGTTGATCCCTGCGCCCAGCCGCTCGATCCTGCCGACGGCCTCGTGCCCCGGAACCAGCGGCAATCTGGGCTGGGAAAGCTCTCCGTCGACGATGTGGAGGTCGGTACGGCAGACGCCGCAGGCCGAGATCCGGATCAGCACCTCGCCCGCGCCGGGCTCGGGGATGAGGCGGTCTTCCAGGGCGAGCGGCTGTCGGACGCGGTGGAACGCCATGGCGCGCATGCCCACCTCCGGTCGCTGCGGGCCGGGCGCGAAAAAGAAGGCCCGGAAATCGGAGATTTCCGGGCCAGTCTAACAGGGAGGCTTCACGTCTGGGAGACGTCGGGTCCGAAGACCCTACCGGGCGGATCGACCCGCCCGGACTTGCCGGCGATACGGTGGCGGCCACCCAAGGGGCGTCCCCGCCGTAGCGCCGACCGGTGAGTGGAAGATGTGTGTTGTCGGGCCCGACTTCCATGCCGAGATTCACAATCCCGCCATGCACTGAATGCATGGCTCGCGGTGGGAGGACGGTCAGTAGATACCGCCGCTCCCAACGCTTCCGACGAGAAACTCCCTGAAGGCGGCGATGCGCTGGGAGTGGCGCAACTCTTCCGGGTAGACGAAATAGATGTCGAAGGCGGGGCCTTCCATCTCCGGCAGGACGGGGACCAGGTCGCGCGCAAGCTGTCCGAGATAGTCCGGCAGCGAGGCGATGCCGAGTCCGCTCGCCGCCGCCCGGTACAGGCCGTAGATGGTGTTCACCGCGAGCACGGGACGGCGGGAGTCGCCGCGGGCCAGCCCGTCGTGCAGCATCCAGTTGATCTGGGTGTATGGCGGGCGCTGTATCCCCTCATAGGCGATGAGCCGGTGACGGTCGAGATCCTCGATCCGGTGCGGCGTGCCGTATTCCGTGAGATAGGCGGGCGCCGCGAAGGCGTGGTGGCGCATGGTCGCGAGCCGGCGCTGGATCAGGTCCGGCTGACGCGGCGGGGTCATGCGGATGGCGACGTCGGCCTCGCCCATGCTGAGGTCGAGCTCGTCCTCGCTGACCAGCAGCGTCACGGAAATCTCGGGATAGGCGTCGATGAAGGACTTCAGCCTCGCAGTCAGCCAGATCGAGCCGAAGGCGACCGTGGTGTTGATGCGGAGGGGCCCCTTGGGACGGTCGCGCGACTCGCTCACCATCGCCTCCGCCATGGCGAGCTTCGCGAACACTTCCTTGGCGGTCCGGAACAGCGTTTCGCCGGTCTCGGTCAGCCTGAGACCACGCGCGTGACGGTGAAACAGAGGCGCGTTCAGGCTCTCCTCCAGCGCACCGATCTGCCGGCTGACCGACGACTGGGACAGCTTCAGCGTCTCGCCGGCATGGGTGAAGCTGCCGGCTTCGGCGACGGCGTGAAATATCCGCAGCTTGTCCCAGTCCTTCATCCGCCGCTCATTCCGCCGCCGCCGCGATGGCGTGCTCGGCGACGAACTTCTCCACCTCCAGCGCGGCCATGCACCCGGTGCCCGCCGCGGTCACCGCCTGGCGATAGACCTTGTCCTGCACGTCGCCAGCGGCGAATACGCCCGGCACGCTGGTGACCGTCGAATCGGCGGCGGTCCAGATATAGCCTTCCTCGTCCATTTCGAGCTGACCGCGGAAGAGCTGGGTCGCGGGGTCGTGCCCGATGGCGACGAAAAGGCCCGCCACCCCGCGCTCCGACACCTCGCCCGTTGCCACGTTGCGCAGCCGGAGCCCGGTGACCTCCTTGGGGTTCTCGGTGCCCAGCACCCCTTCGACCACCGTGTTCCAGACGATTTCGATCTTGTCGTTGGCGAACAGGCGCTGCTGCAGGATCTTCTCGGCCCGGAGAGCGTCGCGACGGTGGATCAGGGTCACGCTCGAGGCATGGTTGGTGAGATAGAGCGCCTCCTCGACGGCGGTGTTGCCGCCGCCGACCACCGCGACGTCCCTGCTCCGGAAAAAGAAACCGTCGCAGGTCGCGCAGGCCGAAACCCCGAACCCCTGAAAGGCCGCCTCGCTCTCGAGGCCGAGCCAGCGCGCCTGGGCGCCGGTGGAAATGACGATCGTCTCCGCGAGATAGATGTCGCCCCCGTCCCCGGTGCAGCGGAACGGGCGGCGGGAGAGATCGACATCGGCGATCAGGTCGTGGATCAGGGTCGTGCCGACATTCTCTGCCTGAAGGTGCATCTGCTCCATCAGCCAAGGCCCCTGGATCACGTCGGCGAACCCGGGGTAGTTCTCCACATCGGTGGTGATCGACATCTGTCCGCCGACCTCGAGCCCGGTCACCAGGACCGGATCGAGCGCCGCGCGCGCGGCATACACGGCGGCGGTGTACCCGGCGGGGCCGGAACCGATGATCAGGACTTTGGCGTGATGGGTCTGGGGCATGGTCGATCCGTTCTGACGCGCCGTTCGTTCCGGCATTCCGAATGGGCGGAAAATTAGATCGGTGCGGGCGATATTTCCAGCCATCGGGAGACTCGCCCGATCGGGCGATCCGACACCGGCCTGCCATGGCCTTGAAATATAATTGCCAATGATACTAATATAATTGCGCGACGCGGCGGCGTCATCGACATGGAGCCTCATCCATGGCCCGGGTCAAGCTCGACCGGATCGACCTTCGTATCCTCCGCGACCTCCAGGACCGCGGACGCATGACCAATGTCGAGCTCGCGCGCCGCGCCGGCATTTCGCCGCCGCCCTGCCTCCGCCGCGTGCGCGCGCTGGAAGGGACGGGCTGCATTCTCGGTTACCACGCGGAGATCGATCCCGAGGCGCTCGGCTTCGGGGTGACCGTGTTCGCCAATGTCGGGCTTCATAGCCAGGCGGAGGCCGATCTGACGGCGTTCGAGGCGCTGATCGAGTCCTGGCCCGAGGTACGCGAGTGCCACATGCTGGCGGGCGAGACCGATTTCCTGCTCAGGATCGTGGCGACCGACTGGGACGCCTACCAGCGATTCCTGACGACCAGGCTCACCGCCGCGCCCAATGTCAGCGTCGTCAAATCGGCCCTCGCCGTGCGCAGCTCGAAGAACGCCCCGGGCGTTCCCATCGCCATCGACGAGCCCGCCTGAGCCGCGGCCGGGCTAACCCTGCATCCGGGACGGAAAGCGGTCGATACCGAGCCGCTCGCGCAGATCAGCGCTCGGTTCGACCCGCGCCTCATCGATGGGGATGCCGGTCGAATCGGCCACCCGGTCGATCGCGTTGAAGGTCGCCGCGACGCCGCAGGCATCCACCAGTGCCGCGGGCCCGAGCGCATCGAAGACGGCGCTCCGCGCTTCCGAGAGCGCCTCCTCGTCTTCGCCCACGACCGCCTCGGCAAACCCGGCCAACAGGGAACCGCCGGGTATTCCGCCATCGCCGTCGGCCTTGCCGATCACCGTGTCGAGATCGATCGACCGTCCCTTCTGTTCGCCGCTCGCACGGAGCAGCATCGCGTGGCTGGTGGTTCAGTAGACGCATTGGTTGATCGCCGAAATCCGCCCGGCGATCAGTTCGATCTGCGCGTGGGTGATGGCGCGGAACTCGTTGGCGAAATCGCGCATCTGATGCCGTTGCAGGTACTGGGTCTCGACGAGATCGAAGAAACCGCGCGCCTCGGCCGGCACCAGGCTCATCGACCGGTGGATGTTCGCGTGCTCGGGGCTGAACAGATCGAGCTCGTCTTCCGCCGCGTCCCCGGGCACGATCCACGGCACCCAGGCCGCACCCTGTCCCGCGCTCGCCGGGCGGACCCGGATCGGCTCGCCCGCTACCGGTTCCGGCAGGGGCAGCGGGTCCAGCCCCATCGCGCGGGCGAACGTGTCCACCGAGATCGTGGTGCAGACGACGCCGACCGTCTCGACATATTCCTCCGGGGTCAGGCCCTCGCCGAGGAGGCCTTCGTACCATTTTCGCGTCAGCCTGCCGGGATCGGTCGCGATCCGGTGGATCGCCTCGACCGTCGGGTCGGGGAGGCCGCCCAGGCTATCGTGCTCGCCCTCGACGGCGTAGGGAGAGAGAGCATCCTTGCGGGCCGCGCAGAGCCGGCAGGATTTCGCGTTGCGGGTCTCCGCCGCGATCCGCACCCGCACTTCGCCGGAATGCCAGGTCCCCGGGCAGGCGATACGCCGCCACGCGCGGTCATGGGCCGCCCCGATGTCCCCGCGCACCGGGACAGGGGCATCTCCATAGTCGAAAGCCGACATGCCGGAACTCTCCGTGAAACGGGTCCGCTCACGGAAATATGCCACGCCGGGCGCGGCTAGAGAATGACGCTGAGCGAGCCGTCGAAAAGGACGTTGTGGTCGAGCCGGACCAGCCGGTCGGCGATCCGCAGGGAGGCGCCGTCGCGCCGCAGCACGTCGCGCCGCTGGCCGGCGTAGAAATCGCCGTCGGGCGCCGTGCCGCGCTGGCGGTAGACCAGAAGATTGCTGTGCGCGACATAGCCGTCGGGGTACGCGGTAGCCTCGACCTCGAAGTTGGAAACGAAGCGCCGCGTCAGCGTCGCCGGGTTTTCTGCCCGCGTGAGCCTGGGATCTCCGATCTGGAGAAGACGCAGCCTGAGCGTGTCGGCGTCCTCGTCGACGATGGCGTAGTCGAGCGGGCCGGATTCCGCCGGACGGGATACGCGCGCGGTCACGACATAGCTGATGTCCTCGGTCAGCAGGTCGAGCCAGGCCATGTAGTCGCGCCGGTCGAGAAGCGCGGCCTCCCGGTTGAGAAAGCGCTGCACCTCCAAGAACGCCGCGTCGCTCACCGGGGCGAGTCCGCCTTCGTCGTCCATGCTCAATCCTCGGGCCGCATCGCGACATCCCAGCGCCGCATGAAGGCGAGTTGCGCGACTTCGGTGTTGGACGGCTTGTAGGCGCGTCCCGGCCCCTTCGCGTTCTCGATCGGTTCGCCGTCGAAGGGAAGGCTTGAATGGAAGCTGTACGGAAAGCGTTGGGCGATCGGGTTGTCGCTCGCCTGGGTGGCGGAGGTCCAGAGCTCGAGATCGTCCTGCTCGAACACGCCGGCGGCGCCGAAATTGTGGAACCCGTGCTTGAGCGCCCGGTCCTTGTACTCGGCGGCGGCCTCGCGTTCGGCGAGCACCCAGCTCAGGACCTCCATCTCTGTGCCGCCAATGGGTTGCCACTGGCGGATGAGAACCGCCTTCTCGCCGAGAGCGACCTGGGATTCGATGAACGAGAAATTGGGGAAGACGTTCCCCACGATCACGCGGAGATGATGGAGCATGGAGAGCTGTTCGGCGCTCAGCACTTCGGCATAGGCGTCGCGCAGCGCCGGCGGGTGGGTGAGGTAGTTCCCCTCGGGCATGCCGGGCGCGAGGTAGGTGAGGGTGCAGCCGTGGCCCTCGTCCGTGACGACCTGGAAGCTGTCGCCGCCCTGCACATAGAACCCGTCTTTCTCGGAGCGCACCTTGTCGAGGGTGACCGGTCCGGCATGGGTGGTGCGCACGTGCTGGCTGTCGCCGATGAAGTTGAGCGCGCCGATCTTCCAGTTGGCCCGGGTGCGCCAGCGATGCGGCGGGGC
Organism: Defluviicoccus sp.; assembly: GCA_022826125.1. Taxonomy (GTDB): domain Bacteria; phylum Pseudomonadota; class Alphaproteobacteria; order MPNO01; family MPNO01; genus MPNO01. The sequence goes on from JAJDVM010000220.1 coordinate 17,570, forward strand.
GAGCACCTCCATCCCGTCGGGGGTACGACAGAAAAGCGCATCGAGGTACCAGGCGATGTCGCCAAGAAAGTCGTGGAGCGGTGGCGCGCCGGGATCCCAAGCGGCGAAGACGAGGCCCTTATAGGTTTCGATCCGCGGCGCCGGCACCAGGCCCCAATCCGCCTTGTCCATGCCGGGCGGCAGGTGCTCGTCGTAGGTGGTGGTGATGAGCGCGCCGTCGATCTCGTAGCTCCAGCCGTGATACGGGCAGACGAAGTGCCGGGCGTTGCCCGCCTCTCCGCGGCACAGCTTGGTGCCGCGATGGCGGCAGGAATTGAGCAGGACGCGGACCTCCCCGTCGCTCCCGCGCACCACGATCACCGGCACGCGCCCCATGGTCCGGACGACGTAGTCGCCCCGGTTGGGGATTTCGGTGTCGTGGGCGACGAACATCCAGAGTCGGTGGAATATCCGGTCGAGCTCCGCCAGAAAGACGTCCTCGCCGACGAAAGCCTCGCGGTCGACGGTTCCGTTCGCGGCATCGACCCAGGAAACGCTCGGCGTGGATCGCACGATGTCATCCATGCTTCACCTCGCGAGACCTCTTCCGCCGGCCCGTTTCATCATGTTCCGCCTCTCGCCGGCGCGGGGAAAATTGTATCATCGCGGCAAAGATAGTATCAGAGCGCCGGGCGCGGAACGGCAGGATCGCGCCCCCGCCAATTCACCGCCTTACTGGAATGAGGTGCTGACGTGAGCGATGTTTCCGTGCGCAACGGCCGCTGGCAATTCTGGATCGACCGCGGCGGAACGTTCACCGACTTCGTCGCCCAGAAACCGGACGGCGAACTCGTCACCCACAAGCTGTTGTCGGAAAACCCGGAGCGCTACGAGGACGCGGCGCTGCAGGGCATTCGCGACCTCCTAGGCATCGACACTTCGGCGAAGATCCCGGCGGAGGCGATCGACACGGTGAAGATGGGCACCACGGTCGCGACCAACGCGCTGCTGGAACGCAAGGGCGACCGAACGGTCCTCCTGATCACCAGGGGGTTCCGCGACGCGCTCCGCATCGGATACCAGAACCGCCCCCTCCTCTTCGCCCGCGAAATCGTCCTGCCCGAACTCCTCTACGAGCGCGTGGTCGAGATCGACGAGCGCTATTCGGCGGACGGGGAAGAGCTGGTGCCAGTCGACCTCGAAAGCGCCCGAGAGGCACTGGAGCAGGCCAAGCGCGACGGCATCGAGTCGGTCGCGGTGGTGTTCGTCCACGGCTACCGCCACCACGACCACGAGATTCAGGTCGCCCGGCTGGCGCGCGAGGTAGGCTTCGATCAGGTATCGGTCTCGCACGAGGTGAGCCCGCTGATGAAGCTGGTCGGGCGCGGCGACACCACGGTCGTCGACGCCTATGTCTCGCCGATCCTGAAACGCTATGTCGACCGCATCCGGGACGAGTTGGGCGAAACGCGCCTGATGTTCATGCAGTCGAACGGCGGTCTTGCCGATGCGCGCTTCTTCCGCGGCAAGGACAGCATCCTGTCCGGGCCGGCGGGCGGCATCGTGGGCGCGGTCCGCACCTCCGCCATGGCCGGCTACGACAAGATCGTCAGCTTCGACATGGGCGGCACGTCGACCGACGTCGCCCATTACGACGGCGAGTACGAACGCTCCTTCGAGACCCTGGTCGCCGGCGTCCGCATGCGCGCGCCGATGATGCAGATCCACACCGTCGCGGCGGGCGGCGGCTCGATCCTCCATTTCGACGGTACGCGCTACCGCGTCGGGCCGGATTCCGCCGGCGCCAATCCGGGGCCGGCCTGCTACCGGAGGGGCGGGCCGCTCTGCGTGACCGACGCGAACGTGATGGTGGGCAAGATCCGCGCGAGCTTCTTCCCCAGGGTGTTCGGCCCCAACGCCGACGAAGCGCTGGACGAGGACATCGTACGCGAGAAGTTCGCGGCGCTCGCGGAGGAGATCGAGCGCGAGACCGGCGACAAACGCACCCCCGTCGAGGTCGCGGACGGCTTTCTGATGATCGCGGTCGAGAACATGGCCAAGGCGATCAAGCAGATCTCGATCCAGCGGGGCCACGACGTCACCGGCTACACGCTGAACTGCTTCGGCGGAGCGGGCGGGCAGCACGCCTGCCTGGTCGCGGATTCGCTCGGCATCGGCCGTGTCTTCATCCACCCGTTCGCCGGCGTGCTCTCGGCCTACGGCATGGGCCTCGCCGATCTCCGCGTCATGCGTGAGCGCGCCGTCGAGGCGATCCTCGACGATCCGCTCCTGGATGAGCTGCAGACGACGCTGGACGGGATGGAGGAGCAGGGCCGCGCCGAGATGACCCGCCAGGGCGGCGACCCCGAGCGCACCTATGCGCTGCGCAAGGTGCATCTCCGCTACGAGGGCACGGATTCGCCGCTGATCGTCGACTTCGCCGACCGCAAGAGCATCGTGGCGGAGTTCGAGGCGGCGCATCACCTGCAGTACGGCTTCATCGCGCCGGAGAAGAACCACATCGTCGAGGCCGTCACCGTGGAGGTGATCGCGGGCGCGCCGGACGTGGTCGACCCCGCGCTGACCACGAGTTCCGCCGAACCGCCGGCGCCGGTCGACGAGGTGGAGACCTACATGGCGGGCGAACGCCACGCGGCGAGGCTCTACGACCGCGAGACGATGAAGCCCGGCTGCAAGGTGAACGGCCCGGCGGTGATCATGGAAGCCAATGCGACCACGGTGGTGGAGCCGGGCTGGGCGGCCGAGATCAACCGGTATGACCAGATGATCCTCAACCGCGTCGTTCCCCGGCCGGGCCAAGCCTCGGTCGGCACCGAGGTCGATCCGGTGATGCTGGAGGTGTTCAACAACCTGTTCATGTCGATCGCCGAGCAGATGGGGGTGGTGCTCCAGAACACCTCCTACTCGGTCAACATCAAGGAACGGCTGGATTTCTCCTGCGCGATCTTCGGGCCGGACGGGAGCCTGGTCGCCAACGCGCCCCATATCCCGGTCCATCTGGGCTCGATGAGCGAGAGCGTCAGAACGGTCGCCGAGCAGCGCGCCGGCACCATCGTCCCGGGCGACGTGTTCATGCTCAACACGCCCTATAACGGCGGCACCCACCTGCCGGACGTGACGGTGATCACCCCGGTGTTCGACGAGGCCGGCAAGAACATCCTGTTCTGGGTCGCCGCGCGCGGCCATCACGCCGATATCGGCGGGACAACCCCGGGATCGGTGCCGCCCGACTCCAAACATATCGACGAGGAAGGGGTTCTGATCGACAACTTCCAGCTGGTCTCCGGCGGACGGCTGCTGGAGAAGGAGACCGAGGCGCTGTTCACCGGCGCGCCCTACCCCACGCGCAACTTCAAGAACAACCTCGCCGATCTAAAGGCGCATATCGCGGGCAACGAGAAGGGCGTTCAGGAACTGCGCAAGATGGTCGCCCATTTCGGGCTCGACGTCGTCCACGCCTACATGAAGCACGTCCAGGACAACGCCGAGGAATGCGTCCGCCGGGTGCTCGGGGTGCTGACTGACGGGACCTACGAATACGAGATGGATTCGGGCGCGAAGATCTGCGTCGACATCAGGGTCGACCGCGAGAATCGCGAGGCGATCGTCGACTTCACCGGGACGTCCGAGCAGCAGAACAGCAATTTCAACGCGCCGTCCTCGGTCTGCATGGCGGCGGTGCTCTACGTGTTCCGACTGATGGTGGACGACGAGATCCCGTTGAACGCGGGCTGCCTCAAGCCGCTCAACGTCATCATTCCGGAAGGCTGCATGCTGGCTCCGCAATACCCGGCCGCGGTCGTCGCCGGCAACGTGGAGACCTCGCAGGCCGTGACCAACGCGCTGATCGGCGCGCTCGGCATCATGGGCGCCGGCCAGGGGACGATGAACAACTTCACCTTCGGCGACAACGCGGGGTACCAGAACTACGAGACCATCTGCGGCGGCGCCGGCGCGGGGCCCGGTTTCGATGGGGCGCACGCGGTCCATACCCACATGACCAACACGCGGGCGACCGATCCGGAAATTCTCGAATGGCGCTTCCCGGTGGTGCTGGAATCCTTCTCGATCCGGGACGGGTCGGGCGGCGAAGGCGCGAACAGGGGCGGCAACGGGATCGTCCGCCGGGTGCTGTTCCAGGCGCCGATGACGGCCGCCATCGTCTCCAGCCACCGCCGCGTGCCGCCTTTCGGCGCGGCGGGCGGCGAGTCGGGCAAGACGGGCCACAACTATGTCGAGCGCGCCGACGGCACGATCGACGAACTCACCGGCACCGACATGACGCAGATGAACGCGGGCGACCGGTTCGTCATCGAAACCCCGGGCGGCGGAGGCTACGGCCCGCCGGCCTGACGGCCAGAGCCGAGACGTTTGCCATCCGGAGAACGCGGCTGTAGAAAGCCCCGAATCGATCTTCTCGAAAGAAGCGAAAACAGGGAGCAATCATGTCGAGAATACTCGCGCTGCCCGCGTTGGCGGCGGCGGTGGCTTTCGCCGTTTCCGCGAATGCCCAGCAAAACCTGACCGCGGAAACCGCCAGCCCGGGGACCGCCCCCCATACGGCGGTGACGACCCTCGCCGAGGTCGCCGCGGCGGCGGGAGTCGCCAATTTCCAGGTCGCCCAGGGGCAGACCCTGACCAACTCCTTGCAGAACGTGGCCCAGGGCAAGACCGACCTCGCGGCGGTCCCCCTGATCCTGCCGTTTCTGCTCTCGAAGGGCGCCGGGCCGTACGCCAAGCTGGGCAAGAAAAAGGGCGCGGAGCTCGCCGCGAAGACGGCGGTCCTCTACACCTACCGCTACGGCGGCTACGGGCTCTACGCCTATGACAGCTCGAGCGTCAAAGGCTGGAAGGACATCAAGGGCAAGACCATCGTCAACGGCCCGCCGCGCGGCGCGGCGCTGACCAACGCCCGGGCCCTGGTGAGGCTCATCACGGGTTATGTCGACGGCAAGGACTACAAGGGCGTTCAGTCCAATTGGGGCCAGATGGTGAAGACCATCACCGACGGCACGGGCGATGCCATGGTTCTGCCCGTCACCTTCCCCGATGCCCGGATCATCCGCTCCCTCGGGTCCGGCAGCATCACCGTCTGGTCGGTGCCGATCGAGGCGTGGAATTCCAAAGGGATGCAAAAATACCTCAAGGCGCCGGGGATCGGGCCCTTCGTCGTCGATCTGAACACGGTGAAGCCGGTCAAGGGGCTGACCATCGTCTCCGAGGACGGCAAATGGCGCAGTTCGGCGACGCTGGGCGCCGAGATGGTGCACGCCTCGATGGACTTCAAGGTGGCGAAAGCGCTCACCAAGGTGTTCCTCGACAATCTCGATACCTACAAGAAGAAGGCGCCCTTTATGAGGTTCACGGGCGTTGGCGAGACCGACCCGGCCTTGACGGGTATGTGCGGCCCCAACCCGACCAATTACCACCCCGGCGCCGTCGCGGCGTGGGAGGAATCGGGCCACAAGCTCCCGGATTGCGCGAAGCCGTAATCGCGGCGCGCCGCGATAACGAAGAGCCAAACGACAAACAGGAAGGCACAATGTCCAGAAAACTCGCCCTGCCCGCCCTGGCGGCCGCGCTGGCGTTCGGCGCGTCCGCCAACGCCCAGGTGAACCTGACCGCGGAAACCGGCCCTCCGGGCGGCGTACCGCACGGAGCGGTGACCACCCTCGGCGAGCTCGCCTCGCAGGCGGGCGTCGCCAATTTCCAGATCGCCGAGGGCCAGACCCTGACCAACTCGTTGCAAAACGTGGCCCAGGGCAAGACGGACGTGGCGGCGGTCCCGCTCATTCTGCCCTTCCTTCTGTCCAAGGGAGCCGGGCCTTACGCGAAGCTCGGCAAGAAGAAGGGCGCGGAACTCGCGGCCAACACGGCGGTGCTCTACACCTATCTCTATGGCGGCTACGCCCTCTACGCCTACGACAGTTCCCCCGTCAAAGGCTGGAAGGACATCAAGGGCAAGACGATCGTCAACGGCCCGCCGCGCGGCGCCGCGCTGAGCATCGCCCGTGCCCTGGTCAGGCTGGTGACCGGCTATTCGGACGGCAAGGATTACAAAGGCCGGCAGTCCAACTGGGGCCAGATGGTCAAGACCATCACCGACGGCACCGGCGACGCGATGGTGCTGCCGATCACCTTCCCGGATTCCCGGATCGTCCGCTCCCTAGGCTCGGGAAGCATGACCGCTTGGTCGGTGCCGATAAAGACGTGGAACTCCGCGGGTATGCAGAAATATCTCAAGGCGCCGGGGATCGCGCCTTGGGTCGTCGACTTGAAGACCGTCAAGCCGCTAAAGGGGCTGACGCTGGTTTCGGAAGACGGCGTCTGGCGCAGCCCGGCAACGGCGGGCGCCGACATGGTCCACATGTCGATGGACTTCGAGATCGCCAAGGCGCTGACCAAGGTGGCGATTTCCAACGTGAAGGCCTTCACGACGAAGGCGCCCTATATGGCCAATATAGGTATCGGCAACACCGACCCGGCGAAGACCGGCCTGTGCGGACCGGTGCCGGTGAAGTACCACCCCGGCGCGGTGGCGGCCTGGGAGGAAGCGGGCCACAAGATCCCCGACTGCGCGAGGCCGTAGCCAGGACCGATCGGAAGGGCCGCGGGTCTCCCGCGGCCCTCGGTTTCGCAGCGGGAAACGACCGACGTGACAGACCCCGAAATCCCGCGCGCCGCCGACCGGGGATTCGGTAAACGCATCGTCTATTTCCTGTCGATCTCCCTGGTCCTGATCGGGCTGGTCAACGCGATGCCGGGAATCCCCGGTCTCGACGACTGGGTCAAGGACGTCACCGGCGATCCTCGCTTCATCATCCGCAAGTTCCCGTTCGAGTACTACTACCCGTTCTTTTTCGCCTTGATGATGCTGACGGTCGCGCTGCACCACTCGATGTGGCGCAGCTGGGTCGGCAAGAGCGGTCTGCGCCGCGGCTTCGGCCTGTTTATGGACCTCGCGCTGGTGGCCATGGCAATCGGCATCTCGCTGACCTACATCGTCGAGGTCGAGTCGGTTTGCCTGATCGATCAGTTTACCGGAGACCGGGCCCGGCTGTTCGCCGAGGCCATGAAGATCGAGAAGGAGAACGCCGCGATCTTCGGCCTGCCCGAACCGGAGACGGTGGAGGATCCACAATGCCTGAACACCACCGAGGGCTGGATCGTGGCCATTGTCGGCCTCGCCATCGTCGTGTTCCTGTCCTACAACATCAAGGTCTGGGGGTTTCCCCTGGTCCTGGTCGCGATCCTGATCGCGGCCTACACCATCGGCACCGTCCTCATCTGGTATTTCTTCGGTCCCGAGGGCATGGACAAGTACCTCGTGACCAAGCTCGGCGGCGACCCGCGCTCGCTCTGGGACGGCCGGCC
>JAJDVM010000264.1 GCA_022826125.1 Defluviicoccus sp.
CATGACGGTGCGCGCCACCCGGCCTTCCGGGAACGCCTCGTCGGCGAGGTCGAGGGAGCAGATGCGCTCCAGCGCCGCGCGGACACCGGTCCCCGCGACGCGCAGCATGGCCCAGCTGTCCGACTGGTCGGTCAGGTAGGCCGCGGACCCGAGCGCCGCCGCGACGGTCTCGGTCGCCCGGTCCGGATCCGGTGCCTCGAACAGAATGAATAGCTGGTCCGGCTGCATGCCGAGAACGCGCGCTGCAAGCCGGTCGCCGCGGGTCGAGTCGCCGGGTGCCGGCCGCGCGGCGCCGAATCCCTCGGCGAGCGCCGCCGAAAAGGCCGCGTCGCCGCCTTGTGGCACGGCCGCCGAGACCAGCGCCAGACCGGCAACCTCCGCGATCGCGACGGTGCCGACCGTACGCTGGTAACCGCCGAGCGGCGGGCGAGGGGCGAGCGCCGGCTCAGACACGAAGCCGTTCCCCGTCCGGATCGTAGAAGTGCGGCGAGACGATCTCGACCCGGATATCCGTGCCCCGCACGGCGTCCCACGCGCGGACCGTCTCGCCCACGCGGGCATGCCCGTTGCGGATGAAGCCGAGGCCGATCGACGTTTCGAGCGTCGGCGAATACGCCGCCGACGTCATCCATCCCTCGTCGTTGGCCATCTCGGCCGCCGCGGCGGGCGCGAGGAAATGCGCGCCGGCGGCAAGCTCGTCGCCGGGATCGACCGGCTTGAAGCCCATCATCTCCAACCCGTCCTCGCGGTTCATCTCCGGCCGTTGGGAGAGCACGTTGCCGATACAGTCCTTCTTCCTGGACACCATGCGCTCGAGGCCCAGCATGCGCGCCGTGGTCTGACCGTTCAGCTCGTTGCCCGCCGCGTGGCCCTTCTCGATCCGCATGACGCCGAGCGCCTCGGTGCCGTAGGCGACCGCGTCGAATTCCTCGCCGGCGGCCATCAACGCCTCGATCAGCGCTTCGCCGTAGCGTGCGGGCACGGCGATCTCGTACGCCAGCTCTCCCGAGAAGGAAATGCGGAACAGCCGGGCCGGGGTGCCGCCGCACACGCCGATTTCGCCGCAGGCCATGAACGGGAATGCCTCGTTCGAAATGTCGTGCTCCGGATCGACGATCTTTCGCAGCAGCCGGCGCGCGTTGGGCCCGGCGACCGCGAATTGCGCCCATTGCTCGGTGACCGAGATCAGATGGACGTCGAGCCCCGGCCACAGGCATTGGCGGGCGAACTCCATGTTGCGGAACACCGGGACGGCATTCGCCGTTGTCGTCGTCATGACGAAATGCCGTTCGCCGAGCCGGGCCGTCGTGCCGTCGTCATATGCGAAGCCGTCCTCGCGCAGCATGAGGCCGTAGCGCACCCTGCCTACCGCGAGTCTGGCGAAGCCGTTGGCGTAGATCCTGTCGAGGAATGCTTGCGCGTCGCGTCCCTGAATGTCGATCTTGCCCAGTGTGGTGACGTCGCAGATGCCGACCGAACCGCGGGTCTGCATCACCTCCCGGTCGACCGACTGCCGCCAACGGGTCTCGCCCGGGCGCGGGAACCATTGGGCGCGCAGCCACATGCCAGCCTCCACGAAGACGGCGCCGCGGCGTTGCGCCCAGCCATGGCTCGGCGTCAGGCGGGTGGGCCGGAATTCCCGGCCGCGCGACCGCCCGGCGAAGGCGGCGATCGGCACCGGGGTGTAGGGCGGGCGGAACATCGTCGTGCCGGTCCCGGCGATGCTGCTTCCGGTCTGCTCGGCCAGGACGGCGAGCGCGCCGACATTCGCGGTCTTGCCCTGGTCGGTCGCCATGCCGAGCGTTGTGTAGCGCTTCACTAGCTCGACCGACCGGAAGCCTTCGCGGTGCGCCTGCTCGATGTCCTTCACCGTCACGTCGTTTTGCAGGTCGAGCCATGCCCGGCCGCGGCTCTCGCGAACGTGCCAGAAGGGCACGATGTCGACCGCCTCGTCGCTGGCGCCCGGCGGATCGCCCGCGGCGGCCCGAAACCCGAGCTCCCCGAGCGCTCCCACCGCCGCCCGGTGCCCCTCGGCGAGAGCGGCCGAGGCGGTGAACGCGCCGCCGGCCGCCCCGGCGACGCTCATCCCGTGGGGGAGCCGGTTGCTGGGCACGAACGCGGCGATCTCCTCGCGCCAGATCGGCCTGCCGCCGTGATGACAGGTCAGATGGACGTTGGGGTTCCAGCCGCCGGAGACCGCGAGGCAGTCCAGCGCCAGCCTTTCCCCGGTCGCCAGCGCGATCCCCGTCAGCCCGTGGCGCCCCCGGGTCGCCGTCACGTGCGCGCCCGTCAGGATACGGGCACCCGGCACCGGGGCGACCGGATCGCGGTCCCGCACGTCGATCACCGCGGCAACCGATACGCCCTTCCGGACGAGATCGGCGGCGGTTCGCCAGCCGTCGTCGTTGTTGGTGAACAGGCCGATGCGCCGGCCGGTGCCCACGGCGAAGCGGTTGGCATAGGCGCGCACCGCCCCGGCCAGCATGATTCCCGGCCGGTCGTTGCCGCCGAAGGCGATCGGCCGTTCCGTGGCGCCGGCGCATAGCACCGTCCGCTTGCTGTATATCCGCCACAGGATCTGGCGCGGCTTGCCGCCGGCGTCGGCGAGGTGGTCGGTGCGGCGCTCCAGCGCGCCGTAGATGCCGTGGTCGTAAACCCCGAACACCGTGGTCCGTGTCATCCGCCGGACCCGGTCCATGGACGCGAGCTCGCCCGCCGCGCGGGCCGCCCAGTCGGCGCCGGGAAGGCCGTCGACCTCATGGGTCTCGGCGTTCAACCGGCCGCCCATGACGAAATCCTCGTCGGCGATAATGACCCGCGCGCCGCCGCGCCCGGCCGCCAGCGCGGCGGCGAGTCCCGCCGGACCCGCGCCCACGATCAGCAGGTCGCAATGGAGGAAACCCTTGTCGTAGCTGTCCGGATCCGCTTGGCCCGACAGGCGGCCGAGCCCGGCGGAAGCCCGGATGGCCGGTTCGTAGACCCGCTCCCAGAACGATTTTGGCCACATGAAGGTCTTGTAGTAGAAGCCGGGCGACAGGAACGGGGCGAGCAAATCGTTGATCGCGAGCAGGTCGCGGCGCAGCGAGCCACGATGGTTCTGGCTCCGGGCCTCCAGCCCGTCGAACAGCTCGGCGACGGTCGCGCGCGTGTTGGGCTCCCGGGAGGCGCCGCTCCGCAGCTCGACCAGCGCGTTGGGCTCCTCCGAGCCGGCGGCGAAGATGCCGCGGGGCCGGTGGTACTTGAAGCTCCGGCCGACCAGCCGGATCCCGTTGGCGAGCAGCGCCGAGGCCAGGGTGTCGCCGGGATGGCCGGCGAGGGGGCGGCCGTCGAAGCGGAAGGCGAGGCTGCGGCCGCGGTCGACCGCGCCGCCGTCGAGCCGGAACCCGCCGCTCACCGGCCGCGCCCCCGCGCCAGCGCGACGTCGCGCGCCAGTTCGACCCGGAGGATCTCGTGGGTCCGGGTGTCACGGGTCACCACCAGCCAGGACCGGTCGCCCTGTTCGTGGAACCACAGCTCCCGGTGCTCGCCGGCCGGGTTGTCGCGCAGATGCAGGTATTCGTGGAAGCGCGCCGCCGCATCCTCCGCCTGCCAGTCGGGCCGGTCGATCAGCCCGGCATCGCCGAGATAGACGAACTCCGCGGCGTCGCGCGGGCCAAGCAGCGGATGGTCGATGATCACGCCGGTCTCGCCTAATGCAGGTTCGGCTGGGCGCCGGCGCCGTTCTCGTCGATCGTGGCGCCGGTCGCGAAACGGTCCAGCCGCATCGCCGCCGCGACCGGGTGCGGCGCGCCGGTCGCGATCAGATGGGCGAGGCAGTAGCCGCCCGCCGGGACCGCCTTGAAGCCGCCATAGTTCCAGCCGCCGTTGAAATAGAGCCCCTCGACCGGCGTTCTGTCGATGAAGGGCGAGCCGTCCATCGACATGTCGACCACCCCGCCCCACATCCGCAGCACCCGCGCCCTGCCGATCGTCGGCATGAGCGCCATGCCGCCCTCGCAGACATCCTCGATCGTCGGCAAGTTCCCCCGCTGGGCGTATGAGTTGTAGCCGTCGATATCGCCGCCGAAAACCAGCCCGCCCTTGTCCGACTGGGAGATGTAGAAGTGACCGCCGCCGAAGGTGATCACCCCCGGAATGACGGGTTTGAGCCCTTCGGTCACGCAGGCCTGCATGACGTGGCTTTCGATCGGCAGGCGCAGCCCGGCGAGGTTCATCAGGCGGCTGGACGAGCCGGCGACGCAGACCGCCACCTTGCCGGCGCCGATGGTCCCGCGCGCGGTCTCGACGCCGCGACACGCCCCGTCGCGGATATCGAAGCCGGTGACTTCGCAGTTCTGGATCAGGTCGACGCCGCGCCGGTCGGCGCCGCGGGCATAGCCCCAGGCGACCGCATCGTGGCGCACCGTGCCGCCGCGCGGCTGCCACAGCCCGCCCTTGATGGGGAAGCGCTCGTTATCGAAGTCGAGGAAAGGGCATTTCCGTCGCAGCGCCTCGCGGTCGAGCAGGACCGCATCGGCCCCGGCCAGGATCATGGCGTTGCCGCGCCGGACGGCGGCGTCGCGCTGGGGATCGCTGTGGAACAGGTTGACGATCCCCCGCTGCGAGACCATGACGTTGTAGTTGAGTTCCTGCTCCAGCCCCTCCCACAGCTTCATCGACAGCTCGTAAAACGGCTCGTTGCCCGGCAGCAGGTAGTTGGAGCGGACGATCGTCGTGTTGCGGCCGATATTGCCGGAGCCGAGCCAGCCTTTTTCCAGCACCGCGACATCGGTCAGCCCGTGCATTTTCGCCAGGTAGTAGGCGGTGGCGATCCCGTGCCCGCCGCCGCCCACGATGACGATGTCGTAACGCGGTTTCGGATCGGGCTCGCGCCAGACCGGCTTCCAGCCGCGATTGCCGGTCAGGCCCTGCTTGATGATTTGCGATACCGAATAGCGCATGACGTCCTCGATCCAACGCCCGATCGGTACGCCGGTTGCCGCCCGGATGCTTTCCTGTGAAGGACATGTTCTTCTATATTCAAGCCATGACCGAGCCGGCGTTCGCCAGCCGCCGCATCGCCTTCGTTCTGGTGGAGGGCTTCGCCCTGATGTCCTTCGCGGCGGTGACCGAACCTCTGCGCGCGGCCAATCTGCTGGCCGGCAGACGGATATACGAAGTCCTCAACTTCGCCGCCGGGCCGAAGTCGCCGGAGATGCTGACCAGCTCGTCCGCGGCTTCGGTCGCTGTCGCCGGGCTCGGGGAATCGACCGGCGCGTACGACCTCGCGTTCGTCGTCGCCGGCGGCGACCCGGTCGGCTTTCGCGACGGCCGGCTGTTTCAATGGCTGCGACGCCAGGCCCGGCACGGCTGCATTCTGGGAGGGGTCTCGGGCGGGCCCGCGGTTCTCGCCAATGCCGGCGTCATGGAAAACCGGCGGATGACGCTCCACTGGGAACACGCCGCGGCCGTGGCCGAGCGCCACCCCGGCCTCCTCCTGGAGCGCACATTGTATGTCGTGGACCGGGACCGCATCACCTGCGCCGGCGGGACGGCGCCGCTGGACATGATGCATGCCCTGATCGCCGAGCATCACGGCGCGGACTTCGCCCGGAAGGTCAGCGACTGGTTCATGCACACCGATGTGCGGCCCGCCGGCGGTCCGCAGCGGGCCGGGCTCGCGGAGCGCTACGGCACCAACCGCCGCGCCGTGCTGGCCGCGATCGAGGCGATGGAAAATCACATTGCCGATCCGCTGACGCTGGCCGATCTCGGCCGGATCGTCGGCGTGAGCGCGCGTCACCTGAACCGGCAGTTCGGCGCCGGGCTGGGCCGCAGCGCGGCGGCGTTCTATCGCGACCTGCGCCTGGAAAAATCCCGCGAGCTCCTGCGCCAGACCGACCTGCCGGTCCTCGAGATCGCGATCGCCACGGGCTTCTCCGGCGCCGCCCATTTCGCCACCGCCTACCGGAGGCGCTTCGGCGAAGCACCGTCGCGCCATCGCCTCGAAGCGCCGCTCAGGCGCCGATAGCCCTCGGCGGAGGCGCTTCAGCCCAGCGCCTGCCGCGCGAGGAACGACTCGAGCGCCGCGTGGCAGGCGTCCGGGCGTTCGATCTGGAGCAGGTGGCTGGTGTTTTCGATCGGCGTCCACTCGACGCCATGGTCTTCCTTCATCGCCCGGCCGACCTTGCCCGGCGCCAGCGCGTGGGGTGCGTCGGGATCCGACGAGATGAAGACGAGCGGTCCCCTGAGCTCGCCCAGGCGCGGGCAGAGGTCGAGCCCGGCATTGGTGCGGTAGACCCGGGATTCCCCCTCGCGCGGGCAGCACAGAACGTACTCGCCGGTCTCCGGGTCCTCGCGGGTGATCGATCGCGCCATCAGCGCATGCCCGCCCTCGACCCAGCGCGCGAGACTCTTCGACCGGGCGAAACCGGCGGCGAGCGCCATCGCATCCGGGAAGCGGTCGGGCCGGGACGCCGCCCAGTCGGCGAGGCCGAGCTCGAAGGTCCGCGCGACCTCGTGCGCCCGGTGGCCGGGCGAGGGGATCAGCGGCGGGTCGAACAGCGCCAACGCGTCCCATTTCCAGCCATGCTCCAGCGCATGCCATATGGCCGTCACCGCCGAGATCGAGTGGAACACGCCGACCGTCGGCTTCGGGCCGAAACGGTCCGGGATGAGGCCGACCAGCCGGTCCATGTCGGCGACGAAGGCGGGAACGTCGTGGCGGTCCGCGTCGTGGCGCGGGTTGCGGCCGTGATTGCGCTGGTCGTAGATCGCGAGATCGTAGCGCTCGGTCAGCAGGCGCCAGAACGGGTAATAGGCGTCGATGGCGAACCCGTTGCCGTGCGCCATCACCAGCCTGGGCCCGTCCGGGTTGCCGTGGCGGCGCACCCGGATGACGGCGCCGTCGTCCATTTCGGCGTCGAAGCTCTCCGAGGGCTCCGGGACACGGAAGATGTCGGGCGGCGGGTTCATGCCACGACTCCGTTCCTCGAGAGGAAATCTTCCACCAAGGCGAAGCACCGCTCCGGCTCTTCGAGCTGCAGCAGGTGGCTGGTGTCGGGCACGCAGGCGTACTCGATCCCGAAGGTCTCGCTGTACAGCCTGCAACAGGACGCGGTCTTCGACGTGCCGTCGGCCTCCGGGTCGGCGCCCACGATCATCAGCGGACGCTCCGGCGGGTGGGGTTTCCGCCAGATCGGCAGCTCGCCCACCTCGACATAGAGGCCGGCCTCGACCGGGCCCGGACAGGAGAGCAGCCATTCCCCCGAGGCCGGATCGAAGCGCAGCGTCGAGCGCGCGTTGAGCTCCGGCACCCCTTTCCGCAGGCGGCGGAACCGGTGCAGGTACCGGAACACGTCGGCAAGCTCGTCCGGGTCGGGGAACCGGTTCTTGCGGATCAGGGCGGCGTCGCGCAGCACCCCGCCGTCGGTCAGCAGCTCGTCGTGCAGCGGATTGCCTTGCGGCGGGACCACCGGCGGGTCGAACAGCACCAGCGCGTCCCAGTGCCAGACGCCGTCCGTGACCGCGAGGAGCGCCGCGATCGCCGACATCGAATGGAAGATGCCGATGGTGGTCTTCTTGCCCCACTCTTCCGCGATGGCGCCGTGCACCGCCACGTTGTCGCGCGCGAAGCGGCGATAGCCGTGCGGCTCGGCCGCGTGGAACGGGTTGCGCCCGCAATTACGGAAATCGAACAGGCAGAGGTCGAACCGGTCCAGCATCGGGCGCCAGAACGGAAAGTAGCTGTCGCTCGCGAAGCCGTTGCCGTGGCTCAGCACGACGCGCGGCCCGGTCGGGTTGCCGTGGCGCACCACCCGGATCGGCGCACCGTCGTCCATCGCGAGGTCGAGGGTCGCGGACGGCTCGGGCAGGACGAACACGTCCGTTTCCCGCCGAGCCTCCACGCCGGAACAGGGCGGGGTCGTCACCCGCCGCCGTTCCCGGCCGCGGCGATGGCGGCGAGCAGCCGGCGCGGGGTGACCGGGCATTCGGAGATCTCGACCCCGAGCGGCGCGAGCGCGTCGTTGATCGCGTTGGCGATCGCCGCCGGCGGGCCGATCGCGCCGCCCTCGCCGATCCCCTTCTGCCCGAAGGTGGTGTAGGGCGACGGGGTTTCCATGTGATCGACCCGGATCGACGGGATCTCGGTCGGCCCCGGCAGCAGGTAGTCGGCGAGCGTCGGCGCGAGCGGCTGGCCGTCGTCGGCGTAGGGCATCTCCTCGTAGAGCGCGGTGCCGATCCCCTGGCCGGTGCCGCCATGGACCTGGCCGTCGACGATCATCGGGTTGACCAGCACCCCGCCGTCCTCGCAGACGACGTAATCGACGATCTCCACCTCGCCCGTCGCGGTGTCGACGGCGACGATCGCGGCGTGGCAGGCATAGCTGAACGTGCCGGAGTCGCGCTCGGGCTTGTAGCCGCCGATCACCTCCAGCCCCTGGCGGTCGACGTCGTCGGTGAGATCCTGCGGGCGCAGGTACCAGGTGCGGCCGACCTCCTCCAGCGTGACGCTGCCCGACGGGCCGGCCACCTTTCCGTCCTCCAGCCGCACCGATTCGGGATCGACCTGCAGCAGCCCCGCGCCGATCCGGCGGATGCGCTCGGCGAGCATCCTGCACGCTTCCGCCGACGCGCCGCCCGCCATGATCATGCAGCGCGAGCCCCAGGTGCCGGTCGAATAGGGGGTGTAGGCGGTATCGCCCAGCACCACCCGCACGTCGTCGGTGTCGATGCCGAGGATCTCGTGCGCCACCTGGGCGAGCGTTGTCTCGAGCCCCTGGCCGTGGCTGTGGACGCCGACGCGGAGCTCCAGCGCGCCATCCGGCGTGAGCCGCGCCGCCGCCTGCTCGAAGCCCGGGATCATCGGGATGCCCCAGCCCGAATAGACCGCCGTGCCGTGCCCGGCCTGCTCGCAGAAGATCGAGAAGCCGACGCCCACGCGCCGCCCGTCAGGCTCGCCCTGCGCCTGCCGCGCGCGCACGCCCGCGACGTCGATCGCCTCGGCGGTGCGGCGGATGCTCTCCGGATAGTCGCCGCTGTCGTAGTGCTTGGCGGTGATGTTGTCGAACGGCATCCGCTCGGGTCCGATCAGGCTGTCGAGCCGGACCTCGTGCGGCTCGCGCCCGACCTCGCGCGCGATGGCGTCGATCACCAGTTCGAGCGCGAAGCAGACGCCCGGCCGCGCGACGCCCCGGAAGGGGAGGATCGGCGGCTTGTTGGAGGCGATCGACCAGGTCCTGCACTGGAACGCGTCCATCAGGTAGGGCCCGGGCAGGATGGATGCGACCTGGGCCGCCTCCAGGCAGGCCGAGAACGGGTAGGCCGAATAGGCGCCGGCATCGACCGTCGCCTCGGCGTCGATCGCGAGCAGCCTGCCGTCCGCGTCGGCGTAACCAGTGACGATATAGTGGTGCTCGCGGCAGTTGGCGTTGGCGGTCAGATGCTCCCGCCGGTCCTCCAGCCAGCGCACCGGGCGTTCGAGGCGTTTCGCGAGCCAGGCGATGCAGACCTCCTCCGGCGCCAGGATCCCCTTGTAGCCGAACCCGCCGCCGACGTCGGGCGCGATCACCCGGATGCTGGCGAGGTCCATGTCGAGGCATTCGGCGAGCCCGTTGCGGACGATGTGCGGGAGCTGGGCCGCCGAGGTCACGGTGAGCTGGCGCAGCCTCGGGTCCCATTCGGCGAGCACGCCCTTGCCCTCGATCGGCGCCATGCACTGGCGCGCGGTGCGCACCTCGCGCGTCACCTTGACCGCGGCGCGGGCGGCGACCGCCTCGATGTCGTCCTCGACGACGGTCTCCAGGAAGACGTTGTCGCCCCAGTGCTCGTGGATCAGCGGCGCGTCGGCGTCGCGGGCGGTCAGCATGTCGGAGACCGCCGGCAGGATCTCGAAATCGACCGCCACGCTGTCGGCCATGTCCTCCGCCTCGGCCCGGCTGTCCGCGACGCAGATCGCGATCGTCTCGCCCACCTGGCGCACCTTTTCCGACGCCAGCACCGGCTGGGACGAGGGCTTGAACCCCGGCAGCGCCGAGACCGCGCGGATCGGCTTGACGCCCGCCATGTCGGCATGGGTGAAGACACGCGACCGGATGTCGTCCGGGATGTCGATGCCCCTGATGAGGGCGTGCGCGACGGGGCTCCGGACGAAGGCGGCTTCGAGCTGGCCGGCGAGGCCGAAATCGCCGACGAAGCGGCCGCGGCCGCGCATCAGCCGGTCGTCCTCCTTGCGGGCGATCGACGCGCCAACCCCCTGATTTGCCATGCCCCGCCTTCCCCGAGCCGCTATGGTGCGCGGCGGGTCTTATAGCACAGGGCGCCTCGCGGCGCGGGAGAGGGGCGATGGCGAAGACGGTCGGAATCGTGGGTCTGGGCCGGATGGGCTCGGCGATGGCGGGGAACCTGATCGAGGCCGGTTTCGAGGTGGTCGGGCGCGATACCGACGAGGCGCGCGCCGACGCGCTGGCGGCGATGGGCGGCAAGGTCGCGGAGAGCCCGTGCGCGGTGGCCGAGGCCGCGGACTGCGTGATGACGTCGCTTCCCAGCGTCGCCGCCTTCGAGGCGGTGACCGCGGGCGCGGACGGGCTCGCGGCGGCGAACAAGCCCGGCCTCGTCGCCTTCGATACTTCGACGCTCCCCATCGCGGTCAAGGAGGCGGGGCGGAAGGCGCTTGCGGAGGCCGGCGGAGTCCTGCTCGATACGCCGCTCAGCGGCACCGGCGCGCAAGCCATGACGAGGGACCTCGTGGTCTATGCCAGCGGCGACACGGCGGCCATCGCGAGCCTGACCGACGTGTTCGAGGGGTTCTCCCGCGCCCATTACGACCTCGGCGCGTTCGGCAACGGCAGCCGGATGAAGTTCGTCGCCAACCTGCTGGTCGCGATCCACAACGTCGCAACCGGCGAGGCCTTCGCGCTCGGCATCAAGGCCGGGCTCGACCCTGAGACGATCTACGAGGTGATCTCCAACAGCGCCGCCACCTCCCGCATCTTCGAGGTGCGCGGGCCCCAGATGGTCGCCGGCGACTACTCCAAGGCGTCCGCGTCGATCGACATGCAGCTCAAGGACATGAAGGTCATCGGCGACTTCCTGGCGGAGACGGGCTGCGCCGCCCCCTGCTTCGCGGCCTCGGGGCAGATCTACAACGCGGCGCTCGCGCAGGGGCGGGTGGCGGAGGACACGGCGTCGGTGTGCGCGGTGCTGGAGGGGATGGCGGGGGTGGAGAGGTAGGGGGTAAATACAATCCACCCCCCGCCATCAGCAGTCTCTCTTACTCTGCAGCTCCAGCGATTGTTTGTTGCCGACTCATCAGATCGTGTTTGATGACGCGCGAGTGAAGATTTGACCAGTGATTGCGACTCTTTCCGACAGACTGCGGATTACGGCCTAATTCATTGCTGGTTTGAACCGTTGCGCGCATCAATTCGCCCCCGAGCTCATTCCAAGCAGTTAAAACGGTCGCGAAACCACCACGCCATTTCATTTTACCGGACATAGAGTCGTCTTCTACGTACCAACGAAATGCGGCCATCATTGGGTAAAGCGCACCCGGGGCGAGACGAAATTCATCTTCTTCGTCCGTAAAGAGGAACCGATACTTCCCACGCTTGCGCTGGTCTACGAAAGCTAGTGAGCCGCCCTTGGTATTCGGTAACTTATTGTAAAGCTGTCGACCTTGCTTCCCCACAATATCGTGAAAACGCAAAATGTCCTTCAGAATTGGAGCCATCCGTCTAAAGCTTCCTTCTTTCTCCTCAAAAATCTTGAGCGCCGCCGATTTTTTTTCGTATGCCGCAATCGGGTGTTCTTCACGGTCGTTTGGAAATTCAGCGACATTGAAGCATAGCAACATACTGATGATATCACGAGCATCGTATTCCCCTTTGTCATTCTCTGACCAAGCAATTTTTTCGAAATACGATTCCTCCTGGAGTAGGTCCTTCACCCACTCGAAGCGCCTAGCGAGGTTGTCCAAGCTCATATCTTGAACCTGAACGGAGGTATTGAGACCACCCGCTATTTCGGGAATCCAACTTTCCGGAATTCCTACCCTTATCTCAACATTTACGTATTGTTTGTCGGTCAACTCTTCATTATTCTGATTCTTTACGATCAGTTCGTATGTGTGCCCTCCATCGACAATTCCATGAATTCCGGACTCCATCGTAACCTCGTACTTACGGCTGCCTAACTGCTTGACCGACGCGGCAACAATTGTGATCCCTTTGTTCTTGAGGTGAAAGGTTCCTATTTCACTTCCATCTTGCTGTAGAAGACTTTTTTCTACATCGCGGTAAACGCGCTTCGAGATATTGGGTCGGCGTGCATTTGGATCGAGGCCTATCCCTGTCGGAATCGACTTCACCGGCATCACAAACAGATGCCGTTCAGCATTATACTGAGATTTGAAGTTGGGGTCCGGTATGCGCCGCGCGTATTCCGGAGCGAACGTGAACGTGCTTGACATGATATTCTCCTTTCAATGCTGCCATCCAGCAGCTCGGTTCATGAATATCTGTCCTCGAATCCACGAGGCAGACATGTTGCTTTATAAAGCAACGAGCGACAGATGTCAAGTAAAAAAAGAGGATGCGTTGCTAATACCAAACATTATTTGCACTCGTTTCTGGAGTCATCTGAGTAGGAGTTGCTCTGCGAGCCAAGGAAATTGATGTGCTAACGATCAGCAGGGCGCGGGTGAGCGACGGAAGAAGTTCTGCACGTCGCGGCATCCCGGTCAGTCGGGCAGGGATTCCAAGGGATTTATGGCCTCGACACCCAGCGGTCCAAAATGACGCAGGTTGCGGGTGAGGACTGTGAAGTTCCGGCTTCCCGCCGTCGCCGCGATGGCAAGATCGGCGAAGCCGGGCGATTGGCCCGTCGCGCGCGCCTTGTCCATGAGCGGTCCGGCGAGGTTGGCGGCTTCCATGTCGAACGGGATGACCCGGTCGCCGTAGAGATGGAGCACGAGGTCGAGCCAGTCGCCGAGGCGAGTTGCCCTGGCGGCGGCGCCGGTGCGTTCCAGCCTGGCGATGCCGTGCCGGATCTCGG
The DNA here is from genome assembly GCA_022826125.1 of Defluviicoccus sp. Classification (GTDB taxonomy): domain Bacteria; phylum Pseudomonadota; class Alphaproteobacteria; order MPNO01; family MPNO01; genus MPNO01. The sequence continues at coordinate 13,033 of JAJDVM010000264.1, forward strand.
CCACGGTGATCGTGGAGAGGAACAGCACGTCCGAGCGCGCGTCCATCCACTCGACCAGCGCGGCCGGGCGTTCCCGGCGGCCGGGCGCTCCGGTCGAGAGAATGTCGGTGTCGACCAGGTACACGACGGGCAGAAACAGCGGATACGATTCCGCCTGAAACGGAGGCGTTCTATAGCCCCGCCTCGCGCGGCGGGGCGGTGTCGCGCGGGGGCAGGTCGCCGTCCTCCAGCTCCGAGGCGAGCAGCAGGCGGCCGAAGGACGGGACGTTGCTGAGGCGGTTCCATTCGTCGATTCCGACGATCACGGCCCGCGGCTTGCCGTGGCGGGTGACGATCGTCGCCTCTCCCTCGGCGGCTCCGTCGACTAGGGCGGACAGTCTGGCCTTGGCCTCGCGCAGCTGGACCTGTCGCATCGGCAATCCCCGTTTGTAACCAATGTAGTCACAATATAGGGCCATGCTCCGGCCGCGCAACCGGCGTCTGTCGCCGGTACAATGCGGCCCGGGAAAGGCGGAGAAAAGACCATGAAAGTCGCGGCGGCGCACGATTTCCATGACGAGGTGGCGGCGAAAGCCGAGACGATCTGCCCCGGCATCGAATGGGCGCTGACCGACCGGGCCGGGAACTGGACCGCTTCGCCCGAGGGCGCGGACATCGCGATCTACGCGGGCGATGCCTATACCGAGGCCTTCGTCGACACCGCGATCGCCATGGCGCCGCCGCCGAAATGGGCGCATACCGAGGACGCCGGGATCGACGGGCTGTTCTACGACGACATGCGGGCCAAGGGGGTGGCGGTCACCCACAGCCCCGGCGCCAACGCGCCCGAGGTGGCCGAGTTCGCCTTCGCGGGCGTGATGTGGGGCGCGAAGCGGCTGGCCGAGTTCCGCGACCAGCAGCGTGCGCACGAATGGAACCAGCTCAAGCAGGCGGCGCTCGGCGCATCCACCATCCTGGTCGTCGGGCTCGGCGCCATCGGCGGCCGCGTCGCGGCTTACGCGCGCGCCTTCGGGATGACGGTGCACGGTATCCGCCGCTCCGCCGAGCCGGTCGCCGGGCTCGACCGGCAGGGGACGCTCGACGATCTCGCCGACTTCCTTCCGCAAGCCGATTTCGTGGTCCTCGCCGTTCCCAACACCGGCGAGACCGCCGGCATGATCGGGGCCGAGGCGCTCGCCCGCATGAAGCCCAGCGCCACGCTGGTCAATGTCGGGCGCGGCGCGCTGGTCGACATCGAGGCGCTCAGGGACGCGCTCGGCTCCGGCGGCATCGCCCAGGCCTTCGTCGACGTGCTGCCCACCGAGCCCTGGCCCGCCGACAGCGACCTCTGGGACATCCCCAACCTGTTCATCTCCCCCCACGCCGCCTGCATGACGCCGCTCTACACCGTTCGCGTCGGCGAGATCTGGCTGGAGAACCTCAAACGCTTCCTCGCCGGCGAGGCGCTGATCCACCGGGCGTTTTGAGGGGCGGGCTCGTCAAGGCGCTGTCCTTTAAACCTTGTCTGACAGTACGTATCATTCACAAAAGACAGCTTGGGAGGATTCTCATGCAACGAGTCACGTCGCGTGAGTTCCAGCGGAATTTCGGACGCTTCCAGGACGAAGCCTTGAAGTCACCCCTCTCGATTACCCGTAACGGAAGGGACCGGCTCGTGGTCCTTTCCGTCGAGGAATACGAGCGTCTGAAGCGCCGGGATCGCCAAGCCCTCGCCGTCGAGGAACTGACCGACGCCGAGATCGACGCGATACGCCGGGCCGAACCCCCGCCCGAAGCCGAGCTCTACGACCACGAATTCTCCCCCGGGCATGGCGCGGATACCTGACCCGGAACCGGGCCTCGTCATCAACTACGGTTATCTCTGGCTCCGCGAGGCAGCGCGGGGTCGGGACGAGGGAACCAAGGACCGGCCCGCCGTCATCGTCGTGGCGGTGGAGGGGGTCGACGACGAGACCAAGACAGTCTGGGCCGCGCCAATCACGCGCAGTTTTCCCAACAGCCGTGAGACGGCGATCGAGATCCCCGTGGCGACCAAGCGCCGCCTCGGGCTCGATCCGGACCGGTCGTGGATCGTCCTTTCGGAAATAAACCGATTCGAGTGGCCCGGTCCGGATATTCGACCCGTCGCGCCGGGGAAGTGGGCCTACGGGCTGCTCCCTGCGAATCTGTTCCGTGCCGTCCGGGATCGACTCGCAACGCTGGCCGGCGAGCGCAGAACCAGACTGGTCGACCGAAATCCCTGAACTCGCTCTTACGAACCCTAATCGCCCCGTAGCCAACCCGCCTTGCGCGCCCTAAATTCCTCCATACGCCCCACCCGCCGCGAGCGCCGCATGTCCGATCGCAAAGTCACGATCATTCTCGCCACCGTGTTCATGGCGATCGCCGTGGCGGCGATCGTCGCGGTCTATGTGTGGCGCGACGAGGGCGGCGGGATCGCGAAGATCGGCGGGCCGTTCACGCTCGTCGACCACACCGGGCAGGAGCGCACCGAGGCCGATCTCAAGGGGCGGCACGCGCTGATCTATTTCGGCTACAGCTTCTGCCCCGACGTGTGCCCGACGGCGCTCGCCGACATGCTGATCGCGCTCGACGAGCTCGGCCCCGCCGCCGCCCGGGTGCAGCCGGTGTTCATCACCATCGACCCCGACCGCGACACGCCGGCGGTGCTGAAGGACTACATCCCCAACTTCCACCCGAGGCTGATCGGGCTTTCGGGCAGCGCCGCCCAGGTTAGCAAGGCGGCGCGCGCCTACCGGGTCTACTACGCCAAGGTCGACGACCCCGAGGCGGGCGAAAACTACCTGATGGACCACTCCTCGGTGATCTACCTGATGGACCCCGACGGGCGCTATCTCACCCATTTCAGCCACGGCAGCGGGCCGGACACGATGGCGAAGCGCCTGCGCGAGCTGGTGTCCTGAGGCCCGCGATGGCCGAGCCCTACTGGCGGACCAAGACGCTCGAGGAGATGACGCGCGCCGAATGGGAAGCGCTCTGCGACGGCTGCGCGCGCTGCTGCCTCCTGAAGCTGGAGGACGAGGACACCGGCGAGATCGCCTATACCGACATCGCCTGCCGCCTGCTCGATACGGGGACCTGCCGCTGCACGCGCTACCGCCAGCGGCTGCGGCTGGTGCCGGAATGCGTCGACCTCACGCCGGAACAGGTGCGGAGGCTCGGCTGGCTGCCGTCCACCTGCGCCTACCGGCTCCTCGCCGAGGGCCGGGACCTCGCCTGGTGGCACCCGCTGGTCTCGGGCGATCCGGAGACGGTCCACAAGGCGGGCATCTCGGTGCGCGGTCGCGTGGTGCCGGAACGGCGCGGCGACGATCCCGAGGAGCGCATCGTCACCTGGCCGGAATGAGCTCTTCCGCCGGTCGCGGCGCCTCCTCGCGCGCCGGCGGCACCGGCCAGGACCGGCGCAGCCTCTCCTCCTCGCGGCGCGCTTCCTCGGCGCTCCGCGCCTTGACCGGCCCGTAGCCCCGGATCTTCTCCGGCAGGCCCGCCAGTGCCACCGCGGTTTCGTAGTTCGCCTCGGTCAGCCCGCCGGCGAGCTCCTCGACGAGGGCGGCGTACCAGTCGATCAGGTCCCGTTCGAGGCGCCGGTCGGGGCTGCGCGCGAACGGATCCAGCGGCCCGCCGCGCAAGCGCTTCATCCGCGCCAGCACGCGGAACGCCGCCATCGTCCACGGTCCGAAGCTGCGCTTCCTCGGCTCGCCCGTGGTCGGGTCGGGTCGGCGGAGCAGCGGGACCGCTAGGTGGAAGGAGAGCCGGAAATCGCCCTCGAACTGCGCCTTCAGCTTCGCCGCGAAGGCGGGGTCGGTGTAGTGCCGGGCGACCTCGTACTCGTCCTTGTAGGCCATCAGCTTCGCCGCTCCGCGCGCGACCGCGCCGGCGAAATCGAGCGGGGAATCGCCGAGCGCCCGGTCCGCCGCCCCGGCGCGCGCGACGAGGGCACGGTAGCGTTCCGCGTAAGCCGCGTCCTGCCAGGCGGTGAGCAGCGCCGTCCGGTCCTCCACGATCTCCTCGAAGGTCTCGGCGACGGATTCCGGTTCCTGCGCCGCGCCCGCCCGGTCGAGGACGGCGCGCACCTCGTCCGGCCGGGCGGCCTGGGCCCGGCCCCAGCCGAGGGCCTGCTTGTTGGCCTCGACCGCGACCCCGTTGAGCTCGATCGCGCGTTCGAGCGCGCCGATCGAGACCGGGAGCAGGCCGCGCTGGGCGGCGTAGCCCACCATGAACATGTTGGTCGCGATGGCATCGCCCAGCAGCGCCGTCGCGGTCCGGGTCGCATCCACCAGCTCGGTCAAATTGTGCCCCGCCGCTTCGCGGATCGCGTCGAACAGCCCGGCGCGGTCGAACACCGTGTCGCCGTCGAGGGTGAAGGCCGCGGTCGGCGCGACGTCCCGGTTGACCACCGCGCGGGTCCGCCCGCGCCCGAGCTTGGCGAGCGAGTCGAAGCTTCCCGCGGTCACCGCGTCGCAGGCCAGCAGCAGCCGCGCCTTCCCCGCCGCGATGCGCACCGCGTGCAGGTCTTCCGGGGCGGCGGCGATCCGGACATGGCTCACCACCGCCCCGTTCTTCTGCGCGAGCCCCGACTGGTCGAGCACGGTGACGCCCTTGTTCTCCAGATGCGCCGCCATGCCGAGGATCGCGCCGATGGTCACCACCCCGGTGCCGCCGATCCCGGTCACCAGCACGTCCCACGGCTCGTCGAGGTCGGGCCGGTCCGGTTCCGGCAGCCCGGTGAGCAGTCCGGGGAGCGCGTCGCCGCCGGCTTTCGCGCGGCGGATTTGCGCACCGGTCAGCGTCACGAAGCTCGGGCAGAAGCCGTTGACGCAGGACAGATCCTTGTTGCAGGAGGACTGGTTGATCCGGCGCTTGCGGCCGTATTTCGTCTCCAGCGGCTCGATCGAGACGCAGTTCGACTTGACCGAGCAGTCGCCGCAGCCTTCGCACACCGCGTCGTTGATGAAGATCCGCACGTCCGGGTCGGGCGCCGTGCCGCGCTTGCGCCGCCGCCGCAGCTCGGCCGCGCAGGTCTGGTCGTAGATCAGGACGCTGACCCCTTCGGTCTCGCGCAGCGAACGCTGGAGGGTATCGAGCTCGTCGCGGTGGTGGATCCTCAGTTTGCCGGGGAAGGCGGGGCGGCCGGTGTACTTGCCGGGGTGGTCGGCGACGACGACGACCCTCGCGACGCCCTCGGCCAGCACCTGGGCGGCGATCTGCTGCGGGGTGACGGTCTGGGGCTGGCCGCCGGTCATGGCGACGGCGTCGTTGTAGAGCACCTTGTAGGTGACGTTGACGCCGGCCAGCACCGCGGCGCGGATCGCGAGGATGCCGGAATGGTGATAGGTGCCGTCGCCCAGATTGACGAAGACGTGGTTCTGCTCGGTGAACGGCGCCTGGCCGATCCAGTTCGCCCCCTCGCCTCCCATGTGAGAGTAGGTGGCGGCCTGGCGGTTCATCAGCAGCGCCATCCAGTGGCAGCCGATCCCCGCCTCGGCGCGGCTCCCGTCCGGCACCTTCGTCGACGTGTTGTGCGGACAGCCGGAGCAGAAATAGGGCGTGCGCTGGAGCTGCGGCACATAGCCGGACAGCGCGCGTTCCTTGGCCTCGATCTCGTCCAGCCGGTCGGCGATCCGGGCGCTCGCATGGTAGCGCCCGATGCGCCCGGCGATGACCCGGGCGATCGTGGCGGGGGTGAGCTCGCCGGCGGCCGGCAGCAGCCAGTTCCGGTCCTCGTCGAACTTGCCGACGATCCTGGGACGCGCGCTTTCCTTCCAGTTGTAGAGCTCGGCGCGGAGCTGGTTCTCCATCACCGCGCGCTTCTCCTCGACGACCAGGATCTCCTCCAGCCCGTCGGCGAAGGCGCGCGTCCCCCGGCGCTCCAGCGGCCAGACCATCCCCGCCTTGTAGATCCGGATCCCGAGTTCGGCCGCGCCGTCCTCGTCGATACCGAGATCGTCGAGCGCCTGGCGCACGTCGAGATAGGATTTCCCCGCGGTCAGGATGCCGAAGCGCGGCCTGGGGCTGTCCCATACCGTGCGGTCGATCCGGTTCTCGCGCGCGAAGCGGAGCGCGGCGTAGATCTTGTCCTCCTGCAGCCGCGCCTCGATCTGGAGCCGGTCCTCGCCGAGCCGGATCGCTGCGTCGGTCGGAACCTCGTCCTCCGGGACGACGATTTCGAGGCGGTGCGGGTCGACGGTCACGCTGGCCGAGCTCTCCACCGTCTCGGTCAGGCACTTGAGCCCGATCCAGGTGCCGCAATAGCGCGACATCGCCCAGCCGAGCAGCCCGAAATCGAGATATTCCTGCACCGAGGCCGGGTGCAGGACCGGCATCATCAGGGCCGCGAAATTGTGCTCCGACTGGGTCGGCAGGGTGGACGAGACCGCGCCGTGGTCGTCGCCCACCAGCGCGAGGACCCCGCCGTGCAGCGAGGTGCCGGCGGCGCTCGCGTGGCGCATCGCGTCCATCGACCGGTCGAGCCCCGGCCCCTTGCCGTACCAGATCGCGAATACGCCGTCATAGCGCCCGCCCTGGAACAGGTTGACCTGCTGCGAGCCCCAGACCGAGGTCGCCGCCAGGTCCTCGTTGAGGCCGGGCTCGAAATGGATGCGGTTCTCCTCGAGGAAGGAGCTGGCGCGCCAGAGCGCGGTGTCGTAGCCGGCGAGCGGCGAGCCCCGGTAGCCCGAGATGAACCCGGCCGTGTTCAGCCCCGCCGCGGCGTCGCGCTTCCGCTGCATCAGCGGGAGCCGCACCAGCGCCTGGGTTCCGGTCAGGTACACCCGGCCGGATTCGAGCGTGTACTTGTCGTCGAGCGTGACCTGCGCCAGTTCCATGAAGCCCTTCCCGGACGGCGATTTTGCCCGGCCCTTCGATCTTGCCGATAAAATGGGGATTCCGCGCGGCTATGGGAAGCGCCGCCGGCCCCGTGCCCACAAACCGGGCGCTCAGCGAGCCGCGTCCCGCATGAAGGCCCGCCAGATGCGCGCCGGGAGGCCGCCGCCGGTGACTTTCTTCATCGGCCGGTCGTCGTCGTTGCCGACCCAGACTCCGGCCACCAGATCGCCCGCGAACCCGACGAACCAGGCGTCGCGGAAGCCCTGGCTGGTGCCCGTCTTGCCGGCCTCCGACCCGCCCAGCCGCGCCGCGCGGCCGGTGCCGCCGCGGACGACCTCCCTCAGCATGCGCCGGAGCGCCTGCGCGCGGCCCTTCTCGATCACCCGGGCCTGCGGTCCGCCCGTCCGCCGGTAGAGCCGCTTTCCGCCCACCGCTTCCACCGACGCGATGCCGTAGGGCCACACCGCGACCCCTCCGTTGGCGACGGCGGCATAGGCCGCGGTGAGCTCGATCAGCGTGACTTCGCTGGCGCCGAGCGCGAGCGAGGGGTGGGGCGCGATCGGCGTGGTGATGCCGAGCCGGCGCGCCGCGTCGATCACCCGGCGGCGCCCCGCGCGCTCGCTCACCTGAACCGCGACGCTGTTGATCGACCTGGCGAAGGCGCGCCGGAGCGGCATCGCGCCGTGGAAGCGGCCGTCATAGTTGCGCGGCCGCCAGCCGGCGACGCGGACCGGCTTGTCGACGAAGACGCTGTCCGGCACGAGCCCGGCTTCGAGCCCGGCGAGATAGACGAACAGCTTGAAAGCCGAGCCCGGCTGGCGCCGCGCCTGGGTGGCGCGGTTGAATTGGCTCGCCGAATAGACGCGCCCGCCGACCATCGCGCGAACCGCGCCGTCGAGCGACATCGCCACCAGGGCCACCTGCGAAACCCGGCGGGTCTTTTCCTCCTTCTCAAGCAGGGTACGGGCGTGGCGCTCGGCGATGCGTTGCAGCCGCGCGTCCATGGTGGTGCGGATCTCGACATCCCGCGACGTCCGTCCGATATACCCGACCGCCCGCTCCAGCGCCCAGTCGGCGAAATAGCGCGCGCCGGTCCCGGTCTCCGCGCGGAGGCGGAGCGGCGTCCGCCGCGCCGCCCGTGCCTCGGCTTCGGTGAGTTTCCCGGCATCGACCATCGACCGCAGCACGCGGAGCCCGCGCTCTTTCGCCGCGTCCGCGTCCCGCACCGGCGAATAGCGCGACGGCGCCTTCAGAAGTCCCGCCAGCACCGCCGCCTCGAACAGCGAGAGATCGCCGACCGTTCCGCCGAAATAGCGCCTCGCGGCGGCCGCGACGCCATAGGCGCCAGAACCGAAATAGACCCGGTTGATGTAGATCTCGAAGATCTGGCGCTTGGAGAACCGGGCTTCGAGCCAGAGCGCGACGATCGCCTCCTGGATCTTCCGCCTGACCGTCCGGTCCGGCGTGAGGAACAGGTTCTTGGCGAGCTGCTGGGTCAGCGTGCTGCCGCCCTGGCGGATCTTCCCGGCGCGGATATTGGCGACCGCCGCGCGGAGGATGCCCCAGACGTCGATCCCCGGATGCTCGAAGAAGCGCCGGTCCTCGATCGAGCTGACCGCCTCGACGAAAAAGCCCGGGAGTTCGTCGAACCGGACCGCGCCGCCATAGAGCTGGCCGTAGCGCGCGAGCGTCGCCCCGTCGGCGGTTCTGAGCAGCACCGCCGGCCGGCGGGTCGGCGTCTCCAGCCGGGACAAATCGGGCAGGTCCCAGGCGTACCAGGCGACCGCGCCGCCGGCGGCGACGCCGATCCAGATGCCGAGCACCAGGGTCCATCGGGCGAGCCTCGCGACCCAGCCGCGCCGCGCGGGACGACGTGCGCCGGGCTTCGCCGCCCCGCCGGGTTTGCGGTCCGCCCCTCCCTTTCCGTCCTGTTTCCCGGTTTGCCGCCGTGCCATGCCCAGCGTGTTCCATAATGTCGTCCGGCGCGGGAAACATAGGTCATCCAGGGGCCGGCGTGCCGGCCGAAGTCGAATCCTCGGTACGCCCGGTACCTTGTCCGGCGAATTCGCAGCGACTATGACGGAGCCCCGCTTCTCCGTCGGTTACCGGGCCGCCCATGCTGACCCTTGAGAACATCGCCTGCCGCGTCGAGGGGCGCCCTCTTTTCGGTGGCGTGAACGCGCAGATCGGCGCGCGCCGCAGGCTCGGCCTGGTCGGGCGCAACGGGTGCGGCAAGACGACCCTGCTTCGTCTCATCGCCGGCCGGCTCGAGCCCGACGAGGGCAGGATCGTCGGCGCCCGCGGCCTTTCGGTCAGGCTGGTCGATCAGGAGGTGCCGGGCGGTCCGGAAACGCCGCGCGCCGCGGTGCTCGCCGCCGACGAGGAGCGCGCCGCCCTTGTCGCCGAAGCGGAAGGCGCCAGGGATGCGCGCCGCGCCGAGATCGAGGTCCGCCTCGGGGAGATCGGCGCGCATGCGGCGCCCGCGCGCGCCGCGCGGCTGCTCGCCGGGCTGGGCGTCGACGAGGCGATGCAGCGAACGCCGCTCGCCGATCTCTCCGGCGGATGGCGCATGCGGGTCGCGCTCGCCGCCGCGCTGTTCGCCGAGCCCGACCTGTTGCTGCTCGACGAGCCGACGAACCATCTCGATCTCGAAGCCGCCATGTGGCTGGAATCGCACCTCAAGCGCTATCCCCGGGCGCTCGTCGTGGTGAGCCACGACCGGGACCTGCTCGACGCGGTGCCCCAGGGCATTCTCCACATGGCGGGCGGCGGGCTGACCCTCTACCCCGGCAACTACACCCGCTTCGCGAAGACCCATGCCGAGCGACTCGCGGCCAGCGAGGCCCAGCAGGCCCGCATCGACGCGAAGCGGCGCCGGCTCCAGGGGTTCGTCGACCGTTTCCGCTACAACGCGCGCAAGGCCCGTCAGGCGCAGAGCCGCGTGAAGGCGCTCGAGAAGCTGGCGGACCTGCCCGTCGTCGCGGACGGGCACACCGCCGATCTCGCGTTTCCCGAGCCCGACGGGCTCAAGCCGCCGCTGGTGACCTTCGAGGACGCCGCCGTCGGCTACGAGCCGGGCCGCCCCGTGCTGCGCAACCTGAATCTCCGGATCGACCCGGACGAACGGATCGCGCTGCTCGGCGCCAACGGCAACGGCAAGTCCACCTTCGCGAGGCTCCTCGCCGATCTGCTGTCGCCCGAGCGGGGGACGGTGAGGCGGGCGCGCAACCTCGCGGTCGGCTATTTCGCGCAGCACCAGATCGATACGCTGCGCCCCGACGGCACCGCGTTCGGCCACCTCGCGCCCCTCATGCCCGACGCCCTGCCCGAGCGCGTGCGCGCCAGGCTGGGCGCCTTCGGCTTCAGCGGCGAAAAGGCGGATGTGCCGGTCGCCGCGCTTTCCGGCGGGGAGAAGGCGCGGCTCAACCTCGCGCTGATCACCAGCCGGTCGCCGCAGCTTCTGGTGCTCGACGAGCCGACCAACCATCTCGACATGGAAAGCCGGGAGGCGCTGGTCGATGCGCTGCAGGATTATGCCGGTGCGGTCGTGCTGATCGCGCACGACATGCACTTGGTCCAGCTCGTGGCCGAGCGGCTGTGGCTCGTGAAGGGGGGTACGGTCCGGCCCTATGACGGCGACCTCGCGGATTACCGGTCCGAAATCCTCGATCGCGCCGGGGAGCGGCAGGCGGACGGCCCCGCCCGCGCCGTTTCCGGCCGCAAGGCGGCCCGGCGGGCGGCGGCGGCCTCCCGCGACAGGCGGAAGCCCCTGAAGGACGCGGTGGCGGCGGCGGAAAGCCGGATCGCGCGCGCCCAGACGGCCCAGCGGTCGCTCCACGCGGCGCTCGCCTCCGCGGCCCGGGAGGACGATGCCGAGAAGATCGCCGCCCTGGGCAAGGAGCTGGCCGACGCCAGGCGCGCGGAGGAGGCGGCCGAAGGCGACTGGTTCGCTGCCTCCGAGGCGCTCGAACGCGCCGGACCGGGCTGAGCCGATGCTGTGGCGCCGCAAGCGAAGCAGCGAACCGGCGGGCTCCGTCGAAGGGCTCGTCGTCAGGCCGGCGCTGCCCGGGGACGGGGAGGAAGTCGCCGCGATGGCGCAGGCGCTCGGACGGCTCGACAGCGGCCGCGCGAGCGATTTCACGGCGGAGCGTTTCCGGAGCGACGGGTTCGGCGAGGACCGCGCCTTCGAAACGCTGGTTGCGGAGTCGGCCGACGGGCTCCTTGGCTACGCCATCTACTATCCCGGCTACGACACCGACAGCGCCTCGCGAGGCATCTACCTTGCCGATCTCTACGTCCGGGAGGAGTTCCGTCGCCTGGGCGTCGGCCGGGCGCTGGTCCGGGGGCTGGCGGCGCACGGGCGTTCCCGCGGCGCACGCTGGATGTTCTGGTCGGTGCGCCGGCGCAACCGGCGGGCGCGGCGGTTTTACCGCGCGCTCGCGCCCGAGCTCCGGGACGTATTGCTGTGCGCCGCCTTCGGCCCGCGCTTCCAGCGCCTCGCGGACGCGGGCAGCTGGATCGTCAGACGTCCAGATTGACCACTTCGAGCGCCCGCGACTGGATGAAGTCGCGGCGCGGCTCGACCACGTCGCCCATCAGGGTCGAGAAGATGTTGCCCGCCTGCTGGGCCTGGCTGACCTTGACGTGGAGCAGCGACCGCGCGTTGGGGTCCAGCGTGGTCTCCCACAGCTGGTCGGGATTCATTTCGCCGAGTCCCTTGTAGCGCTGGATGCTGAGGCCCTTGCGGCCGAGCTCCAGGATCGCGTCGACCAGCCGGATCGGGCCCGTGATGCGGAATTCGCGCTCGCCCGCCGCGAGCGTCGCGGGCCGGGTGTAGATCGCCTGCAGAGCCGCCGCCATCCCGTCCAGCCTGCGGGCGTCGCTCGACCGCATCAGCGCGCCGTCGATCGCGTGCCGCTCGGCCACCCCGCGCAGCGTGCGGACAAAGGCGAAGCCGCCCTCATCGATGATTTCCGCGTGCCAGCCCCGCTCGGTCTGCGGGGAGAGCCCGTCGAGGCGCTGGGCGATCGCGTTGGCGACCGCCTCCGCCTGGCCGTCTTCCAGCAGCGCCGGATGGAAGGCGCCGAGAATCGCCGCCTGCTCGGCGACGTCGATGTTGGAGAGCCGCTGCATCATCGGCGTCATCAGGCGGCGCGCGGCCAGCGCCTCCTCCACGCGCTCCCGCAAATCCTCGCCCGCGACCTGTTCGCCCCCGTGCAGCGAGAGCACGCAATCCTGCAACCCCGCCTCGACCAGGTAGGCGTCGAGCTCGCCGTCGTCCTTGAGATAGACCCCGCCGCTTCCCTTTCGCGCGCGGTAGAGCGGCGGCTGCGCGATATAGAGATGGCCGCGCTCGATCAGCGCCGACATCTGGCGGAAGAAGAAGGTCAGCAGGAGAGTCCGGATGTGGCTCCCGTCCACGTCCGCGTCGGTCATCACGATGACCTTGTGGTAGCGCAGCTTCTCGATGTCGAAATCCTCGGGGCCGATCCCGGTTCCGAGCGCGGCGATCAGGGTGCCGAGCTCGGCGGATCCCAGCATCTTGTCGAACCGCGCGCGCTCCACGTTCAGGATCTTGCCGCGCAGCGGCAGGATCGCCTGGAACGCCCGATCGCGCGCCTGCTTGGCCGAGCCCCCGGCGGAATCGCCCTCGACGATGAAGAGTTCCGAGCGCGCCGGATCGCGCTCCTGGCAGTCCGCCAGCTTGCCGGGCAGCGAGGAGATGTCGAGCGCGCCCTTGCGCCGGGTCAGCTCGCGCGCCTTGCGCGCGGCTTCGCGCGCGGCCGCGGCCTCGACCACCTTGGCGACGATCCGCTTGGCCTCGCGCGGGTGTTCCTCGAACCAGGTGCCGAGCTCCCCGCCCACGATCCCCTCGACGACCGGTCGCACCTCCGACGAGACCAGCTTGTCCTTGGTCTGGGAGGAGAATTTCGGGTCCGGCACCTTGACCGAGAGCACGCAGCTCAGCCCCTCGCGCGCGTCCTCGCCGCTCAGCGTCACCTTTTCCTTCTTCGCGATGCCGTTGGCGGCGGCGTAGTTGTTGACGGTGCGGGTCAGCGCGCCCCGGAAGCCCGCCAGATGGGTGCCGCCGTCGCTCTGCGGGATGGTGTTGGTGAAGCAGAGCATGGTCTCGTGGTAGCTGTCCGACCATTGCAGCGCCGCCTCGACCGCGATTCCATCGGTCTCCCTGCGGATCGCGATCGGCGGATCGAACAGCGGCGTCTTCCCCCGGTCGAGATATTCCACGAAGGCCTGGATGCCGCCCTCATAGGCCATCTCCACGATTTTCGGCTCGACCCCGCGGGCGTCGGTGAGCACCAGCCGGACGCCGGAGTTGAGGAAGGCGAGCTCGCGCAGCCGGTGCTCCAGCACCGAGAGGCTGAACGCGGTATTGCTGAAGGTTCGCGGGGAGGGGCGGAAGGTGATCTCGGTGCCGGTCCGGTCCGCCGCGTCGCCCACAGTCGCCAGCGGGCCGGTCGCCTCGCCATCCTCGAAGCGAATCGCGTGCTCCTTGCCGGACCGCCAGATGCGCAGCTCCAGCCACTCCGACAGCGCGTTGACCACCGAGACGCCGACGCCGTGCAGCCCGCCCGAAACCTTGTAGGAGTTCTGGTCGAACTTCCCGCCCGCGTGGAGCTGGGTCATGATCACCTCGGCCGCGGAGATGCCCTCCTCGTGCATCTCGACCGGAATGCCGCGCCCGTCGTCGGTCACCGTGACCGTGCCGTCGCCGTTCAGCGTGACCGCGATTTCCGAGCAGTGGCCCGCCAGCGCCTCGTCGATCGCGTTGTCGACCACCTCGTAGACCATGTGGTGCAGGCCCGAGCCGTCGTCGGTGTCGCCGATATACATGCCGGGCCGCTTGCGGACCGCCTCCAGCCCCTTGAGGACCTTGATCGACGCCGCGTCGTAAGCGTCGTCGGCAAGCTCCGGCCGGGGTCCTTGGGCTGGTTCTGTCATCGGGCCTCCTGACGCCTCATGCGACCGGCGCCAGCGCGCCGTCGGCGACCGCGAACCGCTGCGCGCGGTCGCCCAGCGCGGCGAACGCCTCCGGCTCGGTGCCGGTGATCCATGCCTGGCTGTCGAGGGCGAGAACGGCATCGAACAGGGCGGCGCGGCGGTCGCGGTCGAGATGCGCGCCCACCTCGTCGAGCAGGAGGATCGGCGCGCTGCCGCTGTCGTCGGCATGCAGCGCCGCGCCGGCCAGCACGATCCGGATCAGCAGCGCCTTCTGCTCGCCGGTGGAGCACAGCGAGGCCGGACTGTCGCGGGCGATATGCGTGCATGCGAGATCGCTCCGATGAACGCCGAAGGTCGCGCGCCCGGCCTCGGCATCGGCGCTTCGCAGGGTCGCCAGCCGCTCGCGCACCCCCTCCTCGGCGGCGAGCGCCGGCATCTCTCCCAGCATTTCCTCGACCGCGCCCTCGACCGCCAGCGCGGCGGCGGGGAAGCCGCCCATCGCCTCGCGGCAATACGCGCCGAGCCGGCCCACCAGGCTGCGGCGCGCGGCCGCCACCGCCACGCCGGTTTCCGCCATCGCGGTTTCCAGCGCGCCGAGCCAGGCCGCGTCGCCGCGCGGACCCGATCCCTTGAGAATCCGGTTGCGTTCGCGCATCGCCCGTTCGTAGCGGCCGACCCGCGCCGCGTGGTCGCGGTCGAAGCCGCCGACCAGACGGTCGAGAAAGCGCCGGCGCCCGGACGCGCCGGAGTCGAACAGCCGGTCCATTTCGGGCGTCAGCCAGTTGATCGTCGCGTAATGCGCGAGGTCGGCCTGCGACGCGGCATCGGTCCCGTCGATGCGGACCGCGCGGCGCCGCGCCGGCTCGTCTCCGGCGGATGCGATCCCGGTTCCCACCTCCACCGGTCCGCCCGCGCCGTTCAGGGTGGCGGCGACCGACCAGGTTCCCGGCGGCCCTCCGCGGCGCGCGACCTCGGCCAGCGACGCGCCGCGCAACCCGCGCCCGGGCGCCAGAAAGGAAAGCGCTTCCAGGAGGTTGGTCTTCCCCGCGCCGTTGGCGCCGGTCAGCAGGACCGGGCGTTCGTCCACCGTCACCCGCGCGGATCCGTAGTTGCGAAAATTCGTCATCGTCAGGCGCCTGACGGCAAGCCTGGGGCGCATGGTTGCCGCCCCCGCGTATGCGTTCTCCCGCGTTTCCTGCGCGCGAAGGGTCAAACGCGCATCGGCATAAGGACGTAGAGCGCGCCGGGATCCGCGTTGTCGTGGACCAGCGTCGGCGAGGCCCCGTCCGAGAGCATGAACCTGGCGCCGTCCTCTCCGATGAGCTGGGCGATGTCGAGCAGGTAGCGCGAGTTGAAGCCGATCTCCAGCGGTCCGTCAGCGTATTCCACCTCGAGCTGCTCCTCGGCGCTGCCCGCCTCCGGGCTCGAGGCCGACAGCACGAGCGACCCGTTGTCGAGGCTGAGCTTGATCGCCCGGGTCTTCTCGGTCGCGATGGTCGAGACCAGGTCGACCGCCTTGGCGAAGTTCCTCGGATCGACCTGCAGCGTCTTGTCGTTGGCGAACGGGATGACGCGGTCGTAATCCGGGAACGTGCCGTCGATCAGCTTGGAGGTGAGGACGGTGGATTCGACCGCGACGCGGATCTTGGTGTCCGACAGCGTTATCGCGACCTCCTCCTCGCCGTCGTCGATCAGCTTGCGGACCTCGCCCACGGTCTTGCGCGGGACGATCACGCCGGGCATCTCCGCCGCTCCCTCGGGCAGCGCCATCTCCACCCGCGCGAGGCGGTGGCCGTCGGTGGCGACGATGCGGAGCTTGGCCCCGTCCTCGCCGTCCGCGGGGTGCATGTAGACGCCGTTGAGGTAGTAGCGGGTCTCCTCCGACGACATCGCGAAGCGCGTCCGGTCGATGATCTCGCGCAGCGCCTTCGCGTCGATGACGAAGGCATGGGGCAGGTCGCCCTCGCTCATCACCGGGAAATCCTCGCTCGGCAGGGTGGCGAGCGATATCCGCGACCGGCCGCAGCGCACCATCAGCTGGTTCTGCTCGCCGCCGCTCGCGATCTCCAGCTCGGCGCCGTCCGGCAGCTTGCGCACCACGTCGAACAGGGTTTGCGCGGGCACCGTCGTCGCGCCCGGCTGGGCCACCGTGCAGGGCACCCGCTCGACGATGGCGATATCCATGTCGGTGGCCGTCAGCGACAGCGTCGCCCCGTCCGCGTTGAGCAGCACGTTCGACAGGATCGGTATCGTCGTGCGCCGCTCGATTACACCCTGGGCGTGCTGCAGCGACCGCAACAGCGCTCCGCGTTCGATCGTGAGCTTCATCGTCCCGGGATCCCCGTTTGAGGAATATCTCCTTCCGGATAAGGCGTGTTCCACCGAACCGGCGGGTGACGACCGGCGCCTCGGTTGCGCCCCGAGCGAGCCGCCGCGCGCACCGTCGCCACTATAGCACAACCTGTTGCTGCAATGGGAAGAATCAAGCGTTCGACGCGGCGGAACGGGATGCCGGAAACCGCCGCCGTTCTAGGCTTCCAGCATCCGGCGGAGCAGTTCCACGTCCTCGTCGAAACCGGGGTCGGACTGCCTGAGCTCCTCGACCTTCTGCACGGCGTACATGACGGTGGTGTGGTCGCGCCCGCCGAACTTCCGGCCGATCTCCGGCAGCGACCGCGAGGTGAGATGCTTGGCGAGGTACATCGCCACCTGGCGGGGCCGCGCGACCGCGCGCGACCGCCGGGCCGAGTGCATGTCGGTGAAGCGGATGTTGAAATGTTCCGCCACCCGCTTCTGGATCTCCTCGATCGTCACGCGCCGCTCGTGCGCGCGCAGAAGGTCCTGCAGCACCTCCTGGCAGGTCTCGAGCGTGATGTCGCGCCCCACCAGGGTCGAATGGGCGACGATGCGGTTGAGCGCGCCTTCCAGCTCGCGCACCGAGGTGGTGATCTTGTGGGCGAGGAATTCGAGCACCTTGGGCGGAACCGCGACGCCGAGATGTTCCGCCTTGGATTGCAGGATGCCGACCCTGAGTTCGGTGGTGGTCCCGTGGATGTCGGCCACCAGGCCCCAGCCGAGCCGCGAGCGGAGCCGTTCCTCCATGCCTTCCAGGTCGGACGGCGACTTGTCCGCCGACACCACGACCTGCCGGTTGTTTCCGACCAGATCGTTGAAAGTATGGAAGAATTCTTCCTGGGTGTTTTCCTTGCCGTTGATGAACTGGACGTCGTCGATCATCAGCACGTCGACCGACCGGAACTGCTCCTTGAACGCCATCGTGTCCTGGAAACGCAGCGCCCGGATGAACTGGTACATGAATTTCTCGGCCGACAGGTACACCACGCGGCGGTTGGAGTGCCGCCCGCGGATGTGCCAGCCGATCGCGTGCATCAGGTGCGTCTTGCCGAGACCGACCCCGCCATAGAGGAAGAGGGGGTTGTAGGTGGCGGTCGGCGACTCCGCCACCCGGCGCGCGGCCGCGTAGGCGAGCTCGTTGGGCTTGCCCACGACGAAGTTGTCGAAAACGAAACGCGGATCGAGCGGACCGCCGATGTCTCCCCCGTTGCGTTCGGGCCCGGGGGGGGCGGAGTTCGCCGCGGCCGCGGCGGGCGCCTCATCGGCGGGTTTGGCCGTTCGCGGCGACGGTCGGTCCGGCGCCGCGGCCATCCGCTTGCGCTCGCGCTTCGCCGGCTCGGCCTGGATCTCGATGTCGAGCTTCTCGATCGTGCCGTTCTCTTCGGTCCAGAGCTCGAGGATGCGCCCGGCGAAGTTCTCGTTCACGTAGTCGCGCATGAAGCGGGTCGGCGTGGCGATGCGCACCGCGTTCCCGTCGACGCCGAGCAGCGTCAGCGGCTTGAGCCAGCTGCGATAGGAAGAGTCGCCGACTTCCGCGCGGAGCAACCCCCTGACCCGTGCCCATTGCGCAGAAATCCGCGAGTCCATCTTCGTTCCCGCCGGAATCAGTGTTCGTTCGGGGCAATTACGACGAACGCGAGCGCTTTCGCCGGACGATCCGCGCCGTCGAGCGGCGGGCCCTCATGTCCGATCGGGAGCCGCCGCCCAGGCGTCGATCCGAGGTCCGCCGGGCTCGTTCGAGGCCCGTATCGTATCAGCGTTCCCAACCCGCTCACCATGGCCCCGAAGCCAGCCCGCCCTCATTCAAGGAAATAAAACGACATCCGCCGCCGAGTATTGGTCCCGTATCGCGATAGTATTGCGTAGAATTCGCAAGTATAGGGAACGCCCCGCCTGGTTTTTATTTGTTAGCGGACACCCCCACGCTGCCCTGCCTCAAAACAGTAGCTTCCCCGGACGGATCGCGCAATGGCGTGTTGGCGGGCAAAACGAATTATTGCAGAAAAAAGTCGCCGCCCGGAGCGTTCCGACGGCGGAAATCGGCCGGTCGGCGCCGGCCTCTCCCGGTGCGGGCTGTGGATATCGGGGATAGTTCGAAAAGCGCCGGCCCTCCCCCGACTCCTCCCGCGAGCGGGAGGGGGGGAAGATAAGGAGGAAGGGGAGGCGAGCGGATCCCCTCTCCCCGGCGGGGAGAGGGTCAGGGTGAGGGGCCTTCCGGGCTCTAGCCGAGCGCCTTGACCCGTGCATTCAGCCGCGCGACCTTCCGGGCGGCGGTGTTGCGGTGAAGGACGCCCCTGGCGACGCCCCGCATCAGCTCGGGCTGGGCCGCCTTCAGGGCCTTTTCGGCGGCTTCCCTGTCGCCCGCTTCGAGCGCGGCTTCGACCTTCTTCACATGGGTCCGGACACGGCCGCGGCGGGCGCCGTTGATGTCGGCGCGGCGGGCGTTGCGGCGCGTCCGCTTCTTGGCCGATTTGATGTTTGCCATCGGTCGTACCCGTTGCCTGGTTCGGATGGGGACCGGCTTTTAGCCCGCCCGCCCCGCCCCGTCAACCGAGCGGGCGGCGGTTTACCTTGCGGCGCGACGGAACGATATTAGGCGCATGACGCTGCTGAAGATCGCCCGCATGGGGCATCCGGTGCTGCTCCGGGAGGCCGAGCCGGTCGCCGACCCCACCTCGCGCGAGGTCCGCCGGCTGGTCGACGACATGGTCGAGACCATGGAGGACGCCAACGGCGTCGGCCTCGCCGCGCCGCAGGTCCATGTGAGCCGCCGGGTGATCGTCTTCAAGGCGCCCGCCGAACGGGCCGGACCCGACGGGCCGGAGGACGCCGAGACGCCGCTGACCGCCCTGGTCAACCCCGCCTTCGAGCCGGTCGGCGACGAGGTCGAGCTGGGCTGGGAGGGCTGCCTTTCGATCCCCGGCCTTACCGGCGCCGTGCCGCGCCATGCCCGCATCCGCTATCGCGGCACCGCGCCCGACGGGCGGGCGGTGGAGCGCGAGGCGCGGGGCTTCCACGCCCGCGTCGTCCAGCACGAGATCGACCATCTCGACGGCATCCTCTACACGATGCGGATGGACGATCTGCGCATGCTGGCCTTCTCGGACGAGATGCGCCATTTCGCCGAGGCGGCGCGGGCCGAGGAGTGAGCGGTCCGATGGCCGGACAGGACGGCGATCTCCACGACCGGCTGGTTCTCGCCGCGGTGCGGCATGCCGCGTCCGAAGGCTGGGTCCCGGCGGCGATCCGGGCGGGCGCGGCGGAGGTGGGGATCGACGAAATCGAGGCGCGGCGGATCCTGCGCGGCGGCCCGCGCGAGCTGTTCCGGGCCTTCAACGACTGGGCGGATGCGCAGATGGCGGAGGTGCTGGAAGCCGGCGGCGCCCGCGACCCGCGGCTCAGCGGACGGGTGGAGAGGGCGGTGCTGGCGCGGCTCGAGGCGCTCGCGCCCTATCGCGAGTCGGTCCGGCGCGGCGTCGCCTTCGCCGGGCTGCCGCAGAACGCGGCGCTCGCGATCGCCTGCTACGGCCGCACCGTCGACCGCGTCTGGCGCGCGGCCGGCGACCGGTCGCACGATTTCAGCTTCTACACCAAGCGCGCGCTGCTCGCCGGGGTGCTCGCCACCACCGCGCTGGTCTGGCTCGACGACCGCTCCGAAGGCGGCGAGGTCACCCGCGCCTTCCTGCGCCGCCGGCTCGCCGACGTGCTGCGGATCGGGAAACTGCGCGCCGGCGCGGAACGTCTGTCGCGGCGGCTCTCCGAACCCCTCCGCGCGCCGGCGGGGCTGAGACGCCGCAGGTCCCCGCTCTTCTAGGGCGCGATGCCGGGGACCGGTCGGATGGAGAGACGCGCCGGCGCGGGGATACTTCGGCGCGGCGCCGGCCTCGCGCTGGTCGCGGGCGCGCTGGCCGCGTCCGTTCCTGCCGCCGCGCGGCGGGCCGGTGAGCCGGTCGATCTCGAGCTGGTCATCGCGACCGATGTCTCGCGCAGCATCGATCGCGCCGAGGCGCTGCTGCAGCGCGAGGGGGTCGCCAGGGCGTTTCGCAACCCCGCGGTGATTCGCGCCGTCCGGTCGGGCTTCATCGGCAGGATCGGCGTCGCCTATATCGACTATTCGAGCCGCGCCTACAACAGGATCGTGGTCGACTGGACGATCGTCCACGACCGCGCCAGCGCCGAGGCCTTCGCCGCCCGCCTGCTCGCGGCGCCGCTGACCTTCGGCCGGCGGACCTCGATCAGCGATGCCATCGAGATGGCGCGCGAGATGATCGAGTCCAACGCGCTCGACGGGACCCGGCGCGTGATCGACGTCTCCGGCGACGGGCCGAACAA
The DNA here is from genome assembly GCA_022826125.1 of Defluviicoccus sp. Taxonomy (GTDB): domain Bacteria; phylum Pseudomonadota; class Alphaproteobacteria; order MPNO01; family MPNO01; genus MPNO01. The sequence continues at coordinate 33,526 of JAJDVM010000264.1, forward strand.
TCACGGGCGCCTCGTGGACGCGGTCCGCGACGCGACCGTCGCCCGGCGCATCACCGTCAACGGGCTTCCGATCGTGAACGAGCGCGGCGCGTTCAACAGCCGGTTCTACCTGCCGGACCTCGACAAATACTATCTCGGCTGCGTGATCGGCGGGCCCGGCGCGTTTCTCGTCGTCGCCAACAGCTTCGAGGACTTCGCCCGCGCCATCAGGCGGAAGCTGATCCTCGAGATCGCGGGCGCGCCGCCCGCCGGCCTCATCCGGGCATCCTCGCCCACCGGCTACGTCTATCCCAGGGGTTGCGACATCGGCGAGCGCATGTGGAACTTCTGGAACGATCCGTAGGCGCGGGCATGACGGAAAAATGTCGCTGGTATCCCGCCCGTCGCGTTGTCTGCATGAGCCCCCAATGTTTCACGTGAAACATTAGGCCGTCTCCGACCCCCGCGGCGTCAGCCGGGTGACGTGGCCCATCTTGCGTCCGGGGCGCGCGTCGGCCTTGCCGTAGAGGTGGAGGCAGGCGCCCGGCTCTGCCGTGATCTCGGGCCAGTCCCCGAGCTCCGCGTCCAGGATGTTGGTCATGACGGCGTCGCTGTGGCGCGCCGGGTCGGCGAGCGGGAGGGCGCAGGCCGCGCGCACCGCCTGCTCGAACTGGCTCGCCGCGCAGGCATCGAGCGTCCAGTGGCCCGAATTGTGCACCCGGGGCGCGATCTCGTTGGCGAGCAGCGCGCCGTCGCGCGTGACGAAGAGCTCGACCGCGAGCACCCCGACATAGTCGAGCGCCTCGGCGATGCGGGCCGCGACGGAGCGTGCTTCCTCGTCGACCGCCGGGGCGATGCGCGCCGGAACGCGCGAGGTGCGGAGGATGCCGTTCTCGTGCTCGTTCTCCACGGTGTCGAACGCGGCCGTCGCGCCGTCATGCGCGCGCGCGATCACCACCGAAACCTCGCATTGGAAATCGACGCGCTCTTCGAGGATCGCGCGGCCCGCGCCCAGTTGCCGCCAGGCGGCCTCCGGGTCGGCCCCGGGGCGGACTTCCCGCTGGCCCTTGCCGTCGTAACCGAGCCGCGCGGTCTTGAGGATCGCGGGCGCGCCGATATCGTCCATCGCCCGGCGGAGATCGGCGGCGGACGCGACCGCCGCGAAACGGGCCGTGGAGACGCCGACGGCGTTGAGAAAGCACTTCTCCTCCACCCGGTCCTGGGCGATGGCGAGCGCCCGCGCGTCCGGGCGGACCGGAACCGTCTCCGCGAGCCGTTCGACCGTCGCGGCCGGAACGTTCTCGAATTCGAGGGTGACGACGTCGACGGAATTCGCGAACCCGGCGAGCGCGGCCTCGTCGCGATAGTCCGCGCATGTCGCGAACGCCGCGACCTCGGCGGCGGGGGCGTCCTCCTCCGGGCAATAGACGTGGCAGCGATAGCCCAGCCTCGCCGCCGCCGCCGCGATCATCCGGCCGAGCTGGCCGCCGCCCAGGATGCCGATGACCGAACCCGGCGGCAGGGTCGCCGGCGCGCCGGCCATGTCAGTTCCCGGGATCGACCGGATCGACCGGGACCGCGGCCGACTGCCGGCGGCGCCAGTCCTCCAGCCGTTCCGCGAGCGCGGGGTCGAGCAGGGCGAGCACCGAGGCCGCGAGCAGCCCCGCGTTGATCGCGCCCGCCTTGCCGATGGCGACGGTCCCGACCGGCACGCCGCCCGGCATCTGGACGATCGAGAGCAGGCTGTCGAGGCCGGAAAGCGCCTCGGAACGGACCGGCACCCCGAAGACGGGGAGGGTGGTCATCGAGGCGACCATGCCCGGCAGATGCGCCGCGCCGCCGGCGCCGGCGACGATCGCCCTGATCCCCCGCCCGCGCGCCTCGCGGGCGTAGGCGTAGAGGCGGTCGGGCGTCCGGTGCGCCGAGACCACGCGGGTCTCCACCGCGACGCCGAGCTCCTCGAGCACGTCCGCCGCGTGGCGCATCGTCGGCCAGTCCGACCGGCTGCCCATGATCACGCCGACCAGCGGCGTGCCGTCCTTCCGGTTCTCTTCGGGCAAAATCCGTGTCTCCGTCGGGCGTCAGGCGATGATGTCGGGGACCAGCAGCGCGCGGATTCGCGCGATCTCGTCCTTCAGCCTCAGCTTGCGCTTCTTGAGCCGCTGCACCTGCAACTGGTCGTAGACCGGCGTCTCCGCGATGCGGGCGATCACGTCGTCGAGATCGCGGTGCTCCGTCTCCAGCTCGGCGAGACGCCGCCGCAGGGTGTCCAGCTCTCCCATGGTACCGCTACACATTCGCGCAAACCGGCCGCAGGATAGCAGAATCCGCGCCGAACCGTTATCACTGGAGACATCGAAACCCTTCCGAATCGAGGAGGCAAGCGTGGCGGCCGAATTTCCCGACCACCCGTTCTGGGACTTTTCGCTCCGGGTCTATGGCAGCGAGGGCGTGCCGGAGGCCTGCCTGGTGCTGCAGGAGCGCCACGGGATCGACGTGAACGTGCTGCTCTACTGCTGCTGGCTCGGCGCCAGCGGGCGGGGGACGGTGGACGACGGCGAGATCGCCGCGGTGCGCGGTGCGGTCGAACACTGGCACCGCGACGTGGTCCGCGCGGTCCGCGCCGTCCGCCAGCGGCTGAAGGGCGGGTTCGGCGGGGCGCCGGTCGATCTCAGCGAGCCGATTCGCCGGCGTATCGCCAAGATCGAGGTCGACCTGGAGCATGTCGAGCAGCTGATGCTGGCCGGATCGGTGGTCCGCGACGCCGACGACGGTCTCGACGACGCCGCGCGGCTGGACCATGCCCTCGACAATGCCGGCGCCTATTTCCGGGCCGAGGGAATCGCCCCCGATGCCGCCGACGCCTCGCAGACCGCGATCATCGTCGGCCCCGCGTTCGACGCCCTCGATTCCGCCGCCGTCGCCGACGCCGCCCTGGCGCGGCTCGCGTCCTGACCGTCCCGGTCTCCCGCGAGAGTCGATTGCATCCACCGCCGGGCGGGGTATCCTGATTCCCATGCATCGAAGGGAAGAGGGGGACGGTCGATGACTGTCGAAGAGCAGGTCGCCTCCTTGAAGGCTCGCCACGCCGAGCTCGAGGAGGCGCTGACCCAGGAACACGCGCGGCCCCTGCCGGACGCCGCGACGATCGCGGACCTCAAGAAACGCAAACTCAGGATCAAGGACGAACTCGCCAGGCTGACGGTAGCGACCGGCTAGATCCGCGGCTCCGGGCGCTTCGGCCCCGTGCCGGGCTTCTTCGCCGCCATCCCCATCGAGGAGGAGATGTCGTGAGCGAGCGCTACAACGAAATCTACCGCCGTTCCCTGGACGACCCGGACGGTTTCTGGGCGGAAGCCGCCGAGGCGATCGACTGGCACCGTCGCTGGGACCGCGTGGTCGACGAGAACGCGCAGCCGGCGGCCCGCTGGTTCGCGGGCGGGATGCTGAACACCTGCCACAACGCGCTCGACCGGCATGTCGCGGCGGGGAACGGCGACCGGCCGGCGCTGATCTACGACAGCCCCGTCACCGGCACGCAGCAGCGCTTCACCTATGCCGGGCTCCGCGACCGCGTGGCGCAATTCGCCGGCGCCCTCGCGGCGCGGGGCGTCGGTCGCGGCGACCGGGTGGTGATCTACATGCCGATGGTGCCCGAGGCGGCGGTCGCCATGCTCGCCTGCGCCAGGATCGGCGCCGTCCACTCGGTCGTCTTCGGCGGGTTCGCGGCCAACGAGCTCGCCGTCAGGATCGACGATTCGACGCCCAAGGCGATCGTCGCCGGCTCCTGCGGGATCGAGCCCGGCCGGGTGGTCCATTACAAGCCGCTGCTCGACGAGGCGATCGAGATCGCCAGCCACAAGCCGGATTTCTGCGTCATCCTGCAGCGCGAGGCCGGACCCGCGGAGCTGATCCCCGGCCGCGACGTCGACTGGAACGAGGCCGTCGCGGCGGCGTCTCCGGTCGACTGCGTGCCCGTGGCGGCGACCGATCCGCTCTACATCCTCTACACCTCGGGGACGACGGGCCAGCCCAAGGGGATCGTCCGCGACAATGGCGGGCACGCGGTGGTCCTCAAATGGTCGATGCCCAACATCTACGATACCGGACCGGGCGAGGTGTTCTGGGCCGCCTCCGACGTGGGCTGGGTGGTGGGGCACTCCTATATCGTCTACGCGCCGCTGCTGAACGGATCGACCAGCATCCTGTTCGAAGGCAAGCCGATCGGCACGCCCGACGCGGGCGTCTACTGGCGGGTGATCGCCGAGCATGGCGTCAAGGCGCTGTTCACCGCGCCGACCGCGTTCCGCGCGATCAAGAAGGAAGACCCCGACTGCGCGCTCCGCGCGGCCTACGACATGTCCGGTTTCGAGGCCCTGTACCTCGCCGGCGAGCGGGCCGATCCCGACACCGTCAAATGGGCCGAGGACCATCTCGGCGTGCCGGTGATCGACCATTGGTGGCAGACCGAGACGGGCTGGCCGATCGCCGCCAACTGCGTCGGCCTGGGACGGGTGCCGATCAAGTACGGCTCGCCGACCCGCGCCGTGCCGGGCTGGGACCTGCGGGTGCTCGACGAGGCGGGCAAGGAGCGTCCCGCGGGCGAGATCGGCGCGCTGGTCGCGCGCCTGCCGATGCCGCCCGGCTGCGCGCCGACGCTGTGGAACGCCGACCGGCGGTTCCGCGAGGCCTATCTGACCGAGTTCCCCGGCAATTACGCCACCGCCGACGCCGGATACATCGACGAGGACGGCTACGTGTTCGTTATGGCGAGGACCGACGACATCATCAACGTCGCCGGACACCGGCTGTCGACCGGCGCGATGGAGGAGGTGCTCGCCGAGCATCCCGACGTCGCGGAATGCGCGGTGATCGGCGTCGCCGACGCGCTCAAGGGCCAGGTCCCCTTCGGCCTGCTGGTCCTCAAGGACGGGGTCGAGCGGGACACCGCCGCCATCGTCGACGAGGCGGTGGGCATGGTGCGCGGGCGGATCGGGCCGGTCGCCGCCTTCAAGTCGGCCTCGGTGGTGGGCCGCCTGCCCAAGACGCGGTCGGGCAAGATCCTGCGCGGCACGATGCGCCGGATCGCCGACGGCGAGGAGTGGACCATGCCCGCGACCATCGAGGACCCGGCGGCCCTCGACGAGATCGCGGTGTCGCTGAGCGCGGCCGGCTACCCGAACTGAGGATCGGGATCCGGCGGGTCGGGCTCGGTCCGGGCGAGCTGCTCCACCGGAAACACGTCGTCCCCCTCGTCCACCGGCTCGGGGACGTAGCCGGCCTTTTTCAACGCCGCGTCGAGGTCGGCGCGGGTGCACAGCTCCAGCCCGACCGGCTCGCGCGGCTTGATGTTCGCCATGTTCCAGTGGGTGCGCTCGCGGATCGCGACGATGGTCGGCTTGGTGGTGCCGATCAGCTTCGAGATCTGGCCGTCGGTGAGGTCCGGGCAGTGGCGCACCAGCCAGGCGATCGCGTCCGGCTTGTCCTGGCGGCGCGCGACCGGGGTGTAGCGCGGCCCCTTGGTCCTGGGCGACGGGCGCGGGATGTCCTGCTCCGCCATGGTCAGGCGCGCCGACGGATCGGCGCTGCACCGCTCGATCTCCTCGCGGGTGAGCTGGCCGTTGGAGATCGGGTCGAATCCGATCATCCCGATCGCGACCTCCTCGTCGGCGATGCTCTGCACCTCGAGCTCGTGGAGGCCGCAGAACGCGGCGATCTGGTCGAAGGTGAGCGCGGTGTTCTCGATCAGCCACACCGCGGTGGCCTTGGGCATCAGTGGGTTGGTCATGCGCTTTCTTTCGTCGCGGCCCGGTGGGTTCCGGGCGTTTTCAAACGGTCAGCACGATCTTACCGATATGCGCGCTCGATTCCATCAGCGCGTGCGCCCGGGCGGCCTCGTCGAGAGCGAAGGTGGTGTGGATGACCGGCCGCACGCTTCCCTCCGCCAGCAGCGGCCAGACCTTCTCCCTGAGCGCGTCGGCGATCGCGCCCTTCTGGGCGACGGTGCGGGGCCTCAGCGTCGAGCCGGTGAGCACCAGCCGCTTGACCATCAGGAGGCCGAGCGGGATCGTCGCCTCCGCGCCCTCCCGGACCGCGATCTGGACCAGCCTCCCTTCGACGGCGAGCGCGCGGACGTTGCGCGCGAGATAGTCGCCGCCGACCATGTCGAGGATCAGCTCGACGCCGCGCTTCTCCGTCAGCTCCCTGACGACGGCGACGAAATCCTCGTCGCTGTAGTTGATCGCCCGCTCCGCTCCCAATTCCTCGCAGAAGGCGCATTTCTCCGCCGTTCGCGCGGTCGCGAACACCCGGGCGCCGAAGGCGCGGGCGATCTGGATGGCGGTCGTGCCGATCCCGCCCGAGCCGCCGTGGATCAGCACCGTCTCGCCCGCGCGCAGCCGCCCGCCGTCGAACAGGTTGGTCCAGACGGTGAAGAAGGTCTCGGGCAGCGCCGCCGCCTGCACCATGTCGAGCCCGTCCGGGACCGGCAGGCATTGCGGCACCGGCACCGCGCAGTACTCGGCATAGCCGCCGCCGCTCACCAGCGCGCAGACGGACTCGCCCGGTGCTGGGCCGGAAACGCCGGGACCGAGCGCCACGACCTCTCCGGAGAGCTCCAGCCCCGGCAGGTCGCTCGCCCCCGGCGGCGGCGGGTAGTTGCCGCGCCGCTGGGCGACGTCGGGGAAGTTGACTCCCGCCGCCGCCACCCTGACCAGCACCTCGCCCTCGCCGGGCTCGGGCACCGGGCGGGTGCAGGGCCGCAGCATCTCCGGGCCGCCGGGTTCAACGATTTCGATCGCCTTCATCGAGGCGGGAACGCTCTGGGTCATCGCGGGGTTTCGGGGTGGGTCGAACGGGTTGCCTGTCTAACGGCTGGGCGACACACTGGCAAGGCGGATCGCAGGGGAGCCCGCGGCGTGGACGAAGAGGACCTGACGCCCCAGAAGGGGCCCAAGAAGCTCCGCGAGCTCGACTCGCTCTCCATCGGGGAGCTCGAGGAATACATCGCCGAGCTCGAAGCGGAAATCCGCCGCGTGCGCGAGGACATCGAGAAGAAACAGCGCCACCGCGCCGGCGTCGAGGGGCTGTTCAAGCGCGGCTAATGTTTCACGTGAAACAAAGGTCAGGGCTCTTGACCTATGTTTCACGTGAAACATTAGCGTGAAACGGTATTTTTTCCGTCCCCCGGGGACGGAACGATCGTCCGCTCGCGCCCCGGAACCCGGTCCGGAGAAGCGCGTGGCAGGGAAAACCGGCGTCCCGCCAACGGTTTGCGGCCTGGCCTTCGCATGGCGGTTCCGCGCGGCACCGAGTCATCAGTGCATCAAAACCAGAGGCATCAAGATGCTCGAATGCCCTCTCCCGACCCTTCCCAGTGGGAAGGGAGAGGCGACGGAGAGGCCGGCCGCGAATCCCCTCACCCGCTTGCGGGGGAGGGCGGGTCGAGGCTGAAGGCCCGCCCTAATGCGCCTCCGCCCAGCTGCGGCCCCGGCCGGTCTCGACGGTGAGCGGCACGCTGAGATGGGCGGCGCCCTCCATCGTCCGGGCGACCAGGGCGGCGGTGTCATCGAGCTCGCCGTCGGGGACCTCGAACAAGAGCTCGTCGTGCACCTGGAGCAGCATCCGGGCGCCCAGACCCGCGTCTTCGAGCGCGGCCGGCAGGCGGATCATCGCGCGCTTGATGATGTCCGCCGCCGCGCCCTGGAGCGGCGCGTTGATCGCCGCGCGCTCGGAGAAGTTGCGTCGCGCCGGGTTCTTGTCGGCGATCGCCGGGGTATGGCAGCGCCGCCCGAACGCCGTCGTCACGTAGCCGTTGGCCCGCGCGAAGGCCTTGGTGGTCTCCATGTAGTCCCGAATGCCGGGATAGTGCTCGAAATAGGCGTCGATATAGGCCCGCGCCTCGCTCTGCGGGATGCCCAGCTGGCGCGCGAGCCCGAACGGGCTGATGCCGTAGATGATCCCGAAATTGATCGCCTTGGCGCGGTTGCGGACCGCCGGCTCCATGCCTTCCACCGGCAGGCCGAACACCTCGCCCGCCGTCCGCGCGTGGATGTCGGCGCCCTCGTGGAAGGCCTGCTTGAGCGCTTCGATGTCGGCGACATGGGCGAGCAGGCGGAGCTCGATCTGCGAATAGTCGGCCGAGAGCAGCGTGTGGCCGGTCTCCGCCACGAACGCCTCGCGGATCTTGCGCCCGTCCCCGGTCCGCACCGGGATGTTCTGCAGGTTGGGCTCGTTCGAGCTCAGCCGCCCGGTGGACGCGATCGCCTGGGCGAAGGAGGTATGCACGCGCCCGGTCGCGGGATTGACCGCTTCGGCGAGCGCCTCGGTATAGGTGCTCCGGAGCTTGGCGAGCTGGCGCCAGTCGAGCACCAGGCGGGGGAGCGCGTGGCCCTGCGCGGCGAGACCTTCGAGGATGTCGGCGCCGGTCCCGTAGGCGCCCTGTTTGGTCTTCTTGCCGCCTTCGAGCCCCATCTCCTCGAACAGCACGCTGCCGAGCTGCTTGGGGGACCCGATATTGAAGCCGTGCCCGGCCTCCCGGTAGATCTCCTCGGCGAGCGCCGCGCCCCTGCTCTCGAAATCGCGCGACAGCGCGGCCAGCACCGAAACGTCGACCTTGATCCCGGCCCGCTCCATGCCGGCGAGCACCGCGACCAGCGGGCGTTCCAACGTCTCGTACACCGTCGCCATGCGGTCCGCGACCAGCCTCGGCTTGAGCAGGCGGTGGAGCCGCCCGGTCATGTCGGCGTCCTCCGCCGCGTAGTCGCGCGCCGCTTCCAGGGGGACCTCGGCGAAGCCGACCGCCTTCTTTCCCGAACCGGCGACGTCGGAGAATTTGATGTTGGTGTGCTCGAAATGGAGCTTGCAGAGCTCGTCGAGCCCGTGGCCGTGCATCCCGGCTTCCAGCACGTAGGACAGCAGCATCGTGTCGTCGACCGGCGAGACCGCGATTCCGTAGCGCGCCAGCACCTCCATGTCGTACTTGATGTTGTGGCCGATCTTGAGGACGCCGGGATCCTCCAGGAGCGGCTTGAGGGCGGCGAGCGCGTCCGCCATCGGGATCTGTTCCGGCGGTGCCGCCGCCGGTCCGTCGATCAGGTCCGCCGTCTCTCCCCCCGGCGGCACGTGGGCGAGCGGGATGTAGCATGCCCGGCCCGGCTCGACGGAAAGCGAGACGCCGACGAGCTCCGCTCGCATCGAATCGAGCGAGGTGGTCTCGGTATCGACCGCGACCGCGCCGGCATATGTCGCCTCGGCGATCCATCGCGTGAGCGCCGCCGCGTCGGTCACCAGCGAATAGTCCCGCTCCTTCGCCTCCGGCTCCGGCTCCGCGGCGGCATCGCCCGCCTCCGTCACGCCGACCATCGTCGCGATCTGGGCCAGCATCGACTTGAACCCGTGCCCGCGGAGGAACCCTCCGAGCGTGTCCGCGTCCGGCGGGATCGCGATCAGATCGTCGACCGCCTGCTCCACCGGCGCGTCGATCCTGAGCGTCACCAGGTCGCGGGAGACGCGCGCCATGTCGGCGTTCTCGATCAGGTTCTGGCGCCGCTTGGGCTGCTTGATCTCCCCGGCCCGTTGGAGAAGCGTGTCCAGGTCCCCGTAGGTCCGGATCAGCTCCGCCGCGGTCTTGACCCCGATCCCCGGCACGCCGGGCACGTTGTCGGTCGAGTCGCCCGCGAGCGCCTGCACGTCGATCACGCTCTCGGGCCCGACGCCGAAGCGCTCGACGACTTCCTCGCGTCCGATCGTCAAATTCTTGGCCGGATCGAGCATGGAGACGCCGTCGCCCACCAGCTGCATCAGGTCCTTGTCGGACGACACGATCACCACCTCGTGGCCCTCCTCGCGCGCCATGCGGGCGAAGGTGGCGATCAAATCGTCGGCCTCGAAGCCGGGGAGCTCGATGCACGGCACGTTGAAGGCGCGCGTCGCGTCCCGGATGAGGTCGAATTGCGGCACCAGCTCTTCCGGCGGGTCGCTCCGGTTCGCCTTGTATTCGGGGTAGATGTCGTTGCGGAACGACACGCGCGAGCTGTCGAAGATCACCGCGAAACGGCTGGTGCCGGAATCGCTCAGCAGCTTCGCCAGCATCTTCGAGAAGCCGAACACCGCGTTGACCGGGACCCCGTCCGGGTTGGTCATCGGCGGCAGGCCGTAGAAGGCGCGGAAGATGTAGCCCGACCCGTCGACCAGATAGACCGGTTCCGCGCCGCCTTGTCCGGTCTCCGCCATCTCGCCCTCCGTCTGCCCGGCCTGTCGAGCCGGATGCCCCTTTTATACCGTCATGGTCGGCCTTCGCCGACCATGACGTGATGGGACAGGACTAAGTCCCGGCCTGCCCGCCCTCCTCCGCGAGCACGGCGCCGGCGAGGTAGAGGGAGCCGGCGACCAGCACGCGCGCCGGGCCGGGGTAGCGCCGCGCGATGGCGTCGAGGGCTTCGGCGGCGGCGGGGCAGGGGTGCGCCTCGACGCCGAGCGCGCGCGCGGCCTCGGCGAGCTGCTCGGGTGCGTGGCAGGCGTAGGTGCCCGGTACCGGGACGCCGTGGAAGCTCGCGATCCCGCCGGCCAGCGGCGCGAGGAAGTCCTCCGGCGGCCGGACCGCGAGATGTCCCATCACCAGATGCAGCGGCAGGTCCGACCAGCCTCGCGCCACAAGGGCGAGCGCTTCGCCGGCGGCGCGGTTGTGGCCGCCGTCGACCCAGAGCTCCTGGCCGGGGCCGAGCCGCTCCGACAGCGGGCCGCCTTCCAGAAGTTGCAGCCGTCCCGGCCAGCGCGCCGCCGCGATGCCGGTCCGGATGGCTCGCTCGTCGAGAGCCGGCCAACCGAGCGCCCGCGCGGCCGCGACGGCGATGCCGGCGTTCTCCACCTGGTGCGGCCCGATCAGGCCCGGCGGCGGGATCTCCAGCGCGCCCGTTGCGTCGCGGTAGTCCCGGCCGTCCACGCGCCATTCCCGCCCGTGCCGCAGGAGCGGCGCGCCGATCTCCGCGGCCCGGGCGGCGATGACCTCGTCCGCTTCCGGGCGCTGCGGCCCGATCGCGGCCGGGACGCCGGGCTTCAGGATGCCCGCCTTCTCGAAGGCGATCTCCGGGACGGTCTCGCCCAGGAAGTGGACGTGGTCGCGCGAGACCGGCGTAATGACCGAGAGCGCCGGAGACGCGAGGACGTTGGTCGCGTCGAACCGCCCGCCGAGCCCGGTCTCGATCAGCGCGATGTCGGCTGGCACGCGGGAGAAGGCGAGGAAGGCGGCCGCGGTGGTGATCTCGAAGAAGGTGATCGGGGCGCCGGCATTGGCCTCCTCGCAGGCCGCGAGCGCCTCGTTCAGCGGTTCTTCCCCGATCGGCCGGCCGCGCACCCCGATCCGCTCGTTGAAGCGGATCAGATGCGGCGAGACGTAGACATGGGCGCTCAGCCCCGCCGCCTCGCAGATCGCCTTGAGGAACGCGATGACCGAGCCCTTGCCGTTGGTGCCGGCGACGTGGACGACCGGCGGCAATTCCCGTTCCGGGTGGCCGAGCGCGGCCAGCAGGCGCTCGATCCGTTCGAGGCTCAGGTCGATCAGCTTGGGGTGCAGGCGGGTCAGCCGTTCGAGAACGGCGTCACTCCGCAACGGCGGCATCCGGCGCGGGCGAGGCCGGCGGCGCCGGCAATTCCAGCTCGACCTCCGGCTCCCGCGCCTCGACCGGGACGGTCAGGAGGTCGATCAGATCGGCCAGCGTGTCCCGCATTTCGGCGCGCGGGACCACCATGTCCACCATGCCGTGCTCGAGGAGGTATTCGGCGCGCTGGAAGTTCTCGGGCAGGGTCTCGCGGATCGTCTCCTCGATCACCCGCCGGCCCGCGAAGCCGATCGTCGCGCCCGGCTCGGCGATGGCGATGTCGCCCAGCATGGCGAACGAGGCCGAGACGCCGCCGGTCGTCGGATCGGTGAGCACCACGATGTAGGGAAGCCCGGCCGCCTTGACGCGCTCGATGCCGATGGTGGTGCGCGGCATCTGCACCAGCGACAGGATGCCCTCCTGCATCCGCGCGCCGCCCGAGGAGGGAAAGACGATCAGCGCCGCCTGGTCGGCCACCGCGCGGTCGGCGGCGGCGATGATGCCGTCGCCCACCGCGATCCCCATCGACCCGCCCATGAAGCGGAAGTCGAACGCGGCGACCACCGCGGGCGCGCCCTTGAGCCGTCCCGCGGCGACCAGGATCGCATCGTCGCCGCCGGTCTGGCCGCGGCTGTCGCGCAGGCGCTCGGAATAGCGCTTGCGGTCGCGGAACCTCAGCGGATCGGCCGTGCAGGGCGGCAGCTCGACGGTCTCCCAGCTGTCGGGGTCGAGGATCGAGCTCACCCGCGTGCGGGCATCGATGCGGAGATGGTGGCCGCAATGGGAACAGACGTGGAGCGCGGCTTCGAGCTCGCGATGGAAGATCATCTGCTCGCATTGCGGGCATTTCGCCCAGAGGTTTTCCGGGACTTCCTGCTTTTTGCCGACCAGGGCCCGGATCTTGGGCGGGATGTTGGTCAGCCAGTTCAACCGCCGGTCCCCCCGGTTTCCGGCCCGCGCCCGTTCCGCACCCCGCCGGCCAGCTCGCGGACCAGCGTCTCCACGCCCGCGACGGTCCCGCTTCCGGCCCGCCCGTCGACCAGCGTCGACTCGATCCGCTGGACGATCGCCGAGCCGACCACCACCGCATCGGCGAAGCCGGCGATCTCCGCCGCCTGGTCGGCGTTGCGCACGCCGAAGCCCACCGCGACCGGCAGATCGGTCGCCTTGCGGATTCGCGCGAGTCCGGCGGCTACGTCCCGTGTCATCGCCGACTTCGTCCCGGTAATGCCGGTGACGGAAACGTAGTAAACGAATCCTTCGCAATTCGCCAGAATCCGGCGCAGGCGCCCGTCGTCGGTCGTCGGCGCGACGAGGCGGATCAGGGCGAGCCCGGCGGCTTCGGCCGGCACCCGCAGCTCCTCGTCCTCTTCCGGCGGCAGGTCGACGACGATGAGCCCGTCCACGCCTGCTTCCTTCGCGTCGGCCACGAACGCCTCGGCGCCGTAGCGGTAGATCGGATTGAAGTAGCCCATCAGGACGAGCGGGGTGTCGGCGTCGTTTTCCCGGAAGGCGGACGCCATGGCGAGCGTGTCGGCCATCGTCTGCCCGGCGCGGAGCGCCCGCTCTCCGCCGGCCTGGATCGAGGGGCCGTCGGCCATCGGGTCGCTGAACGGCATTCCGAGCTCGATCAGGTCGGCGCCGAGCTCCGGCAACCGCGCCAGGATCGCCGACGAGGTCTCGCGGTCCGGGTCGCCCGCCGTCACGAACGGGACGAAGGCCGACCGCCCCTCGTCGGCGAGCGCCGCGAACCGCCGGGCGATGCGCTCGCGGCCCCCCGTCACAGCATGACCCCCAGCGCCTCGGCGACGGTGAACACGTCCTTGTCGCCGCGGCCGCACATGTTCATCACCAGCAGGTGGTCCGGCGGCAGGCCGCCCGCGATCCGCGCCACGTGGGCGAGCGCATGGCTCGGCTCCAGCGCGGGCAGGATGCCTTCGAGCCGGCTGCACAGCTGGAACGCCTCCAGCGCCTCTTCGTCGGTGACCGAGACGTAGCGCACCCGGCCCACGTCGTGGAGCCAGGCGTGCTCCGGCCCGACGCCCGGATAGTCGAGCCCGGCCGAGATCGAATGCGCCTCCTGGATCTGTCCGTCGCCGTCCTGCAGGAGATAGGTACGGTTGCCGTGCAGCACCCCTGGTGCGCCCGCGGTGAGCGAAGCGGCATGGCGCCCGGTGTCGACGCCCTCGCCGGCGGCCTCGACCGCGTGGATGTCTATTTCCGTGTCGTCGAGAAAGGGGTGGAACAGCCCCATCGCGTTCGATCCGCCGCCGATGCAGGCGACCAGCGTATCGGGCAGCCGCCCCTCGGCGGCGAGGATCTGCTCGCGGACCTCGTTGCCGATCACCGACTGGAAGTCGCGCACCATCGCGGGGTAGGGGTGCGGGCCCGCCACCGTGCCGATGACGTAGAACGTATCGTCCACGTTGGCGACCCAGTCGCGCAGCGTCTCGTTCATCGCGTCCTTGAGGGTGCGGCTGCCGGACGTCACGGGCACCACTTCCGCGCCCAGCAGCTTCATCCGGAAGACGTTGGGCGCCTGGCGCGCGATGTCGGTCTCGCCCATATAGACGACGCAGGGAAGGTCGAACAGCGCGCAGACCGTCGCCGTGGCGACGCCGTGCTGGCCGGCCCCGGTCTCGGCGATGATCCGGGTCTTCCCCATGCGGCGGGCGAGCAGGATCTGCCCCACCGTGTTGTTGATCTTGTGGGCGCCGGTGTGGTTGAGCTCGTCGCGCTTGAAGTAGATCTTCGCGCCGCCGAGATGGGCGGTCAGCCGCTCCGCGAAGTAGAGCGGGCTCGGCCGGCCGACATAGTGCTCCAGGTAGTAGCCGAGTTCCGCCGCGAAGGCCGGGTCCTGCTGCGCCGCGCGCCAGGCCCGCTCGACCTCCAGGATCAGCGGCATCAAGGTCTCGGCCACGTAGCGGCCGCCGAACAGGCCGAAACGGCCCTGGGCATCGGGCCCGTCGCGATAGGTGTTGCGTTCCACCGTACTCTCTCCGCCGCGCCCTCAGGCCCCCTTCGCCGCCTGGATGAATTCGGAGATCAGGGACATGTCCTTGACGCCGGGCGCGCTCTCGACGCCGGAAGATACATCAACGCCCGGCGCGCCGCTCGTCCGGATCGCCAGGGCGACGGTGTCGGGCGTGAGCCCCCCCGACAGCATCCACGGGCAGGGCCAGGACAGGCCCGCGAGCATGCGCCAGTCGAAGGTGAGCGCGTTGCCGCCCGGCATGAACCGCCCTTCGGTCGACGGCGCCTTGGCGTCGAACAGCAGCCGGTCGGCGATACCGTCATAGGTCCGGGCGGCGTCGATGTCGCCGGGATCGGCGACCTTGATCGCCTTCATCGCCGGCTTTCCCGTCCGCCGCTTGATCTCCGCCACGCGGTCGGGGCTCTCGTTGCCGTGGAGCTGCAGGAGGTCGAGCCGGGCCACCGAAAGCACCCTGTCGAGCGCTTCGTCCGGCGGGTCGACGAAGAGCCCGACGACGGTGACGCCGTCCGGCGCGGCGGCGGACAGCTCGGCGGCCTCGTCCGCCGACACGTTGCGCGGCGAGCGGGGAAAGAACACCAGCCCCACGTCGCTCGCGCCCTCCGCAACCGCGGCCCGCAGCACCTCCACGGTGCTGACGCCGCAGATCTTCACCCGGGTCGTCATCCGGTGCGCGATCTCAGCCGGAATCGCGGCAGCCTGGCGCGGCGCGGCGCGGGCGGTTCGGGAGCCTCCCCGGCCGGTTCGCCCTCGGCCTCCCTCGCCGCCTCGGCCAGGGTGAGCTGGCGTTCGAGCGCGCTCGCCTTGCGCTTGCCGGCCCGCGCGCGCCGCCGCCATTTGCCGTCCGAGATCCACTGCGCCGATCCGCCGATCGCCATGCCCACCGCCAATGCGCCGAGCACTGCGATATAGACCGGGATATCGATCTCCAGCGGCAGCGGCCACAGGTTCAACGTCAGCGCGTGCCGGTTGGCGACGGCGAAGACGACGAACACCGCCGCGACGGGAATGAAGACCAGCCTGTAGAAAATCTTCATCCGGGGTCTCGTCCCCGATCGGTCCAGGTGCCCTCGCCCCGGCTCAGGAGTCCGCGTTCAGCCGGTCGCGCAAATCCTTGCCCGCCTTGAAGAAGGGCACGTATTTCTTCTCGACGTTGACCGATTTCCCGGTGCGCGGATTGCGGCCGACCCGCTCTCCCCGCTCCTTGACGGAAAAGGCGCCGAAGCCGCGCAGCTCGACGCGGCCGCCACGGTAGAGGGCGTCGGAGATCTCATCGAAGATGGTGGAAACGATGCGCTCTATGTCCCGCCGGAACAAGTTGGGGTTCTGATCGGCGAGACGCTGGATCAACTCGGACTTGGTCATCCGCGGCCGTTCCCCGACTCGTTCCGTCTCCGCTGGCCTTCGATCATCCTCTCCGGCGGGCGGCCGGCGGCTGTCGTCAGGACGCGTCAGCGCAATCCAGCGTGCCAGACGGATACCAGACCGTCAAGCGTAAGCCGTTCAGAAAAAATGGTTCTTTCGCCCAGAGACGCCGCCCGGTCGAGCAGTCGGGCGAACCTGTCGGCTTCTCCCACGTCGCGAACCGGGAGGCCCGCCGCGACGCCTTTCTCGGCTTCGAGCCAGGCAACCGCGTCGGTTTCCCCGCCGATCGCATCGATCAGATCGGCATCCATCGCCTGCCGTCCGGTGAGCACCCGCCCGTCGGCGACCCTCGCCAGCCCGGCGCCCTCCAGCCCGCGCCGTTCGGCCACCAGGTCGAGGAACATCCGGTGGCTGTCGGCGATCAACTCCTGCAAGACCTCGCGGCCGTCGTCGGTGAGCTTCTCGAAGCCCGACGGCATCGCCTTGAGCGGGCCGCTGCGGATCGTCTCGGCGCCGATCCCGAGCTTGTCGAGGAGGCCCGAGATCTCCGTGGTGTGCATCACGACGCCGATCGATCCGGTGATGGTGCTGCGGCGGGCGACCACGCGATCCGCCCCGATCGCCGCCATGTAACCGGCGGAGGTCGCGAGCCCGCCGAGGACGGCGACCACGGGTTTCCTGTCGGCGACGGCGCGAAGCGAGCGGTAGAGGGATTCGCCGCCGACCACGGTGCCGCCCGGGCTGTCGATCCGGACGATCAGCGCCCGCGCGTTGTCGTCCTCCGCGATTCCCGCGAGCGCCCGGTTTCGCCGGACGTCCTCGACGATCAGCCCCTGAACCGCGTGGCGCGCGATGTAGTCGCCGCCGCCGATATCCGAGAAACGCCCGAAGGCGGCGAGCCCCGCGAGCAGCACGGCGAGGATGCCGAGCCCCCGCCAGAACGACAGCCGCCGCTTCAGGCGCCGCCGGTCGATCAGGTAATCCGCGTCGAGTGCCATAGCTGCGCCGCCGCGGCGGGACTACGCGGGCCGGGACGCGTCAGGCGTCCTTGTCCTCGCCGCCATCGTCTTCGTCCGCGCCGGCTTCTTCCCCGTCCGCGCCGGTATCGTCTTCGCCCGCGTTGGCTTCTTCCTCGCCCGCGCCGGTATCGCCTTCGTCCTCGTCAGCCGGCGCGGACGCTTCGGCCGTGTCGTCCTCCTCCGTCCCGGCCGTGGCCTCGCGCTGGGCACGCTCGCGGATCGCGGCGCCGAGAATATCGCCCAGGCTGGCCCCGGAATCCGTCGAACCGTACTCGGCCATCGCCTGCTTCTCCTCGGCCACCTCCTGCGCCTTGACCGACAGGCTGAGCTTGCGGTCGCGCTTGTCGACACTGGTGACCCGGGCGTCGAACCGGTCGCCCGGCGCGAAACGGTCGGGGCGCTGGTCGGCGCGGTCGCGCGAAAGCTCCGCCCGGCGGATGAATCCGGGCAGGCCGCTGGCCACGGTGACCTCGATCCCGGTGTCGAGCACCTTGGCGACGGTGCAGGTCAGGACATCGCCCCGCTTCACGTTCTCGATTGCGATTCCGACCTGATCTTCCTCGAGCTGCTTGATGCCGAGCGAAATGCGCTCCCTCTCCGGGTCGACGTCCAGCACCTTCGCCTTCACCGGGTCTCCCTTCTTGAAGTCGCGCAGCGCCTCTTCGCCGGGGCGCGACCAGTCGATATCCGAGAGATGCACCATCCCGTCGATCTCGCTGTCGAGGCCGACGAACAGGCCGAACTCGGTGATGTTCTTGACCTCGCCGTCGATGACCGAGCCCACCGGATGGCTTTCGAGGAACTGGTCCCACGGGTTCTCGCGGCACTGCTTGATGCCGAGCGAGACCCGGCGCTTGTTGGAATCGACTTCCAGCACCATCACCTCGACCTCCTGGCTGGTCGAGACGATCTTGCCCGGGTGGACGTTCTTCTTGGTCCAGCTCATCTCCGAGACATGGACCAGCCCCTCGACGCCGGGCTCCAGCTCGACGAAGGCGCCGTAGTCGGTGATGTTGCTGACCCGGCCGGTGAACTTCACGCCCACCGGGTACTTGTGCTCCACCCCGTCCCACGGGTCGGCTTCGAGCTGCTTCATGCCGAGCGAAATGCGCTGGGTCTCGGGGTTGTACCGGATGACCTGCACCTTGACGGTCTGCCCGATGCTGAGCGCATCGCTCGGATGGTTGATCCGGCGCCACGCGATGTCGGTGACGTGCAGCAGCCCGTCGACCCCGCCGAGATCGACGAACGCGCCGTAATCGGTGATGTTCTTGACGATCCCTTCTAGGATCTGGCGTTCCTTGAGATTGGCGAGAAGCTCGTTGCGCGCCTCGGCGCGGGATTCCTCGAGCACCGCGCGGCGCGAGACGACGATATTGCCGCGGCGGCGGTCCATCTTGAGGATCTGGAACGGCTGCGGCGTTCCCATCAGCGGCGAGACGTCGCGCACCGGGCGCACGTCGACCTGGCTGCCCGGGAGGAACGCCACCGCGCCGGAGAGGTCGACCGTGAAACCGCCCTTGACCCGGCCGAAGATCGTGCCGCTGACCCGTTCTCCGTCGCCGAAAGCCTTCTCGAGCAGGGTCCACGCCTCTTCGCGCCGCGCCCGCTCGCGCGACAGGACCGCCTCGCCGTTGCGGTCCTCCATGCGCTCCAGATAGACGTCGACCGAGTCGCCCACCTTCAGCTCGGGCTCGCGGCCGGGCGCCGCGAACTCCTTGAGCGCGACCCGCCCCTCCGATTTGAGCCCGACATCGACGAGCGCCGAGTCGTTCTCGATACTGATCACGATTCCCTTGACCACCGACCCCTCGGTGGGCTCGCGCACCGCAAAGCTCTCCTCGAGCATGCTTGCGAAATTCTCTCCCGCGATCGCTTCGGGGGACGCGTCCGCCGCCTGCGGTTCGGCGGCTGCTTCGTTCGACATGGGCGTTCCTGCCTCTTCGGCCTCTGTTCAAACCCTTCCTGGCCCAAAACCGGCCCCGTCCGGAGAACTGCGCGCGGCAGTCTTCCGGGCGGCACTACTTTCGGGACGTCGTCTGCGCGTCGAAGTGCGCCAGCGCCTCCCGGAACACCTCGTCCGCATTCATGGTCGAGGTGTCGATCACGAAAGCGTCTTCGGCGGGCGCCAGCGGCGCCACCGCGCGATCCCGATCCCGAGCGTCGCGCGTTTCCATATCACGCAAAACTGCCGCGTATATAGCGTTTGAGCCCCGCTCCCGCAACTCGCGAACGCGCCGCCGGGCGCGCACTTCCGGGCTGGCGTCGAGAAAGAGCTTCACCTCCGCGTCCGGGCAGACCGCGGTGCCGATGTCCCGCCCGTCGAGCACCGCCCCCGGGGCGGCATTCGGCGGGGCGGCGGCGAATGCGCGCTGGAAGTCGAGCAGCGCCGCGCGAACGCCCGCGTCGGCGGCGACCACGCTCGCCGCGTCCGCGACCGTCTCGTCCCGGAGCCCTTCGCCTGCGAGTTCGGCCGCCTCGAGCGCCCGCGCCGCCCGCACCGCCGAGTCGCTGTCGGCCGGATCGCCGTTCCCGTCGATCACCCGCCTTGCCACGGCGCGATAGAGGAGGCCGGTGTCGAGATACGCGAAGCCGAGATGTTCGGCGAGACGCCGGGCGATCGTGCCCTTGCCGCTCGCCGCCGGCCCGTCCACCGTGACGACGATGGGCGTGTCAGGCATCCGCATCCTCGACCGGCGCTATCGCCGCGCCGAGCCCGTTCATCGCCTCCGCGAAGCCGGGGAAGCTGGTGCCGATGGTCTCGGTGCCGACGACCCTGATCGGACGTTCGCAGGCGAGACCCAGCACCAGGAACGCCATCGCGATCCGATGGTCGTGCGCGGCTTCGATCGTGCCGCCGCCCGCCGGGCGCCTCTCGCTTCCCTCGACGATCAATGTGTCGCCCTCCACCGCGGCGCCCACGCCGGCCGCGCGAAGCCCATCCGCTATCGCCGCGAGCCGGTCGCTCTCCTTGACCCGCAGCTCGCCGAGCCCGTGCATCCGCGTCGTGCCGTGCGCGAAGGCGGCGGCGACGGCGAGGATCGGGTACTCGTCGATCATGCGCGGCGCCCTGTCGGCGGGCACGTCTATCGCCCTGAGCCCGGCCTTCCCGGGGTGCGAGACGGTGAGATCGCCCGCCGGCTCGGCCTCCGCCGTTTCGGCGCTCTCGACGGCGACGGCGGCACCCATCTCGGCGAGGCAGTCGAACAGCCCGGTGCGCGTCGGGTTGAGACCGACACCGGGAATATGGACCCGCGAGCCCGGGACCAGCAGGGCGGCGACCCCGGGGAAGGCGGCCGAGGACGGATCGCCCGGCACGGACACGGGGCGGCCCGAGATTTCCGGCTGGCCGCGCAGCGTAATCGCGCGGCCGCCGCCCTTGTCCGCGACCGAGATGTCGACCCCGAACCGGCGCAGCATCAACTCGCTGTGATCCCGCGTCCGGCGCGGTTCGATCACCGTCGTCTCGCCCGGCGTGTTGAGCGCGGCGAGGAGGATCGCCGATTTGACCTGCGCCGACGCCACCGGCAACGCGTATTCGATCGGCACCGGATCCCTGGCCCCGGTCACCGTCAGCGGCAGCAGGTCGCCCTCGCGCGCCGAAACGACCGCGCCCATCGCGCGCAGCGGTTCCGCCACCCGGCCCATCGGCCGGGTTCGAAGCGAGGCGTCGCCGGTCATCGTCGCGGTGAGCGGGTGGGTGCCCAGGACGCCGAGCAGCAGCCGCGCCGCGGTCCCGGAATTGCCCAGGTCCAGGACCGTATCGGGCTCGGCCAGCCCGCCGATGCCGGTGCCGTGCACCGACCACTCGCCGCGGCCGGTCCGCTCGACCGATGCGCCGAGGGCGCGCAGCGCGGCCGCGGTGGCGAGGACGTCCTCGCCTTCGAGCAGGCCGTCGATGCGCGACTCGCCGACCGCGAGCGCGCTCACGATCAGCGCGCGGTGGGAGATCGACTTGTCGCCGGGGACCCGTATTGTGCCGGAAAGGCATCCTGCGGATCCCGAGTCCAGTATCGCCATGGTGACATCGGGGTTGGGATCGGCGGAGCCGATTTAGCATACCGCCGGGCCATGCGCGATTCCGTCGCGGCCGGGGGCGCAACTTCGCTTTGACAGAGCGCCGCGTTCGTGGCAATGGCTCCCGCGTTTCGAAACCTGTGGAGGACGGGGTGGCGAAGCCCGAGTGGGGACTGAAGCGGACCTGCCGCGAGTGCGGAAAGCGCTTTTACGATTTTCATCGCGATCCGATCGTCTGCCCGGGCTGCCAGGCGGTTTTCGATCCGCTGGCGGCGCTCAGGCCGCGGCGCGGCCGCGCGGCGCCGGCCGCCGCGGCCCCGGTCCCCAAGGCCGTCGTCGAGGAGGAACCGGACGAGACCGGAAAAGAGGAGGATGCCGGGGAGGACGTCGTCGAGGTCGAGGACGATGCGGTTATCGACACCGAGGACGATGACGGTATGATCGAGTCCGATTCCGATCTCGGGGACGACGAAATTTCGGACGTCATAGCGGACGAGGAGGGGTGAAAACGCTCGTCGAACGGGAAGAGACACGGGGGCCATAGCTCAGTTGGGAGAGCGCTTGAATGGCATTCAAGAGGTCGGGGGTTCGACTCCCCCTGGCTCCACCAGACACCGGGACCCGGCCGCAAACGGCCGGGTCCTGGCCGTTTGCGGTGCGGGCTTTCCGGGTAGACCCTGAATGCGCCGGCGAGATCCGGTTCAACCCGGTCGCGCCTCCAGCGTGGGGATCGCAGAGACATCGACCGTGCGTTCCGCGACGGCAAGATCGTGGATCCGCTGAAGATTGATCCAGAATCGCGCGCCGTTGCCGAAGAGCTTGCCCAGCCGAACCGCCATTTCCGCCGTTACCGGCTGCTTCTCGTTCAGAATATCGTAGAGAGTCTGCCGGGAAATTCCGAGAGCGGCGGCTACGGATGTCTTGCTGACGGCCAGTGCAGGCAGGATATCCTCACGGAGAATCTCGCCAGGATGCACCGGGTCGATGGAAGGATGTCGTTCGATCATCAGTGATAGTCCTCTATATCCACGTCTGCCGCACCGTCCTCGTCCCAGCCGAAGGTAACCCGGAGGTTCGCGGTCAGACGAACCGCATAGCGGCCCTTCCGGTCGCCCTTGAGAGGGTGGAAATACGATCCTGGATAGTTCGCTTCCGAAGGCGTATCCGCCGCTTCGAGCGCCGCCAATATCCGGCGCAGTCTCCCGATCCATTCCGCATTCAGGCCTCGCGCCCGCCCCCTCGTCCAATAGTCGCGAAGCGCCTTGTGTCGGATGCTGCCGATCATGCGTAGAAGAGGGGACGAAACCGGATCGCCGTCAGGCGATACCTGACATATTGTCGCAGGTTCGAGGCGCTTGCAAGAGCCCTGCCGCGCCCGGAATCAACCCAGCGCGTAGGGAACCTGGTTCGGGCCCGGGATCGGCTCGCCGTCGACGCCGTTCTCGTAGCCTTTCTGCCTGAAGGTCCCGGTGCGCTGGCTGCGCACGATGAAGGCTACGGTCTTCCGGTCTCCGGCAAATTCCGAATGGATCTCGTGCGGCGGCACGATGTCGACGTCGCCCGGGCCGCACTCGATCGACATCGTCTCTTCCAGGCGCCTTGTGCCGTCCTCGTCCGTCGCCACCTCGAAGCGGACGATGCGCTCCTCGCCTTCGAGAAGGCCGTATACCGTCCAGCTCGGACCGTGATCGTGGATCATCGCCCGGCCGCCCGGGTTCTTGATCAGGCCGTTCAGCGCGAAACCGTAATCCGGGTCCTCGTAGAAGAGGAGGTTGTCCACCTTCCTGCCATCGTATCCGCCGACCGGCCAGTTCCGGGCATGCGCCTTCAGCTCGGGGTCCCCGAGGAGGCCGGCGAGCAGTTCGCCGCAGCGGCGCCAGCGGGCTTCCCCTTCGAGCCCGGCGGCGCAGGCCGCGCGCATTTCCGCCACGAATTTCTCCACCGCGGGCAGCATTTTCGTCCGTTCCATGGGGCTTCTCCCGGTTCCCGCGAACGATACCGCCGGCCGATTCCGGGGTCAAAGCGGCGCGTTGCCAACCGGGAAGCCGGTGCGTAGTGTTCGTTCGCTAGCTAAGCATCGGCGTTCCCCGCCGGATCGGCCGCGCCAAGCATGCATCGGAACGAGGAAGCGGACGAGGGTTGACTGTGTCTGAAGGCAAGATGGAAACGATCACGCTGCAGGGAATCGACCTGCCCTATGTGCGGAGCGGCAGCGGCCGGACGCTTCTCATGCTTCACGGCGGCGGCGGGCCGGTGGCGCCGATGCCGTTCGCCGCGACGCTGATGGAGCATTTCGACGTCGTCGCGCCGATCCATCCCGGTTTCGCGGGCACGCGCATCCCCGACCACTTCGACAACATCCACGACCTCAAGTTTCTCTATCTCGACTTTATCGACGCGCTGGAGATCGAGGATGCCGTCCTGATGGGCTTCTCCATGGGCGGCTGGACGGCGGCCGAAATCGCGGTGATGACCACCGCGCGTTTCTCGAGGATCGTGCTGGTCGACTCCGTGGGCATCAAGCCCGGCGATCGCGACACGCGAGACGTTGCCGACGTGTTCGCGACGCACCCGGCGGAACTGCTCAAGCTGACCTGGCACGACACGTCCAAGGCGCCCAATGTCGCCGAGATGGACGAGGACGCGCTCGCCGCGATGGCCGGCAACCGGATCGCGCTGGCCCTCTATACCTTCGATCCCTACATGCACAACCCGAAGCTGCCGGGGCTCCTGCACCGCATCGACATTCCGACGCTCCTGATCTGGGGCGAGAGCGACGGGCTCGTCACGCCGGAATACGGCGCCGCCTTCCGCAACATGATCCCCGGTGCCCGGCTGGTGGTGATCCCCGAGGCCGGGCACGCCCCGCAGGCCGAACAGCCCGAGGCCTTCGTCTCCGAAATTCTCGCCTTCGCGTCCTAACCGAGGAGCCCGACGTTGAAGACCTGGTTCTTTACCGAAGACGCCTATCCCTATCTCCCCGACCCGGACAGCTACGAGTCGATCCGCGTCAACCTGCCCAACAAGCACTACGATCCCGATATCGGCGCGGACCTCTACCACCGCTATCTCGACATGTGGAGCGCGGCCGACGAGATCGGCCTCGAGATCATGCTCAACGAGCATCACCAGACCGCCACCTGCGTGGTGCCGGCGGCGCCCCTGATGCTGGCCATCCTGGCGCGCGAGACCAAGCGCGCGCGGCTCCTCATCCTCGGCAACCCGATCGCCAACCGGAACACGCCGGTGCGCGTCGCCGAGGAGATGGCCATGGTCGACGTGCTGTCGCGCGGCCGGCTCGAATGCGGCTTCGTGCGCGGGGTGCCCTACGAATCCGCGCCGGCCAACGTGATCGCGTTTCGCGGCACCGAGCGCCTGTGGGAGGCGCACGACCTGATCATGAAGGCCTGGACCCATCACGAGGGTCCGTTCAACTTCGAGGGCCGCTTCTACCACATGCGCCAGGTCAACATCTGGCCGCGCCCCTACCAGCAGCCCCACCCGCCGGTCTGGGTCACCATCGGCAGCGCCGGCAGCGGCGTGCAGGTGGCGAAGCACAAGCATGTCGGAGCCGTCTTCCTCGCCGGCTACAACGGCATCCGCACGATCTTCGACGGCTACCGCAGCGGCTACCGCGAGGCCCACGGCACCGAGGCCCCGCTCGACCGGCTCGCCTATTGCGCGCTGATCCATGTCGGCGAGAACGAAAGCCGGGCGCGCGAGGGGGCCGAGAAGATCCTCTGGTACATGACCTCCAACAAGGTCGCCGCGCAGTGGAACAACCCGCCCGGCTACCACCCGCCGCATGTCGCGGCGATGATCATGAAGGGCGCGCGCGGCGGTGCCGGCGTGCCGCTCAACCCGCAGCTCGACGACCAGATGGCGCGCGGCAACGTGTTCGCCGGCACGCCCGACAAGGTGTTCGAGCAGATCAAGGCGTTCTGGGAGTATTCCGGCGGTTTCGGCCACCTGCTGATGATGGGCCAGGCCGGGTTCCTCAGCTACGGGGACACGCTGACCTCGATGCAGCTCTTCAACGACGAGGTCTATCCGAGGCTGCGCGAGCTCACCGAGTCCTACGATCCCGACCGCATGTCCCATCTGCGGAATTCGCTTCCCGACGTCGAGGCGACCTCGCTCGGCGATCTCGGCTTCGCTTTCGTCAGGTAGGTCCGATGACGGAGATCGCCAGCAAGTACATCGACGTCGACGGCATCCGAACCCATTACCTGGAGGCGGGGGAGGGGCCGACGGTGATCCTCCTGCATTCCGGCGAATACGGCGGCGCGGCGGAGATCAGCTGGCAGTTCACCATCCCGGCGCTCGCGCCCGAGTTCCGCGTCGTCGCGCCCGACTGGCTCGGCTTCGGCCGCACCGACAAAGTGTTCGACTTCGGCGACGCGCGGAGCCGCGTCTACCGCCACATGCAGCGTTTCGTCGAGCTCATGGGGATCGACGAGGCCGACTTCATGGGCAACTCGATGGGCGGCAGCAACCTCGCGCGGATCGCGGCGACCGAGCCCGACATCCTGCCGCTGCGCTCGATCGTGCTGTGCAGCGGCGGCGGATTCACGCCCGAGACCGAGGAGCGCAGGGTGCTGCTCGCCTATGACGGCAGCGAGGACGCGATGCGGGCGCTGGTCAAGGCGATGCTGCACGACCCCAGATGGGGCGACGACGACGACCACATCGCGCGGAGGCAGGAGTTCGCGCTGATGAAGGGTGCCTGGGAATGTCAGTCGGCGCCCCGGCTCAGACCGCCCGCGCGGGACGGCAAGGGCGGCTCCGGCTTCGGCACCCCGGACAGCACGCCCTACGAGAACATAAGCGTGCCGACGCTGATCGTGGCCGGCGCCAACGACCCGCTGCGCGAGCCCGGCTACGCGCCCGGGCTCGCCGCGCGCATCGAGGGCTCGGAGATCCACGTATACGAGAATTGCGGGCACTGCCCCAATATCGAGCACGCCGAACGGTTCAACGCCCACGTGCTCGACTTTCTGCGCCGCGTAAACGCCGGCTGAACCGTCCGGTCACCAGGCGGCGACCGCCCCGTTGCCGCGCGGATCGCTGGCGCCGGACAGGCGGCCGTCCGGATGGCGGATCGCGACGCCCGCATGGCCCATCGCGTCGCTGTGGGCGGGGACCGTCTCGACCTCGTGCCCGGCCGCCGCGAGCGCGACCACCGCGTCCCGGGCGAAACCCTCCTCGATCCTCAGCGACGTCGTCTCCTCGCCCCAGGCGCGCCCGAGCAGCCAGCGCGGCGCGCTGACCGCCTTCTGCGGGTCCATGCCGAAGGCGACGATGCGGCTGTAGAGCGCCGCCTGGGTCTGCGGCTGCCCTTCCCCGCCCATCGTGCCGAACGCCATCGTCCGCCCGTCGGCGAGCCGCGCCAGCGGCGGGTTGAGGGTGTGGAACGGCTTGCGTCCGGGGGCCAGCCGGTTCGGCCCGCTGTCTCCGAGGCTCATGCCCGAACCCCGGTTCTGCCAGACCAGGCCGGTGTCCGGCAGCACGAGGCCGGAGCCGAACTCCCAGTAAAGGCTCTGGATGAAGCTGACCGTCCGCCCGGCGCCGTCGATCGCGCCCATCCAGACGGTGTCGCCGTCGGGTCCGGCCTGGGGCCAGGGAGCGGCCGTTTCGCGGTCGATGCCGCGCGCCGCCTCGTCGAGCGTTTCCGGCGTCAGCCAATCGGCCGCATCGACCTTCATCGTCGCCGGATCGCCCAGATGCGCGTTGCGCAACAGGAAGGCGCGCTTGGTGGCCTCGACGATGAGGTGGACATGGGCGAACCCGTCCGGGTCCTCGTCTTCGATGCCCAGCCGGTCGATCAGCCCGAGGATCATCAGCGCGGTCGCGCCCTGGGTCGGCGGCGGCATGTTGTAGACGGTGCCGGAGGAGAGACCGACCGAGAGCGGAGCGCATCGCACCGCCCGGTGCCGAGCGAAATCGTCGACGTCCACCGGCGCGCCGAGGCGGCCGAGGTCGGCGGCGATCCGCCGCGCGAGCCCGCCCCGGTAGAAATCGTCCAGCCCGTCGCGCGCCAGGCAGCGAAGCGTCTCCGCGAGCGCCCCGTTGCGGAACGTGGCGCCGGGCGCCGGCGCGGCGCCGTCGGCCAGAAACGTCTCCGCGAAACCCGGGACCGGGGCCAGCTCGTCCGTCTTGAGGGAGGTTGTCGCGGCCTGGTTGTCGCTTGTCGGAAAGCCGGCCTCGGCGAGCCAGACGGCATCCTCCAGGAGCCGTTCCAGCGGCATCGTCCCGCCCCATTCGGCGGCCACGGCAAGCGCTTCCCGCCATCCCGACACGGTGCCAGCGACCGTGTTGGCGGCGAGCGGGCCGCGCGCCGGGATTTCGGCCAGGCCTCGGTAAAGCCCGGACGTCGCGGCCGCGCCCGTCGCGCCGCAGGCGTCTATGCCGATCGGCTCGGCGCCCGGCGCGGCGATCAGCCAGAAGCCGTCGCCGCCGAGCCCGTTCATGTGGGGGTAGACGACCGCGACGGTTGCCGCCGCCGCGATCATCGCTTCGATCGCGTTGCCGCCGTCCCGCAGCACCGCGAGCCCGGAAGACGCCGCGAGCCCGTGCGGCGCGACGACCATCCCGCGGATGCCGTCCGTCGCTCTCAGCACCGCCCGTCGCTCGCGCGGGAATAATCGCCTTCCGCGACATGGATCTCGGCGGTGGGGTTGATCCCGTCGGTCCAGCTCCGGTGGCGTTCGAACAGCAGCGGGTCGTGGCCCGGGACGATGCGCTCGAACGCGTCGTCCACCACTCCCCTGATCCGGCGATAGCAGTCGATCAGGTTCCACGCGTCGCCCTGGATATAGGCGGGCGGCCACATGCGCTCGATGTTGGAATACCAGTAGACGCAATCGCCGGCGACGACGTAGGGGCCCGAGCGTGTCGAGACTTCCAGCCATTGCGAGCCGAAGGTGTGGGAGTCGCGGGCGAGGTGGGCGGTCACGCCGGGAAGAACCTCGCTGTCGCCGTCGAGGAACTCCACCCTTCCGTCCGCGATCAGCCCTTCGAGCGCCTCGAAATCGGTCGGGTTGATCGACGAGAGGGGCCACTTCCGGGTGTCCGATCCCAACCCATCGGGGAGGGCGAATACGCCCTGCCAGCCCTCGTACTCCGCGCGCTGGACGTGGAACCGGGCGTTCGGGAACCGGTCCAGATTGCCGGCGTGATCGAAATGGAGGTGGGTCAGGATGACGTCTTCCACGTCTCCCGGCGCGAAGCCGATCTTGGCGAGCGTGGTCTCGGGGTGCTCGACCCCCTCGTATTTCTTGCCGCTCGGCGACCAGCCGCCCTTCATCCCGGTATCGACCAGCGCCAGCCGCTTTCTCCCGCCCGCCGGCCCGCCGTGGAGGGCGGTGTAGATCATCGGATTGCGGACCGTGCCCTGATTGCTTTCGAGCAGCGTGCCGCCGAAGAAATCCCGCGGCATGTTCGAGCGCGTATAGGCGAAGGCCCAGATCGAGTAGTCGGTCGGCATCGGCGTCGGCTGGGTCAGGCCTCTTCCGTGCCCGGCACCATGTTGCGGGCATAGGTCCGGGCGGCTTCGCTGTCGTTGTGATTGTAGGCGCCGCCGTGGAAGAACCGGCTCACCTGGGGCAGGAAATAGGGGTGGACGCCGAGCTCGGCGAGCTTGCGGATATCCACGTTCCGGAACGCGTCCTTCTCGGTCTCGCTCAATCCGTACTCGTCGAACACGGTTTCCATGTCCTGGCGGAAGCGCTGGAACAGCCGCATGTCGCGGCGAACCTCGAAGATCAGGCGGTTCGACGGCAGGGTTCGGTCGACATCGGCGATCGGCATGTCTGCCTCGCTTCAGGGGGCGAAGGCCCAAGCAAACCACGCCCCGGACGGGACCGCAACGCCTCAGCCCCGGCTGCAGGCCCCTCCGCCGAGGACGCAGAACCGGGCGCAGTGGGGATGGTTGAGCTTCACCTCGCCGGACGCTTCGGCGAGGCTGCGGCCGAGGTCGAACTCTTTCTCGTAGGGCAGGAGCGTGCAGGAGACCACGCTCGCCGGCTCGCCCTTGCGCTTGACCACCATGCGCTGGCTCGCGCACATCATGGCACCCGGCGAGACGCCGAGTATGTCCCAGCACCGTTCGCTGATCTCCGGCACGTCGGCGGCCTCGTCCATCTCGGGCAGCAGGGTGAGCTTGACCGGATCGTAGGCGTCGAACTCGATTCCGCGGTCGGCGAACAGCCGCGCGAATCCGGCGCGGAGCGATTCCTCCGGTTCGTTCCAGCAGGTGCGGCCGCAGACATGGACGTTGAAACCGTTCTCCGCCAGCCAGGCGAAGCCTTCGATGGATGGCTTCCAGGACCTCTCGCCCCGCTCCATCTCGTGGAGCGCCTGCCCGTAATGGTCGAGCGAGACGCGGATGGCCAGCCGGTCGCCGTGGGCCTCCTTGAGCCGGATCAGATCCCCGGCGCGCTTCATCATCGGGCGCATCGCGTTGGTCAACACCAGGACGGAGAACCCGCGTTCGAGGCAGGTCTCGACGATCGGCGCGATATCCGGGTTCATGAAGGGCTCGCCGCCGGTCAACCCGATTTCCCGCGTCGGCAGTCCGGTCTCGGCGATCTCGTCGAGGAAGCGCGCCACGTCGGCAAGCGGCAGGTATGCGAGGCGGTCGTTGGTCGGGCTCGACTCGATATAGCAGTTGCGGCAAGTCAGATTGCACAGCGTGCCGGTGTTGAACCACAGGGTCCGGAGCGCGTCGAGCGCGACCGAGGCGCGCCTGTCGCCGTCCGCCGTAACGTCCGGGTGGCGAAACTTGGTGCCGCGCGGCGCGGCGGCCTCGACCGAGGCGGGTTCTACCCTCATGTGGCTTGGGCTCTTCCCGAAAGGAACAGGATCGTATAACGGACGCTGCCCGGCCGCGATAGCCAATATTTCGTGATCGCATGTGAGGATATGGCCCCCGGCGTCCCGGCGTACTAAGTAGTGCACGAGCGTTTGCAATGCGGGACGGGCGGCAAGGAAGCCGCGCCGCGCCGGCCGGATCGAAGGAGGAACAGATGACGCTGCGAATCAACGCCGAAGCCCCCAATTTCACCGCCGAGACCACCGAAGGGACGATCGATTTCCACGACTGGATCGGCGACGGCTGGGCGATCCTGTTCTCGCACCCCAAGGATTTCACCCCTGTTTGCACGACGGAGCTCGGCTACATGGCCGGTCTGGCGTCCGAGTTCGCGAAGCGCAACACCAAGATCCTCGGCGTGAGCGTCGATCCGGTCGGCAGCCACAAGGAATGGTTCAAGGACATCGAGGAGACCCAGGGCCACGCCGTAACCTACCCGCTGGTCGGCGATCCCGAGCTCAACGTCGCCAAGCTCTACGACATGCTCCCCGAGGGCGCGGGCGATACGTCGGAAGGCCGCACCGCCGCCGACAACGCGACCGTCCGCTCGGTCTTCGTGATCGGGCCGGACAAGAAGATCAAGGCCATGCTTACCTATCCGATGAGCACCGGCCGCAATTTCGACGAGGTGATGCGCCTGCTCGACTCGATCCAGCTGACCGCGCAGCACTCGGTCGCCACCCCGGTCAACTGGAAGGACGGAGACGACTGCATCATCCTGCCGGCGGTATCCGACGCCGCCGCGAAGGAGATGTTCCCCGACGGCTGGGACGCGCCGAGGCCCTATCTCCGGATCGTGCCGCAGCCGCGCTAGGGCGCGCCCGGCGCCGGTGCCGGGCGGGGCGATGGCCGAGGAACGGCATATGCGGCGGGCGATCGGGCTCTCCGTCGACACGATGCGCGCCGATCGCGGCGGCCCGTTCGGCGCCGTGATCGTTCGCGACGGAGCGGTGATCGCCGAGGGCTTCAACAGGGTCACGTCGGACAACGATCCGACCGCCCATGCGGAGGTCGTCGCGATCCGCGCCGCCTGCGCCGCGCTGGGCACGTTCTCGCTCGAAGGCTGCGATATCTACACCTCCTGCGAGCCCTGCCCGATGTGCTTGGCGGCGATCTACTGGGCCCGGCTCGACCGGATCTTCTATGCCAACACCCGCGAGGACGCGGCGCGTATCGGGTTCGACGACGACCACATCTATCGCGAGATCCCGCTCCCTCCCGAACGCCGGGCGGTTCCGATGAGCCGGGTGCTGGCGGACGAGGCCGCCGACGCGTTTCGCGAATGGGAAGAAAAGCCGGACAAGGTGCCGTATTGACCGCGGTCCGCACATGGCGCTGACGAGGGAATCGCTCGCGGCGCGCATCGACAAGGCGCTCGGCCGCCGGCCGGCCGACCTCGTCATCAAGCATGCCCGTATCCTCAACCTTGCCACCGGCGCGCTGGAGGAGGGCGATGTCGCGGTCGCGGGCGAGATCGTCGTCGGCACGCACGAGAGCTACGACGGGAGGGTGACCGTCGATGGGCGCGGCGTGGTGGTCGTGCCAGGCTTCATCGACACCCACGTCCACGTCGAGAGCAGCGTCGTGACCCCGGCGGAATTCGACCGCTGCGTCCTCCCCAGGGGAACGACCACCGCGGTCTGCGACCCGCACGAGATCGTCAACGTGCTGGGCGCCGAGGGGCTGGAGTATTTCCTCGATTCCGCGGGCGATCTGGCAATGGACCTCAGGGTCCAGCTTTCGAGCTGCGTGCCCTCGACCTCGCTGGAGACCGCCGGCGCCCGGCTGGAGGCGGAGGATCTCCTGCGCTATCGCGACCGCGAACCGGTGATCGGCCTCGCCGAGTTCATGAGCTTCGGCGACGTCTTCGCCCATGACGGCCCCACCCTCGACAAGCTCATCGCTTTCGAAGGCGCGCATATCGACGGCCACGCGCCGCTGCTCTCGGGCTATCAGCTGAACGCCTACGCCGCGTGCGGCATTCACAACTGCCACGAAAGCACCAACGTCGCCGAGGCGGCGGAAAAACTGAAGAAGGGCTTCCAGGTGCTGATCCGCGACGGCAGCGCGTGCAAGGACGTGGCGACCCTGGCGCCGTTGCTCACCGACGCGAGCGCGCCCTTCATCGCGTTCTGCACCGACGACCGCAACCCTCTCGACATCGCCGAGGAAGGCCATCTCGACCATGTGATCCGGACCGCGATCGCAGCCGGCGCCCCGGCGGCGGCGGCCTACCGCTCGGCGACCTGGTCGGCGGCCAAGGGGTTCGGGCTCAACGACCGGGGGCTGGTCGCGCCGGGCTACCGCGCCGATCTCGTCCTTCTCGACGACCTCGAAACCTGCCGGGTCAGGAGCGTCATCCGCTCCGGCGCGCTCGTCACGGAAGACACTTTCCCCGACCGGGCCGGAGCACGCGAGCCCGTCGGGTACGGCTCGGTCAAGCTCGACCCGGTGGACGAGAGCGCCTTCGCCATTCCGTCCGGCGGCCCGACCGGCCCGGTGATCGGCCTCGTCCCGGGGACGGTGCTGACCGAGCACCTCACCCTCACGCTGCCCTACGCGGACGGGCTCAGGGAGCGCGACCTCGATGCCGACGTGCTCAAGGTCTGCGTCTTCTCGCGTCACGGCAAGAACCGCAATGTCGGGCGCGGTTTCGTCAAGGGATTCGGACTCAGGCGCGGCGCGCTCGCCTCCAGCGTCGGGCACGACAGCCACAACGCGATCACCGTCGGGTGCAACGACGCCGACATGGCGGCGGCGATCAACCGTCTGATCGAGATTCAGGGGGGCTTCGTCGCGGTCGCCGACGGGCAGGTCGTCGCCGAGCTGCCGCTGCCGGTGGCAGGGCTGATGAGCGACCGGCCCTTCGAGGAGGTGCGCGACGGCCTGCGCGCGCTACGCCAGGGGGTGAAGGCGCTCGGTTGCCCGCTCGAAGAGCCGCTGCTGCAGCTCGCGTTCCTGCCTCTCCCGGTGATCCCGCACCTCAAGATCACCGATTACGGGCTGGTCGACGTCGACCGGTTCGAGCTGATCGCGGCGTAGGCCTCCGCCAGCCTGGCGGCGAGCGCGCGGGTCTCGCTCTCCAGTTCCGACGCCGGCACGACCCGACCGACGAGCCCCATCGCCACGGCCGCATCCGCATCGTAGGTGCGGCCCTCGAGAACGAGCTCAAGGGTTCGGGCGCGGCCGATGACCTTGAGCATGGCGGCGACGAAGCCGGTATCGAGGAAGAGCCCGATGGTTCTCGGCGACACCCGGAACAGGGCATCGTCGGCGGCGACGCGCAAGTCGCATCGGCAGGCGATATCGACGCCGCTCCCCATGCAATAGCCCTCGATCATCGCGACCGTGGGCATCGGAAGCGCGCCGAGCCGGCCCGCCGCCCGCTCGGTCGCCTCGCTGTAGCCCCGCGCCGAGGCGGGATCGCGGCGCTCTTCCGCGAAGCGCGACATGTCGAGACCGGTCGAGAAGGCCCGCCCGCCGGCGCCCCTGACGACGACGCAGCCGATCCCGGGCGCCGCCTCCAGCTCCGCGACACGCGCCTC
>JAJDVM010000028.1 GCA_022826125.1 Defluviicoccus sp.
CTCGAAATCCCGCGCCACCAGCGTCCGCACCTTCTGGGCCTTGAGGTAGTAGGCGTCGTAGTAACCGGCGGACAGCGCGTAGGTCCCGATCAGGATGCGGCGGCGCACCTCGGCGCCGAACCCCGCGCCCCGCGTCCTCGCATAGGTGTCGATCAGGTCCTCGCCGTCGACCCTCTGCCCGTAGCGCACCCCGTCGTAGCGCGCGAGATTGGACGACGCCTCGGCGGGGGCGATCAGGTGATAGGCGGGCAGCGCGTAGGCGGTGTGCGGCAGGCTGACCTCGACCGGCTCGGCGCCGGCGTCCCTGAGCCAGGCGATTCCCTCGTCCCACAGCGCCCGGATATCGTCCGGCGTCTCGTCGAGCGAATACTCAGCCGGGATTCCCACCTTCAGACCGGCGACCCCGTCCTCCAGCGTCGCCTCGAAATCGGGCACCTCGATATCCACGGACGTCGAATCCTTGGGATCGAACCCCGACATCGCGCCCAGCATGATCGCCGTGTCGCGGACCGTGCGGGCGATCGGGCCGGCCTGATCGAGCGAGGACGCGAACGCCACGATCCCCCAGCGCGAGCAGCGCCCGTAGGTCGGCTTGGCGCCGACCACGCCGCAGAACGCCGCCGGCTGGCGGATCGAGCCGCCGGTGTCGGTGCCGGTCGCGCCCAGGCAGAGCCTGGCGGCCACCGCCGCGCCGGAGCCGCCCGAGGACCCGCCGGGCACCAGCGGGCGGTTGTCGCCTTCCCGGCGCCAGGGATTCTCGACCGGGCCGAAATGGCTGGTCTCGTTGGACGAGCCCATGGCGAACTCGTCGAGGTTGAGCTTGCCGAGCATCACCGCACCGGCGTCGAACAGCTTTGCACTCACCGTCGATTCGTAGGGCGGCACGAACCCGTCGAGGATGCCGGAGGCCGCGGTCGACATGACGCCTTCGGTGCAGAACAGGTCCTTGATGCCGAGCGGAATGCCGTCCAGGGCGCCGCATTCCCCCCGCCTCCGACGCGCGTCCGAGGCGTCGGCGTCGGCGACCGCGCGCTCCGGCGTCTCGGTGATATAGGCATTCAGCGCGCGCGTCTCGGCGATCGCCTCGATATGCGCCTCGGCGAGCTCGCGCGCCGAGATGTCGCCGTTGCCGAGCCGGTCGCGCGCCTCCGCGATGGTGAGGTCGGTGAGCGCCCGGTCGGCCATCACTCGATAACCTTGGGAACGGTGAAGAACGCGCCCGCCGCCTCCGGCGCGTTGGCGACCAGGTCCTCGGCGATCCCGCCCTCGGTCACCGCGTCCGCGCGCTGGCGAAGCGGCATCGGCTTGACCGCCGTCATCGGGGCGACGCCGTCGGTGTCGGCCCCGTTCAACAAATCCATCCAGTTCAGGATCTTGTTCAACTCTCGGGCGAGGCCGTCGAGCTCGTCCTCGGGCACGTTCAACCGCGCGAGCATCGCGATGCGGCGCACGGTGTCGGTATCGACGGCCATGTCTCGCTCTCCGAAGCCGGGGGATGGGCCGGGGTCGCGGGAAACTACCTCCGGCCAACCGGCCCGGCAAGCTGGCACGCGCGCGCGTCCCCGTATATGACAGCGGCGCCACGGAACGGGGTGGGAGGAGAGGTGCCGGTCGTCGAAATCGAGGCGCTCGCGACGAAATCGCGGCTGATGGCGCTCGATGTGGGGGACAAGACCGTCGGGCTCGCCGTCGGCACGACCGCGCTTGCCGTCGCCTCGCCGCTGGAGACGATCCGGAGGACCAAATTCTCGGCCGACGCGCGGCGCGTGTTCGCGCTCGCAGACGAGCACGACGCGGACGGGCTGGTGGTCGGCCTGCCGGTCAACATGGACGGGAGCGAGGGACGGCGCTGTCAGTCGGTGCGGCAATTCGCGGCCAATCTGCTCGCCCTGCGCGATGTCGAGCTCGCCTTCTGGGACGAGCGCCTGTCGACCGCCGCGGTGACGCGGACGATGATCGAGGCCGACCTGTCGCGCCGCAAGCGGGCGGCGGCGGTCGACCGGCTCGCAGCGGCCTACATCCTCCAGGGCGCGCTGGAGCGCCTTCGCAACCTATCGGAAAACGGCTGAAAGGAGAGCACGGATGCCAAGAGATATCAGACGAATCGTGACCGGCCATGACGAGAACGGGAAGGCCATCGTCATCGCCGACGGGACGACGCCCAACGTGTTCACGCCGGAGCACCGCCCGGGCGTGCAGATCAACAATATCTGGCGGATGAACGAATCGCCGGCCCACCTGATGAGCCAGGAAGAGACCGTGGACGGCCGCATCGCGCTGGAGCCGCCGCCCAACGGGTCGGTCTGCCGGGTGATCGAGTTCCCGCCGGAGAAGGACTGGATCGACAATATCGACCGCGACGCGGCCCATGCGAGCTTCACCCAGTTCGGCGCCGCGCATGCCGCGGACACGTCGGAGAACCCGCCCCATCCGCTGATGCACCGGACCGAGACGATCGACTACGCGATCTGCCTCGAAGGCGAGATCTGGCTCGTCCTCGACGATTCGGAGGTGCTGATGAAGGCGGGCGACGTCTGCGTGCAGCGCGGCACCAACCACGCCTGGTCGAACCGCACGGACGCCCCCTGCTTCATGTGCTTCGTGTTGATCGACGGCACGTTCGAGGCGTAGCGCATCCACTTTCCGTCATTTCGACCGGAGCCGACCGAAGGGAGGCGGAGCGGAGAAATCTTCTCGCCTCGAACGCACGGCACCCGGGCGGGAAGATTTCTCCGCTCGCTGCGCTCGGTCGAAATGACGAGTGTGCCCTCAGTGCACGGCCACCTCGCGCTTGACGTGGGGCAGCACCTCTTCGGCGATCTTGCGCATCATGCCGAGCTGGTCGGGCGAGGCGATCACCAGCTGGAACACGGTGACGCCGAGATCGATGTAGCGGTTGATCTTCTCGGCCATCTCTTCGCCGGTGCCGGACAGCGCCCAGCGGTCGACGAGGTCGGGCGAGGCCTTGTCCTTGCCGGGCGGCGGGCCGTGGAAATCGGTGAGCTGGTTCTGGACGCCTTCCCACGCCTTGCGGGGGTCGTCGTCGCAATTGGCGAACCAGTTCATGCCCTTGACGGTCGGACCGCCGTAGGCGGCGCCCGATCCCGGCCCCTTCCCGGAATCGTCCGCGATCCGCCCGATGTCGGCCCAGATGTCGCGGTACTCCTCGGGGACCGGGTGGACGGCGAGCCAGCCCTCGCCCTGCTCCGCGATCACGCGGCGGATCTTCGGGCCCATCATCAGCGTGCCCGCGACCTTCTCGTTCCAGGTGTAGTGGTGGGCGCCGACGCCGTCGATCGGGATATAGATGCCGCCGCCGACCAGGATCGGCGGCTTCTCGGCGGGCCGCGCGATGCCGAGCGTCATCTCGCCGAAGGAGAAGAACTCGCCGTCATAGGCGAACTTGTCCTCGGTCCAGAGCCGGTTCATCACGTCGAGGCATTCGGCGAACAGCGCGGTGCGTCGGGCGAAGAACTGGCCGGGCTGCAGCGCGTCCTTGTTCGGGCCGCGCACCGCGACCAGCGCGTCGAACTGGCGCTTGAAGATCGTCGACTTGCCCGCCCCGGTGCCGGCGCCGAGGACCGCGCGCCCTTCCGAGACCTCCCACAGCGTTGCCCATTGTTGGGCGACGTGGACCGGGTTGCGGATCTGGGGAATCAGGATACCGGTGCAGAGCTTGATGCGGTCGGTCTGCGCCGCCGCCGCGGTCAGCGCGCCGATCGGGCAATAGGCCGCGGTCGTCCGGCGGCCGCCGAGCGCGTCGTGCACCCAGACCGCGTCGAATCCCATCGCCTCGGCCTCGCGCGCGGCGTGCAGCAGTTGCAGCAGGTCGTAGGACTTCCCGGTGATCCCCATGGTGTTGTTGATCGACGTGCCGACGACGATCTCGTTGCCGAGTGCCATGAATGCGCCCCCTCCCCGGATCCGGTCTCGCGGCCCGGACCATAGACGCCCCGCCTGGCGCTTTCCAATCCGCGCGCGAGGCCCGATAATCGCGCCGGCGCACCAACCGACGAGGCAGCATGTATTACGAACCCCGAAACAACGACCACGGCCTTCCCTTCAACCCGCTGAAGGCGTGCGTCGTCCCGAGGCCGATCGGCTGGATCTCGACCGTGGACGCCGACGGCGCGGTCAATCTGGCGCCGTTCAGCTTCTTCAACATGCTGAGCTACAACCCGCCCTACGTGCTGTTTTCCTCGGGGATGCACCAGGATTCCGCGCACAAGGACACGGTGCAGAACATCGAGCAGACCGGCGAGTTCGTCTACAACATGGCGACCTGGGATCAGCGGCAGGCGATGAACCTGTCCGCCCTGATCGTCGAGCGGGGCGTGGACGAGCTGGCGGCCGCGGGGCTCGAGCCGCTGCCGTCGAGCCTGGTCCGGCCGCCCCGGGTCAAAGGCGCGCCGGTGCACTTCGAGTGCCGCCACTACCAAACCCTCGACCTTCCCGGAAGGACGCCGCGGGCGGCGCACAAGGTGGTGATCGGCGAAGTCGTCGGCGTCCATATCGACGACGGCGCGCTGACCGCCGACGGGCTTCTGGACGTCGCCAGAATCCGCCCGATCGGACGGCTCGGCTACATGGACTACGTGAGCGTCGAGGAGCTGTTCTCGATGGAAAAGGCGACGCCCGAAGAACAGATCGGGCAGGCCGCCGAATAGCCGGGACGCCGCGGTCGGATGATCTATCCGATCAGCTGGGAGCATGCCGCGCCCTATCTCGGGGCGGCGTTCGTTCTCGCCTATCTGCTGGGGTCGATCCCGTTCGGGCTGATCCTGACCCGGCTCGCCGGGCTGGGCGACATCCGCCAGATCGGGTCGGGCAATATCGGCGCGACCAACGTGCTCCGGACCGGATCGAAGCCGCTCGCCGCGGTGACCCTGCTGCTCGACGCGGGCAAGGGCGCGGCGGCGGTCCTGATCGCGATGCGCTGGGGCCCGGACATCGCCATCGTGGCGGCGCTGGGCGCGCTCGTGGGCCACCTGTTTCCGGTCTGGCTCCGCTTCAGGGGCGGAAAGGGCGTGGCGACCGGGCTCGGCATCCTGATCGGCCTCTCATGGCCGGCCGGCGCGCTGGCTTGCGCCACCTGGCTGGCGGTGGCCGGGATCGCCCGCTACTCCTCGCTCTCCGCCCTGGTCTCCTTCGCACTCGCGCCGGTCTGGCTCTGGCAGTTCGCCGATCCCCAGAAGACGGAGTTCTCCATCCTGATGGCGGCGCTGATCTGGCTGCGCCACGCGGGGAATATCCGCCGCCTGCTGACCGGAACCGAGCCCCGCATCGGCGGCGGCCGCGAATGACCGGGGATGCCGACCGGATCGCGCGGCTGAGGCTCGCGCGGAGCGAGGGCGTCGGGCCCCGCACCTGGCAGCGCCTGATGGCGCATTTCGGGACCGCCGCCGAGGCGCTGGAGGGGATGCCCGGGATGTCCGCGCGCGGCGGGCGGCGGCGGCCGCTCGCACCCGGCAGCGCTCGGGACGCCGAGGCCGAGCTCGCCGCGCTCGAAGCGCTCGGCGGCAGGATGGTATTTGCCGGAGACCCGGAATATCCGGAGGCGCTGGCCGCGATCCCCGACCCGCCGCCGGCGCTCTCGGTGCTGGGCGACGCCGCGCGGCTGGCGGGACCGGCGGTCGGCATGGTGGGTATGCGGAACGGCTCGGCCGCGGGACGCAGGTTCGCGCGCAAGCTCGCCGCCGATCTCGGCGCGGCGGGCGTGGTGGTGATCTCGGGCATGGCACGCGGCATCGACACCGCGGCGCACGAGGGATCGCTGGCGACGGGCTCGGTGGCGGTGCTCGCCGGAGGCGTCGACATGCCCTACCCGCGCGAGAACGAGGGGCTCTACCGCCGGCTCGTCGAGGAAGGCACGGTGGTCTCCGACCAGCCCCTCGGCACCGTGGCGACCGCGCGTCATTTCCCGCCGCGCAACAGGATCGTCTCCGGCCTTTCTCTGGGCGTGGTCGTGGTCGAGGCCAATCTCCGCTCGGGCTCGCTCATCACCGCCCGCCTCGCCAACGAGCAGGGGCGGATCGTCTTCGCGGTTCCGGGCTCGCCGCTCGACCCGCGCGCCGCCGGACCCAACGATCTGCTGCGCCAGGGAGCGGTGCTGGCGGCGAACGCGGAAGACGTGCTGGCGGCGATCGAAGGCATGGCGCGGCCGGTCCGCCGGCCGCCCGAGATCGCCGCCGAACCCGATACTCCGTCCTCCGATGAGGTGGACGATAGCGCCCGGGGGATCGTGGTCTCCCGTCTCGGCCATGCCCCGCTGACGGTTGACGAACTGGTTCGCGAATGCCAATTGTCTGCCGCTTCGGTGCAGACGGTCCTGCTGGAATTGGAGTTGGCGGGCCGCGTCTCGCGCCAGCCGGGGAACCGCGTTTCCCTGATAACGTGAAGTAAACGCGAGCCT
>JAJDVM010000027.1 GCA_022826125.1 Defluviicoccus sp.
TGGCTCGCCGCCCAGGGGCTGGGTCTGGCGCACGGGGTCGCGGCGGTCGTCGCGCTGGCCGCCTCGATCGCCGTCACCGGCGCGGGACCCGAGCGCGCGCTCGCGCGGGCCGCGGGATCGCTCGTCTCGCCCCGCGGCGAAGAGGATGCGCCCGGCGCCGAGCGGACGCTGATCGCGCTGGCCATGGTGGTCCTGTTCCGCGCGACCGCGATCGCGGCGGCCGCGGGAACCGGGGCGGTGGGAGGAGTGCTGATCGGCGCCGCCGCGATCGGCTATGCCTGCCAGCTCGCCGCTCTCCACGGGGCGCCCGAAGACGAGGCGGCGGCGGAACCGAGGCTGCCGATCAGACCCGTCGCCGCCGGGCTCGCCATCGCGGCGGCGATTTCGCTTCTGGTCCTGCCCCAGGGATGGCTCGCGGCCGTGATCCTCGCGGGTGCCGCGACCGGAGTCGTCGTGTTCGCCGCGCGGCGTCCCGGCGCCGCCGCGGACCGGGCGCCGCCGGCGGTGCTCGCGCTCGCCGAAATCCTGGCGCTGCTTGCCGTTATCGCGTCGTGGTGACGGCGATGGCGAACGCATAGACCATCGCCACCTCGACCAGCCGGTCGAAGCGGCCCGACGCGCCGCCGTGGCCGGCCTCCATGTTGGTGTGGAGCAGGACCGGGTTGTCCCCCGTTTTCAGCCGGCGCAGCCGCGCCACCCATTTGGCCGGCTCCCAATAGGTGACCCGCGGGTCGGTCAGCCCGCCGGTCGCGAAGATCGCCGGGTAATCGCGGGCGGCGACGTTGTCGTAGGGCGAGTAGGACGCGATCAGCCGGTAGGCCGCCTCGTCCTTGATCGGATTGCCCCATTCCGGCCATTCCGGCGGGGTCAGCGGCAGATCCGCGTCGCACATCGTGTTGAGCACGTCGACGAACGGCACCTCGGCGAGGATCGCGGCGAACAGATCGGGCCTCAAATTGGCGACCGCCCCCATCAGCATCCCGCCCGCGCTCCCGCCATGGGCCGCGATCCGGCCCTTTGCCGTGTAACCCTCCGCGATCAGGCGTTCGCCGGCGGCGATGAAGTCCGAGAAGGTGTTGGGCTTCTTCTCGCGCTTGCCGTCGAGGTACCAGCCGTAACCGCGATCCGCCCCGCCCCTGATATGCGCGATCGCGTAGACGAAGCCGCGGTCGACGAGGCTCAGCCGGTTGGTCGAGAACGACGCCGGGATCGAATGGCCATAGGCGCCGTAGCCGTAGAGCAGGAGCGGCGCGGTGCCGTCGAGCGGGGTGTCGCGTCGGTGCAGGACGGAAACCGGAATCCGCGCGCCGTCATGGCCGGCCGCGGTCAGCCGGCGGGTGACGTAGTCGTCGGGATCGTGCCCGCTCGGCACCTCCCGGGTCTTGCGCAGGGTCCGTTCCCGGCTCGCCATGTCGTAGTCGAAGGTCCGGTCGGGCGTCGTCATCGAGCTGTAGACGAAGCGGAGCGTCGCGGTGTCGAACTCATACCCGGGCAGGAGCGACAGGTCGTAGGCTTCCTCGTCGAAGGCGATCTCGTGCGCTTCTCCGCTCGCGAGATCGGTGACGACGATGCGCGGGAGGCCGTCCGCGCGCTCCAGCCGCACGTGATGGCCCGCGAAGACGCGTTGCCCGCGCACATAGACGCCCTCCTCGTGCGCCAGCCAGCCGGTCCAGTTCGCGCGCTCCGGCGCGTCCAGGGGCGCGGTGGCGATCCTGAAGTCGACCGCTCCGTCGGCGTTGGTCCGGATGAACAGCCGGTCGCCGCGATGGGCGACGTCGTACTCGACCCCGGGATCGCGCGGCGCGACGACGCGCGG
This sequence comes from Defluviicoccus sp., assembly GCA_022826125.1. Classification (GTDB taxonomy): domain Bacteria; phylum Pseudomonadota; class Alphaproteobacteria; order MPNO01; family MPNO01; genus MPNO01. The sequence continues at coordinate 1,817 of JAJDVM010000027.1, forward strand.
TTCGCCCCCGGGCGTGTCCGCATCGATCAGCCGGACTTCCGACGTGGTGTGGTCGTGCGCGGAGACGATGACGAACCGGCCGCTCTCCGACTTGCCGATGCCGACGAAAAATCCGGGATCGGCCTCCTCGTAAACCACCGCGTCCTCGCCGCCGTCGCCGACGCGGTGGCGGCGGACCTGCCAGGGCCGGTGATTGTCGTCGATGACGGTGTAGAACACGGTCGCCCCGTCATTGGCCCAGACGACGTCGCCGCGCGCGTCTTCGATCGGGCCGTCGACGATCTCTCCCGACGCGATGTCGCGAACGAAGATCCGGTAGCGCTCCGACCCGTTGACGTCGGTCGAATAGGCGAGGCGGCGATGGTCGAGGCTGTGCCGGCAGGCGAAGGTGCGGAAGTAGGTCTCGCCTTCCGCCTCCCGGTTGCCGTCGAGCAGGACCTCTTCCGCCGTTTCGTCGTCGCGCGGCACCCGGCAATGGACCGGGTGTTCGCCGCCCTCGACATAGCGGACATAGTAGAGCCAGCTCCCGTCGGGCGCCGGAACGGTGCTGTCGTCCTCCTTGATGCGCCCGCGCATCTCGTCGTAGAGCGCGGAGCGAAGATCGGCGTAAGGAGCGAGAAAGGCATCCTTGTATGCGTTCTCGGCCTCCAGATAGGCGCGGATTTCCGGGTCGAGGACCGCGGGGTCGCGCATCACGCGCTGCCAGTCGGGATCCTTGAGCCAGGCGTACTCGTCCCGCCGGGAGATGCCGTGCAGGGTCGCCGTGACAGGCTTTCGGGCGGCGGCGGGGGGAAGTCGGTCGGACATGCGCTGTGTCTTTCTGGTATCGGAACCTACTCGTACACCAAACGCGGCGCCCCGTCCGTCCACGCTCCACTGTCACCCCGGCCTTGAGCCGGGGCGACAGCTCGGGATCGGGCTCCGATTGCCTACCCACTCCCGCGCTTGACCGGAGACGCCGTGGGGACAACCTTACGCATGCCGCTGAACGTCGGAGAATCCAGTCGATGTCCCCAGGTGACGCGCCGGCGCCGCGCCGCAAGTCCGTTCCCGTAACCGTGGGAGGCGTGCCGATCGGCGGCGACCGTCCGATCGTCGTGCAGTCGATGACCAATACCGACACCGCCGACGTGGAGAGCACCACGGCGCAGGTGGCGGCGCTCGCCCGCGCGGGGTCGGAGATCGTCCGCATCACGGTCGACCGCGCCGAGGCGGCGGAAGCGGTGCCGCGCATCCGGGACGCGCTCGACCGGCTGGGCGTCGACGTCCCGCTGGTGGGCGACTTCCACTATATCGGCCACAAGCTGCTGACCGATCACCCGGCCTGCGCGGAAGCGCTCGCCAAGTACCGGATCAACCCGGGCAATGTCGGCTTCCGCGCCAAGCGCGACACCCAGTTCGCGACGATGATCGAGGTCGCGCTGAAATACGACCGCCCGGTCCGCATCGGGGTCAACTGGGGCAGCCTCGACCAGGAGCTGCTGGCCGGGCTGATGGACGAGAACGCACGGCGCAGGGAGCCGAAGGACGCGGCCGGGGTGACCCGGGAGGCGCTCGTCGCCTCCGCCGTCGGCAGCGCCGAGCGCGCCCGCGAGCTCGGTCTCGGCGCCGACAGGATCGTGCTCTCCTGCAAGGTCTCCGCGGTGCAGGACCTGATCGCGGTCTACCGCGAGCTCGCCCGGCAGTGCGACTATGCGCTCCATCTCGGCCTCACCGAGGCGGGGATGGGCTCGAAGGGCATCGTCGCTTCGACCGCGGCGCTCGCGGTGCTGTTGCAGGAGGGGATCGGCGACACCATCCGCATCTCGCTGACGCCCGAGCCCGGCGGCGACCGGACCCGCGAGGTGGTCGTGGCGCAGGAGATCCTGCAGACCATGGGGCTGCGCGCCTTCGTGCCTCTGGTGGCCGCGTGCCCAGGCTGCGGGCGCACCACCAGCACCGTCTTTCAGGAGCTCGCCGAGGAGATCCAGGATTACGTGCGCGGGCGGATGCCTGAATGGAGCGAGGAATATGCCGGCGTGGAGACGATGAACGTCGCGGTGATGGGCTGCATCGTCAACGGCCCCGGCGAGAGCAAGCACGCCAATATCGGGATCAGCCTGCCCGGCACCGGCGAGGAACCCGCCGCGCCGGTCTTCATCGACGGCAAGAAGGCGGTTACGCTGCGCGGCAAGGGTATCGCGCGGGAATTCCAGAAGCTGGTCGACGAGTACGTGGAAAGCCACTACGCGCGGCGCTGAACGGGAGGCGCGAATGGCGGGCCGGACCAGACGCTACGACCTGATCCTCCGGGGCGGGCGGGTGATCGACCCCGCGTCCGGGCGCAACCGCAAGGCCGATGT
>JAJDVM010000009.1 GCA_022826125.1 Defluviicoccus sp.
CCGGTCTTGCCGGGCAGCCTGACCGTCGCCGGCTCCGGCGGCGCGTAGTCCTCCGCCAGGGCCAGAGCCCTCGCCTTGGCATCGGCCAGCAGGCGGTCGCGGTTGGCGCTGATTCCGTCGCCCTCTCTCAGGAACCCGAGCTTCCGGGCCTCCTTCGCGGAGCGCGACACCTTGGCGAGGCCGATGGTCTCGAAGACTTTCGAGATCGTCGGCATCGAGCCTCCGAATCCGGATCGGCCGCCGGTCAGCCCGCGCAGCATCATCTCCTTGCAGCCGCCCCATCCGGGCACGATCCCGACACCCGCTTCCACCAGCCCCATATAGCTCTCGGCGTAGGCCTGCACCGCGTCGCAGTGCAGAAGGATTTCGCAGCCGCCGCCGAGCGCCATCCCCGAAGGCGCGCCGACCACAGGGAACGACGCGAACTTGAGCGCCTTGAAGACTTCCTGGCCTTGCCTGACCGCCTCTTCGATCATCGGCCAGGCACCCACATTGACGGCGAAGAGGGCGACGCCGAGGTTCATCCCGACCGAGAAGTTGCTGCCCTCGTTGTGGATCACCAGCGCCTTCATCCTGCCTTCGACGATCTCAATCGACTTGCCGATCAGCGCCATGATCTCGGTGTCGAGGGCGTTCATCTTCGAGTGGAATTCGAGGCAGGCGACTCCGTCCCCGATATCCCACAGGCTCGCGGACCCGCTGCGCGCCAGCGGCGTTCCGGTCCGTTTGATGTCGGAGAGGAGGAGCACCCCCTCGGGGCGTGTTATCGGGCGGTAGCGGCCGCCGTCGCTCAGCCGGTCGTGACGACCCTCCGCGACCCGGTAGAACCCGCCGCCGTCGACCGCTGCCCGGAGGAGCGGAGGCACGTCCCTGCGTTCGGCGGCGAGCTTTCCGGCGAACCACTCCGCGCCGAGGTCGTCGATGAGCTCGAAGGGGCCGCGTTTCCAGTTGTAACCGAGGCGCATGGCCCGATCGACCGCCTCGACGTCGTCGGCGATCTCCGGCACCAGCCCGGCGGCGTAGCCGAGCGTCCCCGACATCACTTTCCAGGCATAGGCGCCGGTCCTGTCGGGAAAGTCGAGCAGGGCGCGGAGAGAGCCCCCGGCCTCCTCGATGCTCGCCAGCCGCGGGCGCCGGGCGGCGGCGTATTCGCCCGATCGCAGGTCGATCGCCTGCTTTTCCTTTTTCTTCGATTCCGGGTCGAGCCTGTAGAACCCGCCCTTGCCTTTGCGCCCGGTGTAGCCGTCGGCGATCATCGAGGCGACGATTTCCGGCTCGACGTAGATGGCGCGCAACGGATCCTCGGCCGGCAACGACTGCGTAAGGCTGCGGCCGACGAGCGGCATCAGGTCCAGACCTACGAGATCTATCAGACCGAAGACGCCGGTCTTCGGCACGCCGATGGGCCGGCCCAGCAGCGCGTCCGCTTCCTCCACGGTAATCCCGTCTTCCAGCGCCGCTCCGATGGCCGCGACCAGCCAGTAGGTGCCGATGCGGTTGGCGATGAAGCCGGGGGTGTCCTTGCACCTGACGACGCTCTTGCCGAGCGCGCGGTCCGCGAAGTCGGAAACCGCCTCTACCGCGTCCTCCCGCGCGGCGGGGCCCGCCGCCACTTCGAGCAGCCGCATGTATCGCGGCGGGTTGAAGAAATGGGTGATGAGGAAATTGCGCGCGAAGCTTTCCGGCATTCCCTCGGTCAGCGCGCGCCACAGGATGGTCGAGGTGTTGGACGAAACGATCGAGCCCGTCTTGCGCGCCGAATCGATCCGGCGATAGACGTCGTGCTTGACTTCGACCCGTTCGGTTACCGCTTCGACGATCCAGTCCGCGTCGCCGAGCAGATCCAGGCGGTCCTCGATGTTGCCGGTGACGATGCGTTTGGCGTCCGCACGGTCCATGAAGGGCGCGGGATCGGCCTTGAGCATCCGCGCGACCGCGCCCTCGGCGAGCGCGTCCCGGTTGCCGCCGTCCCCGGCCACGATGTCCAGCAGAACGACATCGTGGCCGGCATTGGCGATATGGGCGGCGATGGCGCCGCCCATCAGGCCGGCGCCGACGACGGCGGCCTTTTCGATCGGCATCAGGCGGCCTCGAGGACCGTGGAGATACCCTGGCCGCCGCCGATGCACTGGGTGGCGAGGGCGTAGCGCTTGTCCTCGCGGCGAAGGAGCTGCGCCGCCTTGCCGGTGATGCGCGCGCCGGTGGCGCCCAGCGGATGGCCGAGCGCGATCGCCCCGCCGTCGATGTTCATGCACTCGAGGTCGATCGAAAGCTCCCGCACGCAGGCAAGCGCCTGCGCCGCGAACGCCTCGTTGAGCTCGACCACGTCGATGTCGGACATTTTCAGCCCCGCGCGGTCGAGCGCCTTCACCGACGAGACCACCGGGCCGTAGCCCATGATCTCCGGGGCGCAGCCGGCGACGGCGATCGCCCTGATCCGGGCGAGCACCGCGAGCTCGTTTCGCGCCGCGAAGTCCTCGGTGCAGACCAACACCGCGGCCGCGCCGTCGGTGAGCGGAGACGAGGTGCCGGCGGTTACCGTGCCTTCGGCGTCGAACGCGAGCTCCAGTCCGGCGAGGATTTCCACGGTCGTGCCGGGCCGGATGCAGCCGTCGCGCTCCACCGTGCCGTCGTCGGTTTCGACGGCAATCACCTCACCGGAAAACTTGCCATCGTCCCAGGCGGCGGCGGCCCGCGCGTGGCTGGCGACGGCGAGCGATTCCTGCTCCTCGCGGGTGATCTGGTATTTCCGGGCGAGGTTCTCGGCGGTCTCGCCCATCGACATGTAGGCCCCTTCGTTGCGTTCGTAGAGGTCCGGGTTCGGCGCCGGGTTGAAGCCGCCCATGGGTATGCGGCTCATCGATTCCACGCCCGCGCAGATGAACGCTTCGCCGGCGTCCATCCGGATCGCGCCGGCGGCCATGTGGATCGCCTGCATCGAGGAGCCGCAGAAGCGGTTGACGGTGGTGCCTCCGATGGAAATCGGCAGGTCCGCCACGAGCCCGACGACGCGGCCGAGATTGAAGCCCTGCTCCCCTTCCGGGAAGGCGCAGCCGACGATCAGGTCCTCGATCTCCGCCGGATCGACCCCGGTCCGGTCGAGCAGCGCGGAGACCACCTCGGCCGCGAGATCGTCCGGCCGCTTCTCGACCAGGGCGCCCTTGTGGGCGAAGTGGAAGGGCGAGCGGACATAGCCTGCGATGACGGCGTGTTTCATTGTCGGGTGCCTCGCGGTGTGTTGTGTGCGTCGCTGCGCGGCGCCGGGCCGCTGTCAATCGGAATCATCGGCGGCCGCACGCAGCTTGGCGGTCTCTTCGGCCACCAGCTCCTTTTTGGACAGCTTGCCGATGATCGTTTTGGGGAGCTCGTCGCGGAACTCGATCTGTTTGGGCATCTCTATCGGCGAGAGCTTGTCCTCGAGGAAGGTCGTCAGCTCCTCGGCGGTCAGGTTCGCGCCGTCCTTCAGCCGCACGAAGGCCTTGACGGTCTGCTGGCGGCGGGCGTCGTCGACCCCGATGACCGTTACCTCCAGCACCGACGGGTGCTTGTAGATCGCCTCCTCCACGTGGCGGGGATAGATGTTGTAGCCGCCCGCGATGATGACTTCCTTGAGCCGGTCTATGAGGTAGACATAGCCGTCCTCGTCGATATGGCCCACGTCCCCGGTGTGGAAGCGCCCGCCGGAGAGAGCCTTGGCGTTTTCCTCGTCCCGGTTCCAGTAGCCCTTCATCACCTGCGGCCCGCTGATGCAGATCTCGCCGGTCTCGCCCTGCGGCAACACCGTGTCCGGGTCGTCGATCGAGGTGATCTCGACCACGGTCCCGGGAACCGGGAGGCCGAGCGAGCCCTCGCGGCTGCCGCCCGGAACAGTCGGGTTGCAGGTCGCGATCGGCGAGGTCTCGCTCAGCCCGTAGCCCTCCACGAGCGTGCAGCCCGACAGCGTCTGGAACCGGTCCTGGACCTCGCGCGGCAACGCTGCGCCGCCGGAAAGGCAGAGCTTGATGGAAGACAGGTCGCACTTGCCCGCCGCGACACCGGGGTGATCGTTGATCGCGATGTAGATGGTGGGCACCGCGGGGAAAAGGGTCGGCCGTTTCTTGTCGATCACCTTGAGGACGGTGTCGAGCTCGAAGCGGGGCAGCAGGATCATCTTGGCGCCGAGGCGGATGCTGAAATTCATCACCACGGTCATCGCGAAGACGTGGAACAGCGGCAGCACGCCGACCATGATCTCTCCGCCTTCCTCCGCATCCGGCATCACCATCGTCGCCTGGGCGGCGTTCGCGGTGAGGTTGGCGTGGGTCAGCATCGCCCCCTTCGACGTACCGGTCGTGCCGCCGGTGTACTGAAGCACCGCGATGTCGTTTTCGGGGTCGACCTCGATCGGCGCCGGATTGCCGGCGTTGTCGGTGAGCGCGCGCAGGGACACATGGCGGGAATCGCTCGGAACGCTGGCGATCTCCTTGCGCTTGACGATGGGGAACAGCCACCCCTTGAGCCGCGGCAGCATCTCCGCCATGGAGCAGACCACCAGATGGCTCAGGCGGGTCTCGTCGAGGGCGACGCGGGCCTTGTCGTAGAGCAGCGACAGGTCGAGGGTGACTAGGATATCGGTCTCCGAATCCTCGATCTGCTTCTTGATCTCCTCGATGGCGTAAAGCGGGTTGAAGTTGACCACCGTTCCGCCCGCCTTGAGGGTGCCGAAATAGCAGATGACGGCGGCCGGGCAGTTGGGCAGGAGCAGGCCCACCTTGCGGCCCTTGCCGACGCCCAGCTTTTGGAAGCCTTCCGCCGCCCGGTTCGCCAGCGCTCCGAGCTCGCCATAGCTCGTGATCCGGTCGAGGAAGTCGATCGCCGGGCGGTCGGCGTAGCCGGCGGCGGCATCGTCCAGCAACGAATGAAGCGCTCCCGTCGGAATCTCGGCACGCCAGTCGACGTTCGCCGGATAGGATTTTTCCCATGGGTGGGCGCCGTTTTGGGCTTCGCTCTGTGCCATGCGCTCCGATCCTTCCCGAGGAAATCATCGCGGCGCCGCGTCGGTTCGCCCGGGGCCGCCGCCGGAAACTATGGGAACCCCGAGAAATACCGTCAAGGCGCGATACGCCGCGCGACGGGAGAACACGCCCAGTATCGCGCGTGCTCGGGCGCTGTGGCATGGTGCCGCCCCGCGGCCGAATCCCGGATCGGATAGACGATCATGCAGACCTACAGTGCCCCGCTCCGCGACATGCGGTTCGTGCTCAACGAGCTCCTCGATGTCGGCACGCTGGCGACCCTGCCCGGCTATGAGGAGGCGACGCCGGACGTGATCGACGCCGTGATCGAGGAGGGCGCGAAGCTCTGCGAGAACACGCTACTGCCGCTCAACCGTTCGGCTGACGAGGAGGGCTGCCACTACGAGAACGGCGCGGTGCGCACGCCCCGGGGCTTCAAGGAAGCCTATCGCCGTTTCGTGGAAGCGGGCTGGGCCGGCGTGACCGTCGCGCCCGACTATGGCGGCCAGGGATTGCCCGAGCTGGTCGGCGTGGTGTTTGACGAGATGGTCTGCTCCACCAATCTCGCCTTCGGCGTCTACCCGCTGCTCTCGAAGGGGGCCGCGGCGCTGATCGGGGCGCATGCCACCGACGACCTGAAGGAAGCCTATCTGCCCCGGCTGGCCGACGGCAGCTGGAGCGGCACCATGTGCCTGACCGAACCCCATTGCGGGACCGATCTCGGGCAGATCCGCACCCGGGCGACGCCAATTGGGGACGACCGCTATGCGATTACCGGCACCAAGATATTCATCTCGGCCGGAGAGCACGATCTGACCGAGAATATCGTTCACCTTGTCCTGGCGAAGCTGCCCGACGCCCCCGCCGGCGTGCGCGGGATCAGCCTGTTCCTCGTGCCCAAGCGCAGGACGAACCCGGACGGCACCGCCGGGCCGGCAAACGGCGTCCGCTGCGGCTCGATCGAGAAGAAGATGGGCATCCACGGCTCGGCGACCTGCGTAATGCATTTCGAGGAGGCGGAGGGCTACCTGATCGGCGCGCCTCACGAGGGGCTCCGCTGCATGTTCACCATGATGAACGGCGCACGGCTCGGTGTCGGGCTGCAGGGTCTCGGGCTCGGCGAGACCGCTTATCAGAGCGCCGCCTCCTACGCGCGGGAGCGCCGCCAGGGGCGCTCGCTGAAGGGCGCCGCCGATCCGGAGGCGGCCGCCGATCCGATCGTCGTCCATCCCGATGTCCGGCGGATGCTGCTGAATGCCCGCGCCCTCAACGAGGGCGCCCGGGCGCTGGCCTACTGGGTCGCGCTCCAGCTCGACATCTCCCGCCGCCATCCCGACGAGATCGTGCGCGGGGACGCCGACGAGCTGGTCCAGCTGATGACCCCGATCGTCAAGGCGTTCTTCACCGATTACGGCTTCGAGGCGACCAATCTCGCGGTCCAGGTCCATGGCGGCCACGGCTATATCCGCGAGCACGGCATGGAGCAGCTGGTGCGCGACGCGCGGATCGGCCAGATCTACGAAGGCGCGAACGGCATCCAGGCGCTCGACCTCGTCGGCCGCAAGCTGCCCCAGCGGGCGGGGCGCTTTCTGCGGCACTTCTTCCATCCCGCCATCGCCTTCGTCGAAGAGAACCGGGAGGACCCGGCGCTCGCCGACATCGTGGATCCGCTCGGAAAGGCGCTCGAAAAGCTCCAGACGGCGACCTTGACCGTCGCCCAGCGGGGCCTGGGCGATCCGGAAGAGGCCGGGGCGGCGGCGTCGGACTATCTCCGCATGTTCGGGCTCGTCGCCGTCGGCTACATGTGGTGCCGGATGGCCAAACTCGCCGCGGAAAAGCCGAACCGCGATGCGTTCTACGAGGCCAAGCTCAAGACCGCCCGATTCTACGTCCAGAAAATCCTGCCGGACACGGCCGGACTGTTCCTCAAGATCATGGCCGGCAAGTCGGCGGTCATGGCCCACGGCGCCGAGGAGTTCTGACCGACGCCCGATCCCCATCGAATCCTGCTGCATTGACGATTTCTCCGTCAGCCTGGCCGATCGGAGGTGCGTGGCGGAGCCGGGCGGCCAGCTTGGCATGACGACCGTTTCCGGGCCCGGGGGCCGTAACCGATTCGGTGAAGCGCCCGCCGGATGTCTGTTGACAGGCCGGCCGGGGATGCGAGGCTGGCCCCGCCATGGAGAACGGCGGCACAAGATCGCGCGGCGACGCGACCGGCCCCGACGATGCGGCGCATCTGCTTGGCCTGATCGCGACCCTGTCGCGCGAGCTCCGTTCCGCGCGCGATGTCCCGCGTGTTTCCCTCGAGAGCCGGCTGGGCGACGATCTCGGTTTCGACAGTCTGGGGCGCGCCGAGCTGCTTCGGCGCATCGAGAGAACGTTCTCGGTCAGCCTTCCCGGATCGATGCTGGCGGAAGCTGAAACCCCGGCCGATCTCTGGCGCGCGATGCAAGCGGCCGGCGGTCGGCGCACGACCCCGCCACCCCTGTCGGATTCGGCCCCGGGTCCGGTCGAATCGATACCGGGCGCCGCGGCCACCCTGACCGAGGTGCTCGACTGGCACGCCGAAGCGCATCCCGACCGCGTCCACGCATGGCTCAGGGAACGGGAACACCATAGCGAGACCGTCAGCTACGCGGGGCTTCGCGAGACGGCTCTGGCAGTCTCCGGCGGCATCCTCGATGCCGGAGTCATGCCGGGCTCCCGCGTGGCGTTGATGCTGCCCACCTGCGCCGGGTTTCTGCACGCCTTCTTCGGGATCCTCTACGCCGGATGCGTGCCGGTTCCGATCTATCCTCCGGCGCGGCCTTCGCAGCTCGCGGATCACCTGCGCCGTCAGGCCGCGATACTCGCCAACGCGGGAGCCGAGTTGCTGATCACCGTCCCGGAGGCGCGGGTTCTCGCGGCCTTTCTGCGTTCGCAGGTCGCGAGCCTCCGTGCGATCGAGACCGTCGAGGGACTCCGCGGACGCGGCAGGCCGGAGGGCGCCCCGGCGCCCGACGCGAAAGACGTCGCCTTTCTTCAGTATACATCGGGCAGCACCGGCGACCCGAAGGGCGTGGTGCTGAGCCACGCCAACCTGCTGGCCAACATCCGCGCCATGGGCCGGGCGATGGAAGTCGAGCCCAGCCACGACGTATTCGTGAGCTGGCTTCCGCTCTACCACGACATGGGGCTGATCGGCGCATGGCTCGGCAGCCTCTATTTCGCGGTGCCGGTTTCGATCATGTCGCCGCTGATCTTCCTGGCGCGCCCGGAGAGTTGGCTGTGGGAGATCCACGCCCGGCGGGCGACGCTTTCGGGCGCGCCCAACTTCGCCTTCGATCTCTGCGTCGGGCGGATCGAAGACGCCGCGATCGAGGGCCTCGACCTCAGCTCTGCCCGTATCGTGGTCAACGGGGCGGAGCCGGTGCGGGCCGCGTCGGTGCGGGCGTTCTGCGAGCGTTTCGCGGCCCATGGCTTCGATCCCGGGGCGCTCGCCCCGGTCTACGGCCTCGCCGAGAGCAGCGTGGGGCTGGCCTTTCCCCGACCCGGGCGGGGGCTGCTCGCCGAGCGAATCGACCGGACCGAGCTGGCGGAGCGGTCGCGCGCGGTGCCGGTGGCGGCCGGGCACGGCGATGCGATCGAGGTCGTCGCCTGCGGCTCGCCGCTCCCAGGGCATCAGTTCCGGGTGGTCGACGAATCGGGGCGCGAAGTG
>JAJDVM010000297.1 GCA_022826125.1 Defluviicoccus sp.
CCTCCCGCAAGCGGGAGGGGAGAAGGTTAAGTAGGAGGGGGCGGCGGGCGAATTCCCTCTCCCCGGCGGGGAAAGGGTCAGCGTGAGGGGAAGCGGCGCCCCGCCCGCCCGCGCCGGCATCGAAGGCCTGTAGCCGGGCCCGCGGAAATATAGTAATTGTCAAATATTCGATATCCATTACTTTGGATATCGAAAGTAATTTCTAATATTAATAGAGGTCAAAAGAATGTTCCTCCCGTTCCAGTTGCCTTTTCACAATCGGACTTCACGGCGACGCGCCCGGCGCCAGGCGAAGCCGCTCGTCCGTCCCGTTGCGCACATCCTCGTCGCGCTCGTCGTCGCGTCTCAATTCCTCGGCATCGATGCCGTCTTCTCCGAGGCACTCGCCCTGACGAAGAAATCGTCGTCCGGGATCTGCCACTGCCCGGGCGGCCAGTACTACGACCGAACGAAGGAATTCACGCCTTACACGAGCATCGAGGAATGTCTGGACAGCGGCGGCCGTCATCCCAAGCGCGGTCAGGGCGATTGCACCCTGACCGTTCCACGCGATCCGGACAGGCCCAACAGGATAGCGGTCACCAGCAGGGCTCATGTGGTGGACGGCGACACCATACGGCTGGACGTCCGCTTTCAGGGCGTGGATGCGCCGGAAACGCACCAGAAATGCAGAAACGCCGAGGGCCAGCTCTATGCCTGCGGCAAGCAAGCCACCAAGGCTCTGAAGAACCTGATCGGCAAGAAAAAGGTGCGGTGCGTGCTGGAACCGGAGGTAGGCAAGTACGGGCGAGCCATAGGCTACTGCTATCTGCCCGACGGCACCGACCTGAACGAATGGATGGTGCGGCAAGGCCACGCGTTGGCGGCCCGCAAATATTCCAAGAAGTACGTTGCCGATGAGGAACAGGCGCGGGCGGACAAGAAAGGCATACATGCCGGCGAGTACATCCCGCCGTGGGACTGGAGACGCGGCAAGCGGATGCCTGAGTAAGCGTCCGCATCGGGTAAAATTCCGTACAGACTCCGGGTTTCTCCGGTCGCCTCGCTCGGTCGAAATGACGAGGGGAGGCCCGTTCGCCTCGCCCGGCAAATGGTCTAGGATCGGGCGTCCAGCGGGAGTCCGTATGCGCGACCAGTCGATCAGAGGCCATGTCCGGAACCTCGAGCAGCAGGGCGAGCTGGTCCATTTCACCAAGCCGGTGGAGCCGCACGGGAACGTCTCGGCGCTGTCGTGGAAGACCTATGACGGGCTGGGCAAGTCGGCGCTCTTCTCCAACCTCGAAGGGTTCCCGGGCTGGCGGATCTGCAGCCAGGTCATCGCCGACCGGCGGAAGTGGTCGATCGCGCTCGGCATCGAGACCGACGCGCTGATCCCGACCCTGATCCAGCGGATCAAGCAGCCGGTCGAGCCGGTCGAAATCGACGCCGCCGGCGCCCCGGTCAAGGAGAATGTCAGACTCGGGAGCGAGGTCGATCTCACCAAGCTGCCGGCGGTCTGGCACTCGGAGCGCGACCCCGGGCCCTACATCGCGTCCGGCATGGCGATCATCAAGGACCCCGAGACCGGGATCCGCAACATGTCGATCCACCGGATGCAGATCCTGGGCCCCGACACGACCGGGTTCCTGATCTGCCCGCGCCACGCGCTCCGCATTTACCAGATGTACCAGGAGCGGAACGAGCCGATGCCGGTGGCGATGGTGATCGGCGCCCACCCGGCGCTCTACTACGCGGCCGGCTTCACCTCGTCCTACGGCCTCGACGAGCTGACCGTGGCCGGGGCGCTGCTCGGCGATCCGGTGCGCATGGTCAGGTGCGAGACCATCGACATGGAGGTCCCGGCCGAGGCGGAGATCGTCCTCGAAGGCGAGGTCGCGCCGACCGGCATGACGCCGGAGGGCCCGTTCGGCGAGGCGACCGGAACCTACGCGATGGAAGGCTCGACCGAGATCTTCCGGGTCAAGGCGATCACCCACCGCAGCGAGCCGATGTTCTACTCGATGCAGTGCGGCATCCCTATGACCGACACCCAGTCGATCACCGGCACCTGCATCGAGACCGTGGTGACCGACCATCTGAGGTCGGTCGAGGGCGGGCTGGACCTCAAGGACGTGCGCCTCCTCGGTATCTCGGGGCTGATGGCGGTGGTCCTCAAGCTGCGGCCGCGCGTGGAAGGCCAGGCCAAGACGGCGCTGATGGCGGCCCTGTCGAGCCCCTATCTCCACCCGAAGCTTGCGATCGCGGTCGACGAGGACATCGACGCGGGCGATCTGCGGCAGGTGTTCTGGTCGCTCACGACGCGGGTCCATGCCGAACGGGACGTGATCAGGGTCCCCAACACGCGCATCTGGTCGCTCGACAACGTATCGGACATCGTGCCGGGGATGAGCGCGATGTACCGGATCGGCACCAAGACCGTCATCGACGCGACCATGCCGGCCGACGCGGCGGCGCGCGGCCGGTTCGAGCCGGCGATGCCGCTCAACCTGGCGGACGTCGATCCCCACGATTTCATGGGCTGAGCGCTGGCGAAGCGCCGGAGCCGAACGGAGGAGCTTGCACGGTGTCCGAGATATTTTCCAAGCGTTTCGATTACGTGATCCTCGGCGGCGGCTCGGCCGGCTGCACGCTCGCCAACCGGCTGTCGGCGGACGGGCGCAGCGAGGTCGCGCTGATCGAGGCCGGCAAGGACTATCCTCCGGGCACCGAGCCCGCCGACATCCGCAGCTCCTACGCGCTGGGCGCCGCCTTCAACCCGGCCTATCACTGGAGCGATCTGAAGGTCCGCCTGTCGCACACCCCGACCAACGAACCGGACCGGCGCACCCCCCGCTTCATGGAGCAGGCCCGGGTGGTGGGCGGCGGCTCGTCGATCAACGCCCAGATGGCCAATCGCGGCTCGCCGCTCGACTACGACGAATGGGATTCGCTCGGCGCGCGCGGCTGGGGCTGGGACGACGTGCTGCCCTATTTCAAGAAGCTCGAAACCGACCAGGACATCGACGACGACTATCACGGGAAGGAGGGTCCGATCCCGGTGCGCCGCGTGCCGGAATCCCAATGGACGGATTTCTCGCGCGCCGTCTCCCAGGCCCTGACCGATGACGGCCTCAAGCCCTTGCCCGACCAGAACGGTCACTTCGAGGACGGCTGGTTCGCCTGCGCGATCTCCAACAAGGACGAGCAGCGGGCGTCGGCGGCGATGGGGTTCCTCGACGCCGAGGCGCGCAAGCGGACCAACCTCCATATCGTTCCGGAAACGACGGTCGAGCGCCTGATCTTCGAAGGCAATCGGGCCGTGGGCGCGCGGGTCCGGCAGCGGGGGGAAACCCACGAGATCCGCGGCGGGCGCATCATCGTGTCTTCCGGCGCGATGCACACCCCGCCCTTGCTGATGCGCTCGGGCGTGGGGCCGGCGGGCGACCTGCGCGATCTCGGCATCGACGTGGTCGCCGACCGGCCGGGCGTGGGAGCCAATCTGAACGAGCACCCGACGCTGGCCGTCTCCGCCTATCTCTCCAACGGCGCGCGGCTCCACACGCCGGACCGGCGGCACGCCCATATCGCGTTCCGCTACTCCTCCGGCGTGGCCGATTGCGGGCCGGGCGACATGTACGTCTCGGTGACCGCCAAGTCGGGCTGGCATCCGGTGGGGATTCGCCTGGGCTCCTTCCTGATGTGGTGCAACAAGCCCTATTCGCGCGGCCGGCTGCGGCTGACCAGCGCCGATCCCGGGGCCGAGCCCGACGTCGATTTCAACATGCTGTCCGACCGGCGCGATTACGAGCGCCTGACCCAGGGCCTAAGGCGCATGGCGGGCTATTTCGACCATCCGACGCTGCGGCGGATCGCCCGCGACCCCTTCCCGAGCGCCTATTCGGAACGGGTCAAGAAGATCGGCGCGGTCAACACGAAGAACCGGATTCTCACGACGATCCTAGCCGCCATCCTCGATCTCCCGGGCCCGGTCCGGCGCTCGGCGATCCGGAACCTCATCACCATGGGCGACACCCTCCAGGACCTCCTCGGCGACGAGAAGCGGATGGAGGACTACGTGCGCGAGAACGTCACCGGCTGCTGGCACCCCTCGGGCACCTGCCGGATGGGCGCGGCGGACGACCCGATGGCGGTCGCCGACCCGTCGGGGGCGGTCTACGGCGTCGAGGGCCTCACGGTGTGCGACGCCTCGATCTTCCCCTGCGTTCCGCGCGCCAACACCAACATCCCGACCATCATGTGCGCGGAAAAGATCTCGGACGCGCTGCTGGCCGACAGGGCGGCGTGACGGGCGGTCCCGCGATACGGCCCTTCGGGCCTACTCGGGATGAGGGGAAAAGGTAACCCTCACCCTGAGTAGCGGCGAAGCCGCGTATCGAAGGGCGGCCTATCCGGCGCTGCCGATCCGCGCGGTGGCCTCGATCTCGACCTTCATTTCTGGCAGCGCCAGCGCGCAGATCACGGTGGTGTTGGCCGGGCGGATACCGGCGAATGCCTCGCCGATGACCTCGCATACCGGCATCAGGTCCTCGCGATCGGCGATATAGACCGTCACGCGCAGCACGTCGGCCAGGCCCGCGCCGGCTTCGCCCAGCGCCGCCTCGACATGGGCCAGCGCGAGCCGGGTCTGCGCGGACGCCTCCTCCGGGAACGTGCCGGTTGCCCGGTCCATGCCGGTGGTTCCCGAGACGTAGACCATGTCGCCGTCCACGACCGCCCGGGAAAAGCTCGCCAGGTCCTCGAACGGCGTGCCGCTCGAAATTCTCCGCCGGCTCATCACCGCCTCCTCACAATTTGCTGTCCCGGCTCGGCAGGCCAAGCAGGATACGGCCGTAATTCGCGCCCTGGGCATCCCAGGCGAGCGCGATATGCGAGGCCAGCGTGTGCATGTCGCGCCAGTGGCGCTGCAGCGGAGACTCCTCCGCGTTGCCGGTCGCCCCGCTCAGCGCCATCAGCCGGTCGACGGCCTGCACCAGGAGCTTGCCCGCGTAGCCGTCGTTGCGCCGCCAGCGGTGTCGCTCCTCGAGCGTCGGCACCTCGCCTGCTTCGGCTCTCGCGTGGACTTCCCCGCAATCGCGCCGCAGCAATGTCCAGGCCGCGTCGATCTCCGCCGCCGCCTCGCCGAGGCGGAGCTGCGCCGTCGGTTCCTCGGCGAGCTTCGCGCCGCTCTGCATGAGCTGTACGCCCAGCCTGTCCGCCACCAGAGACAAGGCGCCCCGGGCTATGCCGACGGCGGGCGCCACGATTCCCTTGCCGAACAGCGAGAACAACGGCATCCGGTAGAGCGGGCCCGGGTTGACCGCGCTGCCGCGGGTGGGTTCGCCGCGGCAAGCCTCGGAGCGGATCGTCCGGTCCTCGGCGATGAACAGGTCGCGGCAGATCATCGACCGGGAGCCGGTCCCGCGCAGCCCGGTGGTGTGCCAGTCGTCGACCAGCTCGACGGCGCTCACCGGCGCCAGCCCGTAGCGGTGCTCCATGCCGTCGCGATCGAGCCTCGGCGTCATCATGTTGAAATGGTTCCAGCGGCAGACGTCGACCCCGCTCGCCAGCGTCCAGGTGCCGTTCAGCACGAACCCGCCATCGACCGGATCGACGCGGGAGTCGGCGGTGGGCGTCGAGCCGGAGATCAGCGCATCCGGGTCCTCGCCCCAGACCTCGTCCTGGGCGCCGACGTCGAACATGCCGTGCATCCAGCTGTGGCTCGCGACCACCGAATGGACCCAGGCGGTCGAGCCGCAGACGGTGCCCAGCTCCGCCGCGAGATCGACCTGCAACATGTAGTCGAGCTCGAAGCCGCCATATCGCCGGGGCAAGTAGATCCGGTAGAGACGGGCCTCGATCAACTCGGCCTGGGTCGCATCGGGCAGACGCCTGATCCGGTCCGCTTCCGCCGCCCGCCCGGCAATCGCCGGCAGCAGCGCCCGCGCGCGATCGATCAGCTCTTCGCGCGTGACCGCATTGCCGCCGCCGCTCATCGCAGCACGGTCAAACGGCGGCTAGCCCCAACCGAGCTGGTCGAACGCCCATCCGTCGTTCCAGATCTTGGTGACGTGGGCGACCTTTCCGTCGCGCATGTCCGCGACGTAGACGTAATCGGACTCCGTCTTCTTTCCGGTCGGCGGAACCGGCCCGCCCTCGCCGGTATGGGTTCCGGAGAAGATCCCGTAGATCGCGACCCGGTCGTTCTCATCGTCGGCTCCGGCCGCCCTGAGGTCGTAGCCGGCGTCCGGCAGGATCGTCACCACCCCCTTCATCCAGTCGCAATAGGCCTCCAGGGTCTTCATCTCCGCGATCGCCCCGGCCTGCGCGGAAAAGCTCGCATCCGCGTGACAGAATTCGGCGCAACCCGCCCAGCCCGCGCCGCTCTCGCAGGCATGATAGAAGGCGAGCGCGGTTTCCTTCGAAACGCTCATGGAAGTCTCCCTTCGTTCGGCGGCATCGATACGCCCGAACCCCTACCCCAGCGGCCCCAGGAACGGTTCGCCGGCGAAGGTGTCGGGCAGCGGGTCGAGCGCGTCCGGCCATTCGTCGCCCGTCCGGCGGCGCTCGGACGCCTTGCGCGGCTTCCCGTCCCAGCCGATCTGCTCCATGTAGTAGTAAAGCTGGATGGCGTGGCCGTCGGGGTCGATGGCGAACGCCGAATAGTCGATCCCGGGCGACAGCTCGGGCGGCAGGTGGACGATTTCGACGGCGCGCTCTTCGAGAAAGCCGAGCGCGGCCCTGAGCTGGGCGTAATCGCCGACCTGCACGCCGAAGGACATGCAGGACGTGTGCTCGCTCAGGCCCAGCTCCGACCGGAGCGCGATCGGATAGAGCGCGAGCGAGTGGTGCTCGGTGTTGACGCGCAGGAACGCGCAGCGGTGCCCGCTCCAGCGGATTTCCTCGGTCACCGTCATGCCGAGCCGGTCGCGGTAGAAGGCGAGCGACGCGTCGAGGTCGTCCGAAAACAGCCGGACCGGGCCGATCCGCACCGCCTTGAACGGCCGGGGCAGCAGGACGCCGCCCACGTCGTAGGTCGCTTCGAGGGTCTGCTCGTGCCGGTAGCCGGACGCGATGTCGGTCCCGTTCGCCCGCGCCCTGTCGACCTCGGCGTATTCGGGGATCTGCGGCAGTCCCGGCTGCTCGTGAAATTCCTCTTCGTGCAGCGCGCCGGGCTTGGATCGCCCGTCCCAGCCGATCTGCTCGATCCCGTAATAGAGCTCGTTGATGTGCTCGTCGGGATCGAAGGGATAAACGTGCCAGTTCGACCCCGGCGTGTCGCGGCCGGACCGCCTGATCCGGATGTCACCCTCGCGCAGCCAGTTCTCGGCCTCGGCGACCTCGCGCAGGCTGCCGACCTGCCAGGTGATCTGGTTGACCGTCATGTCCTCGCGCGTCGTTCGCCCGCCGATATGGTCGAGGACGGGCTTGGGGAACAGCACGAAGGAATGGTGGTCGCCGCCATGGCGCATGAACCAGCCGGTCGTCGTATCGAATTTCCCGGCGTCTTCCTTGTTCTTCAGACGGGGGCTGAAATCGAGGGAATCGGAGAGCGCGAAGCCGAGCAGGTCGGAATAGAACCGCACGCAGGCGTCGAAGTTCCGGACGTTGAAGCCGAAATGGCCGAGCCTGCGGATCTTGAACGGCCGGTCGAGCAGGACGCCGCCGACGTTGAATTTCCGCGCGCTGATTCCGTCCATCGCCATCCTCCCCGTTGCAGGGCCATTCTAGCGCGTTTGACGGTATTGCAAGACCGGACGCGCCGATGTAACAGATTGCGCCTTTTTTCGACCGGGAGAATGGTGCAGACGATGAGCGAAGCTTCGACCGCGAAACCGGCCGCCGAGAAGAAAGAGACCAAGAGTTCCGCCGACAGCGCGAAGGCATCGGCTTCGAGCGAGTCCTCGACCTCCTCGACGGAGAAATCGGCCCGCGATTCGGTGGGCGGCAAGAGCGAGGTCCATTACGGCTATTTCAGCAACGTCAAGACGCCGGAATACCGCTCGGGCTGGGACAGCATCTGGGGCAACGGCGAGACCAACGGGGCGCGGCGGAAGAGACCCGCATCGAGCCCGGCGAAGGCGAAATCGCCGGTCCGGCTCACGCTGGACTTCGACGATCTGCCGGAGACGGTCCGGGACGAGCTGCGCGAGGCCGCCGGTCGGGCGCTCAAGGCGAAGTCCCGGCTCAATCTCGCGCGCCGCGAACGGTCGGGCGCGGTGAGCTGGACCATCGAATGCGAGGTGCGGCGTTAGGGCGAGGCAGTCCCTCGATACGGCGCTGGCGCGCCTCACCCGCGCGGCCGCGGCGTCGCCTCTCCCACGCCCAGCCACGACACCAGTTCCCGCGCCGAGCCGAAGGTTTCGAGGCCATCGATCGCGGCGATCGTCCGTTCCACCTCGGCCTCGCCCAGCGCCGCCCCGGCATAGGTTCTGAACTTCTCCCGCACCTGGGCGGGCGACAGCGGGTTTTCCGGGCTCCCCAGCGGGTGCTCGCAACGGGCGGAATGCCGCGCGCCCCGCACGGTCTCGACCTCCGCGACGGCCCCGCCGCCCTTCAGATCGGGATCGTGCACGACGTCGACCCGTTCGGCGGCGAAGCTCCGGAGCGCGGGGTCGTCGTAGCAGGCAGGCTCGAACCGGTCGAGCGTCAGCGTCCGGTCCCGCAGATAGACCGCCGCGACGTAATGGGCCGAGAGCAGCGCCTCAAACTTGGCCCGATAGACGGCGAACCCGCCATGCATCCGGAATGCCGTTTCGGGGAGCGCGAGCCGGACGCGCTCGATATCCGCGAAATCCGGCCGGTGCGCGGATACCAGCTCGGCCAGCGCGGTCAGCACGTCCTGTAGCGCGGTCGCCGCCGGCCACAGCCGGAGAGCGATCCGCCGCAATTCCCAGCGCCGTCCGAGATCCCGCGTGGCCAGTTCCGGAAGCCCGCCGTCCGCGTAGGTCGAATAGAGCCCCCCGTCCGGCGCGGTGAGGAAATTGCGCGCCGCGGCGAAGTCCCGCTCCGCGAGCAGCGCCGCCATCAGCCCCGACAGCGCCGCCCGGCATTGATGCCACTTGACGGTCGGGGTGCCCCAGGCGGCGAAGGTGCCGGCGGACTGGCTGCCGGCGAGGCCGAAGGCGCGCGCCATGGTTTCGCCGTTGAAACCGCGCAAGCGTCCCACCGCGGCGGCGGCGCCGAACGGTCCGATCACGCCGGGGCCGTGCCATCCCTTCGTTCGGAACGCCGGGTAGTCGAGTCCCAGGCCGACCCGCGTCGTCACCTCCAGCCCTGCGATCAGCGCGGCGAGCAAATCCGCGCCCGAGGCGTCGTCGCGCGCCGCGATCGCGAGCGCCGGCGGAACGATTTCGGGCGTCACATGGGTCAGCGTCGCGCGGTGCACGTCGCACATGGTGACGGCGGTGATCAGATAACCGTTCATCATCGTCGCGCCGGCGAGCGACATCGGCTGCCCGCCGATCACGACGCTCTCCGCGGAATCGCCGAGAGCGGCGGCCAGGGAGCGCAGCTGGCCGGTCTCCTCGCCCCGGTGCCCGGCGAACGCGCAGGCGAGCGCATCCAGCAGCAGCGCCTTTGCGGACTCGCGCGCATCCTCCGGAACCGCTTCGAGCCTCAGCGCGGCGGCGAATTCGGCAAGCTCTTCGGTGGTTTCTCGACTCATACCCGAGCTTAGCGTACATGACCCCTTCGACCGAAGAGGGGGGCGGGCGTTTGCTGCTGACGGGCGAGGAATACCTGGAAAGCCTGCGCGACGGGCGCACGGTCTATATCGGCAAGGAGCGGGTCGACGACGTCACGGCTCATCCGGCCTTCCGCAACGCCGCCCGTTCCTTCGCGTCGATCTACGACCGCAAGCGCGCGGCGGAGAACCGGGCGCTGATGGTCTGCGAGGAGGATGGGGAAGAGTTCTCCGCCTATTTCCTGCGCCCGCGCAGCCGGGCCGATCTCGAGCGCCGCTACGAGACCCACCGGCAGATCGCGTCCTGGAGCTACGGCCTGCTCGGCCGCTCGCCCGATAATTTCCCGAGTTACCTGTCGGGACTCGCCACGCGGCCGGAGCTGTTCGAGGAGTTGCGCCCGGGCACGGGCGAAAACCTGATGCGCTACTACCGGCGGGCGCGGCGCGACGACCTGTTCACCACGCACACCGTCACAAACCCGCAAGGGACGCGGCGCGGCGAGCCGGGTACCACCTCTCCTACGCTCCGGGTCACCGCCGAGGACGACCGGGGGGTTACGCTCAACGGGCTCAAGATGATCGGCACCTCGGCCGTTTTCTGCCACGACACCTGGGTCGGCAACCTTCAGCCGGTGCCTCCCGGCAACGAGCCCGAGACGATCACCTGCGCGGTGCCTTTCAACGCGCCCGGGGTCTCGATATGGGCGCGCAAACCGTACGAGAAATTCGCAACGTCGGAGTTCGACATGCCGCTGACATGGCGCTTCGACGAGACCGACGCGGCGGTGCTGTTCGAGGACGTGCATGTGCCGTGGGAGGACGTGTTCCTGCACGACAACGTGGAGATGACGCGCGAGATCTACGTGCGGACGCCCGGACACTCGCTCGCCAACCACCAGGCCAATATCCGCTTCCTGGAGAAGCTCAAGCTGATCGTGGGCGTGGCGCACCGGGTCTGCGTCTCCAACCGGACGACCGGCATTCCGGCGGTCGTCACGACGCTCGGCGATCTCGCGGCCAAGCTGGCGGCATTGGAGGGGATGCTGATGGGCCAGCTCCATTCCTGCGAGGAGATGGTGCCGGGGTTCGTGACGGTGAACCGGCGCTACATGTACGCCGCCCTCCACTGGTGCTCCAACAACCACGCCGCGATCTGCGACACCGTGCGCGAGCTGCTGGGCGGCGGGCCGATCCAGATGCCGGCCGATTCCTCGGTCCTCGAAGACCCGGAGCTCGTTGAGAAGTTCGAGACCTACTGGTCGACACCGGACGAGACGGCGAAGCAACGGATGAAGCTGCTCCGCCTCGCCTGGGACCTGCTGAGCTCGGAATTCGCCGGCCGCCACGCCCAGTACGAGAAATTCTACGCCGGCCCCGGCTTCGTGATGAGCGGCTACAGCTTCGGCGCCTGCGACTGGGATTCGCTCGCCGCCATCGTCGACGGGCTGATGGAAGGCTACGACGCGCCTTGAGCGCCCTTCGATACGCGGCTGCGCCGCTACTCAGGGTGAGGGCTTTTCTCTTTGACCCTCATCCCGAGTAGGCGCGTCAGCGCCGTATCGAGGGACGGCCGGCTACGACGCGCCGTGATTGGCGAGCAGGGTGCGCCAGTGGCGGTAGAAGCCGACATATTCGGCCTCGTGATCCCAGCTCGGGCTTGACGTGACCGGCTTCATCCCGAGCCCGTCGGCCATCGCGTCCGCCCCGTCGACCGCCTGCTCGAGCCCGCGCGCGTACTCGTTCCAGCCCGCCTCCCGCCCGTGGCAGCCGGCCTGGGCGGTATCGAGCGAGATCACGTCGTCCGAGGTGGCGAGCCCGGTCACCAGGAAGAAATCCTCGAACTTCCTGAGGCGCGCGTAGCGGGCGTCCTGCGGCTCGTTCCTCGGCGCGATGCACCAGATCGTGACCTCGGTGCGCTCCGGCCCCAGCGGGCGGTGGGTCCTGAGATGCGTCGAGGCGAGGTCGTTGAGCACCATGTTGGGGAACACCAGCACGTTGCGCCCGCGCCGCAGCATCCAGTCCGCCCGCGCATCGGGGTAGTCGCGCTCGATCCGCTCGGTCGCGGGCGCGAGCGGCGCCGCCTCGGGGCTCGCCCGGTCGGCCCAGAGCGCGATATGCCCGCCGCCGAGATAGAACGAGCCGTTGGCGACGTCGCCCTTCATCCGCCCGGTCTCGGTCTTGAGCAGCCCCTCGGTGCCGTCCCTGGCCTCGCGCGCCAGCATGGTGTTGGCGAAGTTCCGGTGGACCGTGCCGACATGGTAGCCGTCGGTCACGTTCTCGGCCTGGTACTTCCAGTTGTGGTCGCAGACATAGGTCTGCGAGCCCGGCAGGATTTCGAGCCCGTCGGGCGCCTGGTCGGCGAACATGTCGATGAAGTACCGCGCCTCGCCAAGATGCTCCTTGAGCGGCGGCGCGGAGCGGTCGAGGCAGCCGAACACGAAGCCGCGATAGCTCTCGGCCTGCGGCACCGCCTTGAGATTGAAGCGCGCGCGGTCGAAATCGGCCGCCGGGAAGCCCGATTCCTGATTCTTGATCTTGATGCAGCGCCCGTCCGAATCGTAGGCCCAGCCGTGGAAGCGGCAGGTGATCACCCGCGCGTTGCCCCGCTGGAACGGCGTGAGCAGCGCGCCCCGATGCGCGCAGGCGTTGATGTAGCAGCCGATCGAGCCGTCCTTGCGGCGGATCACGTAGACCGGCTGACGCCCGATATGGGTCGCGAAGTAGTCGCCGTGGTCGGGGATCTGGCTCTCGTGGCAGAGATAGTTCCACTGGCGCTCGAAGATGAGCTCGATCTCCGCCTCGTAAATCGCCGCGTCGTGGAACGCCCGCCTGTCGATGCGGAAGACCC
Source organism: Defluviicoccus sp. (assembly GCA_022826125.1). Classification (GTDB taxonomy): domain Bacteria; phylum Pseudomonadota; class Alphaproteobacteria; order MPNO01; family MPNO01; genus MPNO01. The sequence continues at coordinate 12,510 of JAJDVM010000297.1, forward strand.
TTTCGTCGGGCCGGTCGTCGATGAAGGGCGATGCGTCGAAGCCGGGGTGGGTCATGGCATCCTCCGTCCGGAGCGTTCGAGTGTGTCGCAGCCGTCCGGCGATGTCCACTTTCGGCGCGAGCGGCTATAACGGGCGCGACGGAGGGGACGATGGACCGAAGCAATCTGCGCTGCGTGCTGCCGTACAGCGATCTCAGGGAGTGGATCGCCGAAGCGGACCGGCTGGGCGAGCTCCGCGTCGTACGCGGGGCGTCCTGGGAAGAGGATATCGGCCTCGCCGCCGAGGCGGTCATCAAGCAGGACGACGGGCCGGTGGTGCTGTTCGACGACGTGCGGGGCTGCCCGCCGGGCTACCGGGTGATCATGAACGTCTTCGCGGGGAAGCGGCGCAACATGACGCTGGGATTTCCCGACGACCTCACGAAATCCGAGCTCTCGGACGCCTGCTACGAGGGGTTCGTCAAGGACCGCAAGACGATCCCGCACGAGATCGTCGACAGCGGCCCGGTGCTGGAGAACGTGCTCGCGGGCGACGACATCGACCTGATGAAGTTTCCGACGCCGGTCTGGCACGTCGAGGACGGCGGCCGCTATATCGGCACCGGCTGCCTCACCGTCACGCGCGATCCCGACAATGGCTGGCTCAACGTCGGCACCTACCGCGCGATGGTGCACGACAAGTCGTCGATCGGGGTGCTGATGGTGCCGGGCAAGCACGGCCACGTGCACCGCGAGAAATACTTCGCCCGCGGCGAGAAATGCCCGATCGTGATGGTGCTGGGCTCGGACCCGATGGCGTTCTACGCGGCCTGCACCGAGGCGCCGTCGGGCACCTGCGAGTTCGACCTGGTGGGCGGCATAAGAGGCGAGCCCGTGCAGTGCGTCAGGGGCGAGCTCACGGGCCTCCCCTTCCCCGCCAATTGCGAGATCGCGGTCGAAGGGTATCTCACCGCCGGCCACGACAGGATGGAGGGCCCGTTCGGCGAGTGGACCGGTTACTACGCGAGCGGCGAGCATCCCGAGCCGGTGCTGGAGATCGAGCGCCTCTATCACCGCAACGACCCGATCATTCTCGGCGTGCCGCCGATGGGCGGCGGGTCGGACGAGATGGGCCGCTACCGCGCGGTGCTGCGCTCGGCGATGGTCAAGGAGGCGCTGGCCTCGGCCGGAGTGCCGGACGTGACGGGCGTCTGGTGCTACGAGATCGGCTCGTCGCGGCTCATGAACGGCGTCTCGATCAAGCAGCGCTATCCCGGCCACGCCAAGCAGGCCGGCCATGTCGCGGCGACCTGCCACGCCGCCAACTACGCCAACCGCTACGTCGTGGTGGTGGACGACGATATCGACGTGACCGACCTGGAAGAGCTCTGGTGGGCGCTCTTGACGCGGAGCGACCCGGCGAGCTCGATCGACATCATCGGCGGCGCGCGGACCTCGCCGGCCGACCCCCTGCTCCATCCGGACCGGCGTTCCTCCGGCGATCTTTCGATGGGCCGCGCGGTGATCGACGCCTGCCGTCCGTTCCACTGGAAGGACGACTTCCCGAAGGTCAACGCGCCGAGCCTCGCCGAGGCGGAAGCCGCGCGACGCCGGTTCGGCCACCTGCTCGACGGCAAAGACGCGGCGGAATGAAGCCGGGGGAACGACCGCCTCCGCGATGATCGAGCACGTCCCCGACCCCGCCCGGTTCCGCCCGGTCTCGACCCTGCTGCGCCGGCACGCGGAGGCCGACCCGGACAAGATCTTCCTACAGTCGGTCGAGGACGGAAGGTCCCTCACCCATGCCGAGACGCTCGCGCTGTGCGAGTGCTTCGCGGGCTGTTTCGCCGACCGCGGCCTGGCGCCCGGCGACCGCATCCTGGTGCTGAGCGAGAACGGTCTGGAGCAGATGGCGCTTCTCTTCGCCTGCCTGGCGACGGGCGTCGCCTACTGCACGATCAACGTCGAGGTGAACGCCAGGCACATCCCGGAGATGGCCCGCCGCCTCGACCCCCGGCTCGTCGTCTGGGGCTCGCCCGGGGACGCGATCGATCTCGGGCGGGAGGCGGTTTCCCTCAACGCGCTGTACGACGATGCCTCGGCCCATGCCCCGGCCACGCTGCCGGAAATCGGCGAGGACGGAGTCGCGGTGATCGGCTTCACCTCCGGCACCGCGGCGGCGCCCAAGGGGATGATCCACAACCACGGCAACTATTTCTGGATCGCCGACCAGACGATCGACATGTGGAAGCTCGGCCCGGCGGACCGGGTCCTGGAATACCGCTCCTTCAGCTGGCCCTCGACCCACATGCTGACCGTGATGCCGATGCTGGTCGCGGGCGGCACCATCGTCTTCGCCCGCCATTTCTCGCACAGCCGGTTCTTCGACTGGATCGCGGATTACCGGCCCAGCATGGCGATCGGCGTGCCGACGGTGGTGAACATGCTGCTCGACGGTACGGGCCCGGCGCCCGGCAAGGGCTTCGCCGGCGTCCGTTTCATGAGCTCTTCCACCGCGCCGCTGATGGTCTCCCAGCACGAGCGCTTCGAGGAGACCTACGGCATCGAGCTCATGCAGCTTTACGGGATGAGCGAGGGCGGCGTGGTCGCCGGCAACCATGTCGGCGAACGGCGCATCGGCAGCGTCGGCCCGCCCGGGCTCTACCAGAACCTCCGGATCGTGGACGGGGACGGCAGCCCCGCCGCCCCGGGAGAGGTGGGAGAGATCGAGATCGGCGGCGCGCAGAACGCATCGGCCTATCTGCTGGAGGGCGGCGAGGTCGTGCCGATCCGCGGGACCCGGTTCAAGACCGGCGATCTCGGCTATCTCGACGGGGACGGGTTCCTGCACATCGCCGGGCGCGCCAAGGACGTGATCATCCGGGGCGGGGTCAATATCGCCCCGCTCGAGATCGACAACGTGCTGACGCGACACGCCGACGTTTCGGAGGCGGCGGCAATCGGCGTGCCCGATCCGATCTACGGGGAGGCGGTCGTGGCCTATGTCGTCCCCCGCGCCGGCGCCGCGCTCACCGCCGACCGTGTCAGGCGCCATTGCGACGAGCTCCTTCCCGAATTCAAACGGCCGCGCGACATCGTCGTTCGCGACAGCCTGCCCAAGAACGTCAGCGGGAAGATCGACCGGGCCGCACTCCGCGCCGAGTGGGGCTCGGGATAACCCGAACCCATTGTTTCTCCGGGCGGTTCTACCAATATCCTGAGTAACGAGAGGCACGCGGCGAAAATCGAAACGGGCCGCATACCGGGGGAAAATCCGCCATGATTGATCCGTTCTCGATCTTCGTGATCGTCGTCGTCGTCCTTGCCGTCGCGCTCGTCTTCATGGGCGTGAAGACGGTGCCGCAGGGCTTCGAGTTCACCGTGGAACGGTTCGGCCGCTACACCCGGACGCTGACGCCGGGGCTGCATCTGATCGTCCCGCTGGTGGACCGGATCGGCCAGCGGCAGAACGTGATGGAACAGGTCACCGACGTCCCCTCGCAGGAGATCATCACGCGCGACAACGCGATGGTGAAGGTGGACGGGGTGGTGTTCTTCCAGGTGCTCGACCCGGTCAAGGCATCCTACGAGGTGCGGCGCCTGGAAGTTTCCATCCTCAACCTCACCATGACCAATATCCGTACCGTCATGGGCTCGATGGACCTCGACGAGCTCCTGTCGCAGCGCGACAAGATCAACGCCGACCTGCTGAGGGTGGTCGACGAGGCGACCTCGCCCTGGGGGGTGAAGATCACCCGTATCGAGATCAAGGACATCACGCCCCCGACCGAGCTGGTCGACGCCATGGCGCGCCAGATGAAGGCCGAACGCGAGAAGCGCGCGACCATTCTCGAGGCCGAGGGCGTCCGTCAGTCGGAGATCCTGCGGGCCGAGGGCGAGAAACAGGCCCAGATCCTCGACGCCGAGGGCCGGCGCGAAGCGGCGTTCCGCGACGCCGAGGCCCGCGAGCGGGAGGCGGAGGCCGAGGCCAAGGCGACGGAGATGGTCTCCAAGGCGATCGGGGAGGGCAACATCCAGGCGGTCAACTACTTCGTCGCCCAGAAATATGTCGGCGCGCTGGAGACCATCGGCAAGGCGCGCAACCAGAAGCTCGTGCTGATGCCGCTCGAAGCCTCGGGCGTGATCGGGGCCGTCGCCGGGCTCACCGAGATCGCCAGGCAGGCTTTCGGCGACGACGAGGGCGGCGGTTCCCGAAGCGGTTCGGTGCCGCAATCGGGCGGCAACTGACGCGGAGCCCCGGGGGACGCACGATGATCGAATTCCCGGAGAGCATTTCGTTCTGGCACTGGCTGGCCTTCGGCGTCGCGGTGATGCTCGTCGAGGTGCTGGTGCCGGGCGTCATCTTCCTCTGGCTCGGCATCGCGGCGGTCGTCACGGGCCTCCTGCTTGCCGCCATCCCCTCGATGGCCTGGGAGATACAGGTCATCCTGTTCGCCGTCCTCTCGGTGGTGGCGATCTTCATAGGGCGCCGGGTCGTGTCCGCCCGCCAGGCGCCGACCGATCATCCGACCCTCAACCGGCGCGGCAGAAACCTGATCGGGACGCAATACACGCTGGACGCGGCGACCGAGGGCGGGCGCGGAAGGATGCGCGTGGGCGATACGGTGTGGCGGTTCACGGTGCGGCCGGAGGGCACCGAGCTGGCCAGGGATACGCGCATCGCCGTGGTCGACGTCGACGGCACCACCCTCATCGTCGAGGCCGCGGGGGACGGTTAGTCGCCTCTCTCGGCCTCGACCGTTCTCCGCTGCAATTCCGCTTCGGGCAGCACCCGGGCGATCTCCGCCTTCAGCTCGAGCAGCTTCTCCAGCAGAGTGTCCCTCGTGCTCCGAAAACGTTGCGACGGGGCGGGGATCGAGATCGCGTAGACGGCTCCGCGTACCCTGAAGGCGATGCCCGCGGCGGATATTCCCGCCGTGTGCTCGTCCAGATCGAGCCCGTATCCGGAGTCGCGGACGGTTCCGATTTCCGCCGCCACGTCGCGCGGCGCCCTGCCGGTTCCGAGCCCGCGGCGCTCATCCGCGGCGATGCGCGCCACCTCGCCGTCGTCGAGCCAGGCCAATGCCGCCTTTCCGTTCGCGGTCACCGTCAGCGGAAAGATCTCGCCGATCGCCGAGACCGTCCTCAAACGCTGCGTTCCGACGACCTGATCGACGAAAACCATGCCGTCGTCGCGCAGCACGGACAGATCGACCGTTTCCCCGGTATCGCGCGACAGCGCCTCGATCACCGGGCGCAACGTCCCTGAGACATCCTGCCGGGCGGCCTGGGCCAGCGCCAGGACCTCCGGTCCCAGCTGATAGCCGCCGGAAACGACGTTCGGCATCACGAGCTTCTCGGCCACCAGCCCGTTGACGATGCGCTGAACGGTGGAACGGGGCAGGCCGACCCTCCGGGCGATGCGGCCGAGGCTCAGCCCCCGGTTGTCCGCCTTGAGCGCGCGCAGGATGTCCGCGGCGCGGGAGAGAACCTGAATGCCCTGTTGTTCCATGGTTTTCCGGCCGACGCTTTTCCTGTCCTTTCGCTGTTGCATTGTATTACAATACATATGTACCATGATACAGTACAAACGGACACCGACGGGGAGACCACGGCATGACGATCAACGTGCGCGGGGCCGACTATCAGGAAAATCTCGACAACGACATGGGGCTGGAGTTCTACGATCTGAGCCACCGCTGGGGGCTGGGACAGCCCTGCTGGCCCTATTTCGAGGACGTCAAGATCGAGCGTCTGCACTCGATGGCCAAGTCGGGCGTGCTGACCCAGCGAATCACCACCGTGATGCATTCGGGAACCCATATCGACGCGCCCGGCCATGTCGTCGAAGGCACCGCGTTCATGGACGAGGTGCCGCTGCCCCACTTCTTCGGCACGGGCGTCGTGGTGTCGATCCCCAAGGACCGGTGGGAGGTGATCGGCGCGGACGATCTGGAGAACGCCACGCCGGAGATCCGCGAGGGCGACATCGTCATCGTCAATACCGGCTGGCACCGGCATTACGGCGACAACCAGACCTACTACGCCTACTCCCCGGGCTTCTACAAGGAGGCCGGCGAGTGGTTCGCCGAGAAGAAGGTCAAGATGGTCGGCACCGACACCCAGGCGCTGGACCATCCGCTGGGCACGGCGATCGCGCCGCACGGGCCGGGCTGGCCGCACGGGCTGATGCCCCACGTAGTGCGCCGGTACGAGGAGGAAACCGGCCGCAAGGTGCTCGACGATTTCCCGGAGTGGGAGCCGTGCCACCGGGCCATCCTCTCGCAGGGCATCTGCGGCATCGAGAATGTCGGCGGAGAGATCGACAAGGTCACCGGCATGCGCGTCACCTTCGCCGCCTTCCCGTGGCGCTGGAAGGAGGGCGACGGCTGCATCGTCCGGCTGGTCGCCATGGTCGACCGTTCCGGGAGCTACCGGATCGAAACCGGGGAGGCCTCGTGATGCTGGTCAAGCGGTTCGAGGACGCCGAACCCTACGAAGCACCCAACCACTGGGACGTGATCGGGCTTCGGCTGCAGGGTTTCGAGGACGGCGGGCCGGCCAACCAGTGGGTCGGCCTCTCCCACTATCTTCCCGGCGGAGGCGCCGGGCCGGACGCCACGCCGTTCGAAAAGGTCTATGTCGTGCTCGACGGCGAGGCGACCCTGACGGTGGGCGGCGAGGAGACCGTCCTGCGGCGCTACGATTCCTGCACCATCGCGCCCGACGAAGTCCGCAAGATCGAAAACCGGTCCAACCATGTCTGCACGTTGCTGGTCGTGATCCCGTATCCGGACGCCGCGTCATGAAACCGTCGGAAATCTTCGACGTCGCCGGCAAGTCCGCGCTGATCGCGGGCGCGTCGGGCGCGTTCGGCGCGGTCGCCGCGCGGACCCTGGCGGAAGCCGGATGCCGGCTGACCTTGACCGGCGGCAACGCGGACGCGCTGGAGGCGGTGGCGGGTGAGTGCCGGGAGCTCGGCGCCGCGGTCGCCACGGTGAACGCGCGCCCCGAATCCGAACGCGCGGCGGACGGTTTCGTCGAAAGCGCCGTAGAGGCGCACGGCCGTCTCGACATCCTGGTCGTCGCCTCGGGCATCAACAGGGTGGCGAAGATCGACGAAATGGCGCCGGAAACCTTCGCCGAGGTCATGGATGCCAACGTCACCCAGTCCTGGCTACTGGCCCGCGCGGCGACGCGCCGGATGAGGGCGCAGGGGGACGGCGGCAAGATCGTCCTCGTTTCCTCGGCGCGCGGGCTGCTCGGCCATCCCGCCGGCTATACAGCCTATTGCGCGTCGAAGGCGGCGGTCGACGGGATCGTGAAGGCTCTGGGCTGCGAGCTGGGTCCGACGGGGATCACGGTCAACGCGATCGCGCCCACCGTCTTCCGCTCACCGCTGACCGAATGGATGTTCGAGGACACGCCGGAGTCGACGAAGGTCAGGGAGGGTTTTCTGACCCGCCTTCCCAAGGGCCGCCTCGGCGAACCGGAGGATCTCGCCGGCCCGTTGCTGTTCCTCGCGTCGCGGGCATCGGACTTCTACACCGGGCACATCCTCTACGCGGACGGCGGCTACACGGCGGGCTAGGGCGATGATCGCCACCGTAGGAGTCGTCGGTGCCGGGTTGATGGGGCACGGGATTGCGCTCACGTTCGCGCGCGCCGGGCTGACGGTTCGCGTTCACGACCCGGCGCCGCAGGCTCTCCAGGACCTGCCGGACCGGGTGGCGGCGAGCATGGAAGCGGTCGGCGAGGCGCGCGCCGATATCGAGACCGCCCTCCGCCGCATCGCGACCTGCTCCGCGCTGGCCGAAGCGGTCGCGGACGCCGATCTGGTCATCGAGGCCGTGCCGGAGAAGCTCGATCTCAAACGGTCCGTCTTTCGCGACATCGAGGCCGCGGCGTCCGGGAGCTGCATCCTCGCGTCCAACACGTCGGTGCTGCCGATTACCGAGATCGCCGCCGGGCTGACGGCGCGCGAGCGAACGCTCGGGACCCATTGGTGGAACCCGCCGCACATCGTCCCGCTGGTCGAGGTCGTTCGGACCGAATGGACCTCGCGGACGGCGGTCGACGCGACGGTGGACGTGCTGACCCGAGTGGGCAAACGTCCCGTGCGGGTGGAAAAGGACGTGCCGGGTTTCATCGGCAACCGGCTGCAACATGCGCTGTGGCGGGAGGCGATCGCCCTCGTCGAAAACGGCATTTGCGATGCCGAAACGGTGGACACGGTCGTCAAGGAAAGCTTCGGACGGCGCCTTGCCGTCCTCGGACCGCTGGAGAATGCCGACCTGGTCGGCACCGACCTGACACTCGACATTCACAATGCCGTCCTTTCCGACCTCGAAACGCGCCCCGGCCCGTCGCCCTACCTCGAAGACCTCGTGCGGAGCGGCCGGCTGGGCATGGCCGCCGGCGGGGGGTTCCGCGACTGGACGCCCGAGACGGCGCGCGCGGTCCGGGAGCGGCTCGAGGCTTATCTGAAGAAGCTTGAAACGATCCTCGAATAACCGGGCGGCCGGCTCCGACTGACGGACCGACCGCCGTGCGCTAGATTGGCGCGTGGACAACGCCTCGAGACAGACCGCCGCGACCGTGGATGCAGCCCGTGTCCTGAGGGGCGTGGCCTGGGCGGTCGTCTCGATGGCGATGTTCACCTTCACGCCGGTCTTCGTCCGCTTCCTTTCCGCGGACATGCACGCGGTGGAAATCATCTTCCATCGCTCGCTGATCGCCACCGTGGTGCTCTTCGCCTGGTTCGTGTGGCGCGACATTTCGCGGCTCAGGACCCGCGTCATCAAATCCCATGTCGGCCGCGCGGCGCTCAACTTCGGCGGCATGGCGCTGTGGTTCCAGGCGATCATCGCCATGCCGCTCGCCGAGGCGACGGCGCTCCACTTCACCCTGCCGCTCTACACGGTGATCTTCGCCGCGCTGTTCCTCGGGGAGCGGGTCGGCTGGCGGCGCTGGTCGGCGACGGCGGTCGGGTTCCTCGGCGCCCTGATCGTGCTTCGGCCGGGCGCCGTGCCGATTTCCGCCCCGGCTATGATGGTGCTCGCCTCCGCCGCCTTCTATGGCGGCGCGGTGGTGATGATAAAGCTGCTGACCCGGACCGACGCGGCGCTTCCCATCGCGTTCTATTCGAACCTGCTGATGGGGGTCATCGCCCTGGTGCCGACGATCTTCCTTTGGAAGGGGCCGGCGCTCTCCGACATACCCCTCCTCCTGGCGCTCGCCGCGATCGGCACCGCGGCGCCCTATTGCTTCACCCGGGCGCTGGCCAATCTGGACGCCAGCGTGGTCGCGCCGCTCGACTTCCTCCGCCTGCCGTTCACCGCGCTGGCCGCCTGGCTGATCTTCACCGAGGTGCCGGACCGCTGGACCTGGGTGGGCGCGGCCGTGATCTTCGGCTCCACGACCTATGTGGCGCGGCGCGAAGCGCGTCTCAAGGAACGGGGCGCGCAATGAAGACGGCGCTCTCCGGCGACACCCTGATCCTGGCGACCGGGTGGATGGGCGCGATGATCGCGTCGTTCCTGCTGCAGATGATCGCCGTCCGGGAGCTTTCCGGCAATCTGGACGTGTTCCAGATCCTGTTCATGCGGAGCTGCATCTCGCTGCTCATCGTGACGCCCTTCCTCGCGACCCGCGGCGCGCAACTGCTCCGCACGAAGCGGATCGGCACGCATTTCGCGCGCAACGGCGTCAACTTCGTCGCCCAGGCGGCCTGGACCTACGGCGTCGCGATGCTGCCGCTGGCGGCGGTAACAGCGCTCGAGTTCTCGACGCCGTTGTGGGTCGCGCTGCTCGCCGCTTTGTTCCTCGGCGAGCGCCTGTCGCGGCACCGGGTGATCGCCGTGGCCGCCGGTTTCATCGGCGTCCTGGTGATCCTGCGGCCCGGCGTCGAGGCGGTGCAGCTCGCCGCGCTGGTGGTTCTCGCCTCGGCGCTCTTCTTCGCCACCTCCAACGTGATCGCAAAGTCGCTCACCCGCACCGAGGACACGCTCACCATCGTGATCTGGATGCAGATCATGCAGCTCCCGCTGGGCTTTTTCGCCTGTATCTGGACCTGGACCGATCCGGCGTGGAGCGACGCGCCGTGGCTGGTCGTGATCGGATGCACCGGCCTCTCGGCGCATTACTCGATGGCGAAGGCCTTCTCGCTCGCCGACGCGACGGTCGCCATGCCGATCGACTTCCTGCGTCTGCCGTTGGCCGCCCTGGTCGCCTACGCGATATACAGGGAACCGGTGAGCATCTTCGTCTTCCTCGGCGCCGCCCTGATGTTCGCCGGGAACTTCTACGCCGTCCGGCAGGAACGCCGGCTGGCAAATCGTCGAGAGGGAGAGCCGCGATGGGACTCATCACGGACGACATGAGGCGGGTCATCGAATCGACCCGTCTCGCCTTCGTCGCGACCGTCAACCCGGACGGAACCCCCAACCTGTCGCCGAAGAGCTCGCTCGCCGTGCTCGACGAGAACCGCATCGGTTTCGCCGACATCGCATCGCCCAACACGGTGCGCAATCTCAAGGCCAACCCGGCGATCGAGGTCAACGCCATCGACATCTTCATGCGGCGCGGCTACCGGTTTCGCGGCACGGCCACGCTGGAGCCGCCGGGAAGCGAGACGTTCGCGAGGATCGCCGAGCCCTTCTGGGCCCAAAACGGCAGGGATTTCCCGATCCACGGCGTAGTCGACATCGCCGTCGAGAAGGCCCTCCCCGTGCTCTCCCCCGCCTACACCTTCATCGAGGGCGTGACCGAGGACGCGCTGCGCGAGGCCTATTACGGGAAGTACGGGGTGACGCCGATAGACAGCTCCCCCTCGCCCTGACCCTCTCCCCCGCGGAGGGAGAGGGGATTTCGGCGGCCTCCGCTCCTCTTCTCCCCTCCCGCTTGCGGGAGAGGCCGGGGGAAGGCGGGGAAGGCGTCCAGCGCCAGCGCCACGGACGTATCGAGATAGATCACCGGTCGCGCCGGCTTTCGTCCAGCTCGTCGAGAATCTCATCCAGGCAGGCAACCGGCGCGGGGCGCGGGGGCGGCCCGGTACCGGTCAGCGCCGGCGGCGTCAGGACGCCGGACCGCACCGCGTCGGCCAGGAATGCGTCGGTGAAAACCGGACTCCGAGTTTCCCTGAGAGGACCGAGCTCCGCCACGACCCGGTCGCTGTCCGTCACCAGGATCGTTTCGCCGGATGCCGCCAGCCGCACGTATTCGCTCAACCGGCTGTTCAGCGCCTTGATCCCCACCGATCGCATGCCATCGTAGGTAGCTATCGGTCGCTACCCCGTCGATCGCCGTCGCCCAGCCCGCTCAAAGCGCCGAGGCCAGCGCGTCGCCGACCTCGCGCGTGGTCGCGTTTCCGCCGAGATCGGCGGTCCTGGGGCCATCCCCGGCGAGCAGGGCCGCGATCGCATCGACGATCGCCGCCGCCGCGTCCGGGTGGCCCAGATGCTCCAGCATCATCGCGCCCGACCAGATCTGGGCGATCGGGTTGGCGATGCCGCGCCCGGCGATGTCGGGCGCCGAGCCGTGCACCGGCTCGAACATCGAGGGGTGCTCCTTCTCCGGGTTGATGTTGCCGGATGCGGCCAGCCCGATGGAGCCCGCGACGGCGGGGCCGAGGTCGGACAGGATGTCGCCGAACAAGTTGGAGCCCACCACGACGTCGAACCAGTCCGGATGGGCAACGAAATGCGCCGTCAATATGTCGATATGGTACCGGTCGGTCTCGATGCCGGGATACTCGGCGGCGATCGCGTCGAACCGTTCGTCCCAGTAGGGCATCGAGTGGATGATACCGTTCGACTTGGTGGCCGAGGTCACCTTTTTCGCCGGCCGGGCGGACGCGAGCTCGAAGGCGAAGCGCATGATCCGGTCGCAGCCGCGCTTGGTGAACACCGCCTGCTGGATCGCGAGCTCGTCCTCGGTGCCGGGATAGAGCCGCCCGCCGATCTGGGAATACTCGCCCTCGACGTTCTCGCGGACGATCATCATGTCGATGTCTTCGGGCCGGCGGTCGGCGAGCGGCGAGCGTACGCCCTCGAACAGCTTGGCCGGACGCAGATTGACGTACTGGTTGAAGCGCCGCCGGATCGGGATCAGCATGTCCCACAGCGAGACGTGGTCCGGCACGCCCGGCATGCCGACCGCGCCGAGATAGATCGCATCGAACTCCGCCAGCCGGTCGAGCCCGTCCGCGGGCATGATCCGGCCGGTCTCCTCGTAGGTCGAGCAGTTCCAGTCGAACCCGGTGAAATCGAGCGCGATGTCGAAACGCCGCGCCGCCGCTTCGACGACGCCGATGCCTTCCGGCATGACCTCGGTGCCGATGCCGTCCCCGGCGACGACCGCGATCCTGTGCCCGCTCATTCCGCGCCGTCCTCCCCGTCCCTCAGAAGATCGTTGGGGCGCACGCCGCTCCGGCGCTTCTGGCGCGACCGTTCGCCGTTGTCGCGCCAGCCGCCGGCGGCCGCGCGGGCCGCGTCCCCGTCCCACTTGTCCGACCAGTCGCCGAGCGAATAGCCGTGCCACGGCGGCTCCGGCCTGAGCGGCGGCAGGCCGAGCTCGTCCCACAGCGCCCGCGCGCGCTCCATATAGTCCCGCTTGGGCAGCGCCACCGGAGGCAGCGGACCGCGCAGCGTGGCGTCGATCAGGAGCGACGAGTCCTCTTCCGTCCCCTTGGGCCCGTGGCCGCGGTCGCGGTGCGGCAGGATCGCCGTATCGCGCTCCGGGTTGGACCGGTAGGCCATCGCCCAGAACACCGCGTCCGCGTTCTCGGGGTCGATGTCCTCGTTGACCGCGATGACGTACTTGCCGCAGGGCTGCTGGAAGGAGGTCGTGCCGTAGAGCGCGCGCCAGACCTCGGTCCTCGGCGTGCCGGTCGCGACCTGGAGGACGATCACGCGGCGGAGGTTGGTGAGCGGCTCGTGCATGGAGACGCGCCGGACGCCCTTGATACCCAGGTGATCGCGCAGATGTTCGAGAAACAGCGGCTCGTAGGCGACCCGCTTGACGACGCTCGATTCGGACGGCGTGACCTGGCTGATGATCGACGCGAAGACCGCGTTCCGGCGATGCGTAATCGCGGTCACCTCGAAAATGAAGTTGTATTCCTCGAGGTTGATGTGCCCGTGCGACTCGCCGAACGGACCCTCGGGCTCCATGTACTCGGTGTCGATCGTTCCCTCGATCACGAACTCGGACTCGGCGGGGACCTTGAGGTCGACCGTCTTCGCGCGGACCACGTTGATGGGAGACCCCACGATGCCGCCGGCGACAGCGAGCTCGTCGGTGCCGAAGGCGATCTTCTGCGGCGCGCAATAGGCGACCGGCGGCGGGCAGCCGACGACGATCGCCATTTCGAGCTTGCGGCCGCGCTCTCGGCACTTGAGCCAGTGATCGTAGCCGCCCTGCCCGAGATCGACGAACATCTTGAGGCCCAGCCGGTCGGGCGCCTTCAACTGCGCCCGGTAGGTGCCCATGTTCTGCACCCCGGTATCGGGATCGGCCGAGATGCAGCAGGTCGCGGTCAGGTAAGGCGCGGCGTCGTAGCCCGGCGTCGAGATCGGCACCGGGATCGCGTCCAGCCCCCGCCCGTCGCCGCGCAGCGCATCGCCGGTCAGCACGGCATCGTGGCACGGCGCGTCGTGGACGATGCCGGGCGGGATCGGGTCCTGCATCGCCCGCCGCCAGGTCTCGCCGATCTCGTCGACCGGGACGCCCATGCCGATGGAATAGATTTCGGCGTTGGCGGCGAGCGCACCCACCGCGACCGGGAAGTCGTAGCCGCGCCCCGCCGCATCGACGACGTCGGTGAACAGGAAGGCCTTGCGGTCGGCCTCGGCCAGCCCGCCGCGGAACTGCCAGCGCACCAGCGGATGGAGCACCGAGTCCTTGTCGACCGCGCGGTCCACGCGATAGAGCAGCCCCGCCGCGTCGAGCGCCGCCAGATGGTCCTGGAAATCGGCATAGCCGCGCTCGCGCCGGCCGGGGCTGGGATCGGGTTCCAATTCGGTCGCCATCGCCCGCCGATCATGGGACGCCGCCTGTCGGCCCGCAAGCTCCCCGCGCGCGGGTCGTGTGCATGGCTTGGGTACGAACGGGTTATCGGCGCATCGGTCGAATCGAGGCTCGTATCGCGGCACGCCCGCGCTGCCTGTCGTCGTTGCCCGCGCTCGGGAAAACTGGACATCCCGGGCCGGAAGGGCCACCTTCGGGTACCTGCGATTGCCGGGGGCGGGACGTGTCGGAAACGGCTCTCAGCGACAGCGTGCTCGACTTCATCGGACGCGGCTCCTCGACCGAGGAGGAGTTCGACGCGATGGCGCTCGCGCTGTTCGCGCACCAGTTCGAAAACAACGAGAGCTTCCGCCGCTTCTGCCTCAAGAAGGGCCGGTCGCCGCGCACCGTACGGACCTGGCGGGAGATCCCGCCCGTGCCGATCAGCGCCTTCAAGACGCTGACGCTGAGCTGCGTCGCGCCCGAGAGCGCCGAGCGCGTGTTCATGACGAGCGGCACCACGGGCGGCGCGCGCGGGCGCTGCTACCACCCGACGCTCGCGGTCTACGACCGCTCGATGATCGCCAATTTCCGCCAGCGCTTCATGCGCGGGCGCGAGAAAATCCGGATGGGGATCCTGTTCCCCACCGAGGAGGAGATGCCGAACTCCTCGCTCGCGCATTACCTCGCGCTCGCGGTCGGCAATTTCGGCACGCCGGACAGCGAGTACCTGCTCAACCAGAAGGGGCTGGAGAACGACCTCCTGTTCCGCGCGCTCGACGAGGCGGCGGCGACCGGCGAGCCCTGCGCGCTGCTCGGCGCGACCTACAGCTTCGTCCACGCGTTCGACGAGATGCGGCGGGGCGGCAGGCGCTACAGCCTTCCGCCGGGCAGCCGCATCCTCGACACGGGCGGCTTCAAGGGCCGCTCGCGCGATGTCGAGGCCACCGAGTTCTACGGGCGGATGGAGTCGCTGCTCGGCGTCGCCGCGTCCGAGTGCATCAACATGTACGGCATGACCGAGCTAAGCACCCAGTTCTACGACGACGGCAACGACCGGTCGGGCGCGCCCAAGTCGGGCCCGCACTGGATCCGCACCCGGATCGTCAACCCCCTGTCCGGCGCCGACGTCCCACCCGGCGAACAGGGCATCCTCGTCCATTGCGACCTCGCCAACTACAATTCGGCCGCGGCGATCATGACCGAGGATGTCGGCATCGCCTGCGACGAAGGGTTCGTCCTGTTCGGGCGCGCCGGGGACGAGGAAGCCCAGGGCTGCTCGGTGGCGGTCGCCGAGTTCCTGGAGGCGGCAAGGGGGTAGCGGACGTGGCCGAGCTTGCCGGCCATCTTCCCGGACTGCCGGCCGAGTCCGTCGCGCGGGAGACGCTTCGCTTTTCGGCCTGGGGCCGCTGCGCGGAGGTCGCCGTGCCGGTGCTCGACGACGGCGGGGTGGCGGCGCTAGCGGCCCATGTCCGGCGGTCGCGCGAGTCCTTCCTTTCCGGGCTCCGAACCGAACAGATCGTCGACCTGCTCGACCGCGCGGTCCGCACCCTGCTCGACCGCTCGAACCCGCGCCGGCGCCGGGCGGAAGAGCTGCTCCCGGCGGTCACGGGATACGATCCGGAGACGGTGCGGCTCGGGCTGACGTCGTATCTCAAGACGTTCCGCGCCGCCCAGTTGACCGCCTTCGTCGCCGAGGACTTCGCCAACCCCCGGATGCTCGACGGCTTCCAGCCGCTTCGCAAGGGCGGCTACGGGCGCGCCTTCGGGCCGGCGCTGATGGCCCATGTCTGGGCCGGCAACGTGCCCGGCCTGCCGCTCTGGAGCCTGGTCTCGGGCCTGCTGGTCAAGGCCGGCAATATCGGCAAGCTGCCGAGCGCCGAGCCGTTGCTGGCCGGCTGGTTCGCCGAGGCGGTCGCCGAGATCGAGCCCCGGCTCGCCGACTGCATCGGCATCGTCTGGTGGAAGGGCGGCGACGACGACCGCCAGCAGGCGCTGCTGGACGAAGCCGATCTGGTTCTCGCCTATGGCGGCAACGCGACGCTGGAGCGGATCCGCGCGCGGGTACCCGTCGCGACGCGGTTCCTCCCGTTCGGCCACAAGCTCAGCTTCGGCATGATCGCCGCCGCCGCGCTCGATGCCGACAAGGCCGCCGGCGTCGCCCGCAAGGCGGCGCTCGATATCGTGCGCTACGACCAGCATGGCTGCTATTCGCCGCACGTCTTCTATGTCGAGCGCGGCGGAGCCGTCGGCCCCCGCGCCTTCGCGGGCTACCTGGCCGGCGAGCTGGCGGCGCTCTCGCACCGCTTTCCCCGCCGCGCGCTGGGCGCGGACGAGGCCGCCGACCTCGCCGCGCTCCGCCAGGACGCTGAGCTGCGATCCGTGGCCTCGGACTCGGTCGGGATCGCCGGCGACGCGGACGGCGCGTGGAGCGTGGTCTTCGTCGACGACGACCCCGCGCTGGCGCCCGGCGGCTCCAACCGCACGGTCAGGATCGCCGCGGTCGACCGCCTGGACGCGGCGATGCCGGAGATCGCCAGGCACGCCCCGTACCTCCAGACGGTCGGCGTCGCCACCGCGCCGGAAGAGCTGTTCCGCCTGTCCGCCCTCCTCGGCGAGGCCGGCGCGACCCGCGTCTGCGCGCTGGGGGAGATGACCGCGCCGGAGGCGGGCTGGCACCATGACGGTCGGTTCAACCTCCTGGACCTCGTGCGTATCGTCGAGATCGAGCGCGGCGCCGAGGCGGCGGCGGAAGACTTCGCCGACTATCTCGACTGACGCGGCGAGGGAACCGCAGGCGATGGACTTTCACGACCGCGTCATCCTGGTGACCGGGGCGAGCCGCGGGATCGGCGCGGCGATCGCCCGCGCCTTCGCGGCCGAGGGCGGCCGGGTCGCGGTCAACTATCTCAGCAACGCGGAGGCGGCCGAGGCGGTCGCCGCGGAATGCCGGGAACTCGGCGGCGACGGCTGGCCGGTGCGGGCCGATGTCGGCGACGCGGGCGCGGTCGCGGCGATGTTCGAGGGCGTCGAGGCCGAGTTCGGCCGGATCGACGCGGTGGTCAACAACGCCTTTCTCGCCTACGCGTTCGACCCGGCGGCGAGGACGCCGTTCTGGGACCTCGACTGGGGCGATTACGAGCGCCAGTTCCAAGGTTCGCTGCGCGGCTGCTTCAACGTGTGCCGGGCGGCCATCCCGGCGTTCGAACGGCGGGCCAGCGGCTCGATCGTCAACATCGCGACCGACCTCGTCGAGCGGCCCTCGATCCCCTACCACGAATACACCACGGCGAAGGCCGCGCTGGTCGGGTTCAGCCGCAGCCTCGCCGTCGAGCTCGGCCCGCGGGGAATCCGGGTCAACTGCGTGGCCCCCGGGCTGGTCTACCCGACCGAGGGCAGCCGCGACACCTCCGAGGCGACGATGGACCGCATCGCCGCCGATACGCCGCTGAGACGGATCGCCGCGCCCGGGGACGTCGCCGGCCCGGTACTGTTCCTCGCCTCCGACTGGAGCCGTTTCATGACCGGCCAGACGCTCTATGTCGACGGCGGCCTGGTGATGCGGTAGGCGGATCGAAAGGAGAACGCCCATGCCCCACATCGACGCCAACGGCGAGAGGCTCCGCTACGAAGACGCCGGGAGCGGGCCGGCCGTCCTGCTGATCCACTCGATGGGGGCGGACCGGACCATGTGGCGCGACCAGATCGCGGCGCTCTCGGACCGCTACCGCTGCATCGCCTTCGACTGCCGGGGCCACGGCGGGAGCTCCTACAACGCGCGCTTCACGGTCGCCGGCGCGGCGGCCGACCTCAAGGCCGGGCTGGACGCGCTCGGCGTCGGGAGCTGCCATCTCGTCGGCATGGCGATGGGCGGGCCGATCGCGGTCTCCTTCGCCGCGCAGTGGCCGGACGCGGTCCGCTCGGTGACGGTCGCGGACGGGTTCGTCGACATGCGCGAGGTCGGCGGCGCGCGAATTCCCGAATGGGCGAAGACCATCCGGTCGACGACGATGACCGAATTCGGCCGGCGCTACGCCGACATGCGGCTCACGCCCTCCGCCTCGCAACGCGCCCGCGACGAGCTCGCCGCGGCGATCGCGAAGGTGCCGCCCGAGGCCTATATCGACGTGATGAAGGCGATCTTCGACGGCATCGAGTTCACCGGCGAAGCCGCGTCCATCCGCGCGCCGGCGCTGGCGATCTGGGGCGAGGAGGACGACGTCACCCCCCTCCCCCACTCGCAGCAGATCGCGGAGCTCATCCCCGGCGCGCGGCTCGAGACGATCCCCGGCGCCGCCCATATCTCGAACCTCGACCGGCCCGAGGCGTTCAACCGGTTGTTGGCGGATTTCCTCGACGCGCAGGCGGGGTAAGCGGCCACGCCGGCGCGTTGCACGACCGGGGCGGGGAACTCTATACTGTTGCAGGCAATGCAGGCGCAACCTTGAAGGCAAATTCGATGGCGCAATTGACGGTCCGAAAAATAAGCCCGGAAGTCGTCAGCGCGCTCAAACGACGGGCCGCGGCCAACGGGCGATCGGCGGAAGCCGAGCACCGGGAAATTCTGCGCGCGTCCCTGCTCGATACGGAGACCAACTTCGCGGCACGGGCCGAGGCGCTGCGTCGGCGGCTTCGCTCCTCGGTGGACAGCAGCGAGACGATCCGCGCCGACCGCGACCGGGACGACCCGGCGTGACCGGCTTCGTGGTCGATGCCAGCGTCGCGGTGAAGTGGCTGGTCGGCGAGGAATACTCCGAGCAAGCGACCGCGCTTCTGCACGGCGGACCGACGTTCGTCGCACCCGCGCTCGTCTTCGCCGAGGCCGCCAACGCGCTGTGGGCGATGCACCGGCGGGGCGACATCGCCGCCGACGATCTGGCGGAAGCGGTGGAGACCTTGCGGGCGGCGCCGATCTCGCTCCCTGTCTCGATGCCGCAGCTCGCCGCCGCGGCCGCGCGGCTGGCGGTCGACCTCGACCACCCGGTCTACGACTGTTTCTATCTCGCGCTGAGCGTCCAGACCCAGTATCCGGTCGTGACGGCCGACGCGCGCTTTCTCGGCAAGGTGCGGGGCCATCCCTATCTGTCGGACCGGATCGTCCATGTGATGCACGCCATGTCGGATGGATAGAAAGCGAGACGACCGAATGACCCAGACCATCGCCATCCGCGCCCGCTGGGTGCTGGTGCCGGACGGACCTCGCCAGCGGATCGAGACCGACCGCTGGGTTCTGGTCGAGGACGGGCGGATCGCGGCGGTGACGGCGGGGCGGCCGGGCGGGGCGGACCGCACGATCGACGTGCCGGAAGCGCTGGTGCTGCCGGGGTTCGTGAACCTGCACAATCACGGCATCTCGGCGCTGCTCTTCCGCGGCATCGTCGAGGACCGGCCGACCGCCTCCTGGGCCGCGGACACGGTCTACGGGCTGATCATGCCGCTGCAGGGCCTGGCGATGGAGGTGCTGGACGCCGACGAGCTGCGCGCCGTCACCGCGCTCGGCCTGCTCGGGCTCGTCAAGGGCGGCGCCACCACGACGATGGACATGTTCCGCATCGCGCAAGCGGTCTCCTTCGACGCGGCCGAGGAGCTGGGCCTCCGCTTCTACGGCATGCCCTACCTGTTCTCGACCGAGGATCTCGGGATCGGCGAGGACGGAAGGCCGCGCTACGCCGCGCGCGGGACCGGGGAGAGCGACCTCGCCCGCGCGAGCGCGCTGTTCGACGCCCATGACAGGCGCGCGGACGGGCGCATCCGCGCGGGCTTCGGGCCGCACGGCACCGACAGCTGCGACGCCGACCTGCTGGCCGGCATCCGGGACGCCGCCGCGGACCGGGGCGCCAAGGTCACGATCCACGTCTCGCAGAGCGCGACCGAGGGCGAGACCCTGCGATCCCGCTACGGCCGGACGCCGACCGAACAGCTCGCCCATGTCGGCCTGCTCGGCCCCGATCTCGTCGCCGCGCATTGCGTCTACGCCTCGGACGACGATCTCGGCCTGATCGCGGACGCCGGCGCGACGGTGGCGAACTGCCCGGCCTCGTTCGCCCGCGGCGCGGTGTCCGCGATCTGGCAGAGAACGGCGGCGCGCGGCGTCCGCACCGGGATCGGGCTCGACGGCTATTCGATGGACACGATCGGCGAGCTGAGGACGGCCGCGCTGGTCTCCAAGCTCGCCTCCGGCCTCTCGGAGGACGCGACGGCCCGCGACCTCGTCGCCGCGGCCACGGTCGACGGCGCCGACGCACTCGGGCGCGACGACATCGGCCGGATCGCGCCGGGATGCCGGGCCGACATCGTTGTGGTGAACCTCGGCGCGGCGCATCTCGCCCCGGTCAGCGACCCGCTCAAGACGATGGTCTGGCACGCGGGCACGTCCGACATCGAGGCGGTGATCGTCGACGGGCGGCTGGTGGTGGAGAAGGGCCGCCACCTGCTGGTCGACGAGGACGCGATCGTCGCCGCGGGCGCGGCCGCGGTGCGCAAGGTCTGGGCGGAGGGCCAGGCGCGGGGGTATATCCGGGAGGGTGAGATCGTCGGGTAGGGCGGGTCTCCGTCCCGTCAGCGGATTCGGCCAAATCGGTTACGCTATGGCAACGCAATGGAACGGAGCAGCGGAATGAGCCTCGATACGGTCGCGATCCTGAGTCCGGGCGAGATGGGGGGCGGCGTGGGCGCGGCGCTGGTCCGGCACGGACACACGGCGATCGCCTGCCTCGCCGGGCGGAGCGCCCAGACGAAGGCGCGGGCCGAACGGCTGGGCTTCCGGCTCTGCGAGGACCTCGATTCGATGCTGGCCGGGGCCGACATCGTGCTCTCGATCCTGCCGCCCGAGGCGGCGCGGGCGACCGCCGAGGAGGTAGCGGCGGCGATGAGGCGGACCGGCAAGGCGCCGCCTTACGCCGAGCTCAACGCCATCGCGCCGGATACCTCGCGGGCCATCGAGGGCGTGTTCCGCGGCACCGGCGCGGACTATATCGACGGCGGAATCATCGGCCTGCCGCCGGCCGAGGGGCGGAAGCCGACCCGCATCTACGTCTCCGGCAACGCGGCGCCGGCGCTGGACGCGTTCGACGGCAAGGACATCGCGATCCACCAGTGCGGCCCCGAGATCGGCCGCGCCTCGGCGGTCAAGATGTGCTACGCCTCGGTCTCCAAGGGCACCAACACGCTCCACACGGCGGCGATGACGGCGGCCGAGTCGCTCGGCGTGGGCGATCTCCTGCGCGCCGAGATCGCGGATTCCGTGCCCGCCGTCTACGAGCGCATGCAGGCCAACATCCCGCGCCTTCCGGCGGATTCGGGGCGCTGGATCGGCGAGATGGAGGAGATCGCGCGGACCTACGCCTCGGCCGGCCTGCCGCCCGGCTTCCACATGGCGGCGGCGGAGATCTTCCGGCTCCTGGACTCGACCCCCTACGGCGGCGAGACCCGCGAGACGATGGACCGCGCGCGCACGATGGAGCAGACCGTCGCGGCCTGCGTCGTCGCGCTGCGCAAGCGCGAAGCGGCGGAGTGAGCCCCGCCGCCGGCGTCGCGATTCGAAGAAGCCCCCGCGCGCGGCGCATCCAGATCAGGGTCGCGCCGGTCGGCGGCGCGGTGGAGCTTGTGCTGCCGCCGGGCGCGACGCGGGCGGAGGGGCTCGCGTTCCTCAAGGAGAAGCAAGGCTGGATCGCGGAAAGGACCGCGAACGCGTTGAGCCGCGTCCCCTTCGCCGACGGCGCGGTTCTTCCCTATCTCGGCGGCGAGCTGACGATCCGCCGCACCGGCCGCGCCCGCCCCGGCGCGCGGCGCGAGGGCGGCACGCTCCATGTCTCCGGCCGCCCGGAGGACGTAGCGCCCCGGGTCGAAGCCTGGCTCCGCCGCGCGGCGCGGGCCGAGATCGAGCCCCTGGCGGGAGAAAAGGCGGCAAGGCTCGGCGCGCGCCACGGCCGAATCGCGATCCGCGACACCGTTTCGCGCTGGGGAAGCTGCTCGGCCGCCGGCAATCTCGGCTTCTCCTGGCGCCTCGTCATGGCGCCCCGCGAGGTGCTGGACTACGTCGTCGCCCACGAGGTCGCCCACCTGCTGGAACACAACCACGGCAAGCGATTCTGGGCGCATGTGGCGCGGCTGTGCGAGGATGCCGAGGCATCGCGCAAGTGGCTCAGGCGGAACGGGGCGGGGTTGCACCGGTACGGGTGAGGCGCGAACCCCTGCCCGCCTCCACGCCTGTTGACATCCTTTTCACATGAATTCATGTTTAATGCATGAACATGATGATCCAGATCCGCAACGTGCCGGAGCCGCTGCACCGCCGGCTCAAGGCGCGCGCCGCCATGGAGGGTGTTTCGATGTCCCGCTATGTCCTGCGGGAAATCGAACGGTCGCTGGAACGTCCGACCCGACAGGAGTTGCTGGAGGCCATCGCGTCGCAGCCGGAGAGGGTGCTGAACCCCTCGCCAGCCGAAATCCTGCGGGAGGAACGGGACCGGCGCTGATGGTGCTGGACGCGTCGGCAGCCGTCGAGCTGCTGTTGAACACCGCCCCGGGCAGGAGGCTTCGCGCCCGGCTGGCGGACGAGGCCGAAATCATCCATGCGCCTCATCTAATCGACTTGGAGATCGCCCAGGTCCTGCGGCGATACGTGCTGAGCGGGGCGGTCCACGAACGCTCGGGCACCGCGGCGCTGCGGCGATGGCAGGACTTCGACGTCGAGCGGTACCCGCACGAGCCGCTGCTCGACCGGGTCTGGCAACTTCGAGCGAACGTGAGCGCGTACGACGCGGTCTATGTCGCGCTCGCCGAAGCGCTGTCCGACGTTCTCGTCACCGGCGACCGCCGCCTCGCCCGCGCGCCAGGGCTCACGGTGGGGATTGAGGCAGTTTAGGGACGGTTCGGTTCAGACAGAAACGTCTTTACGTAGTTTCCCTTCCGTCATGGTCGGCGGGGACGACGGGGGAGAGGGGTTTATTCCGAATCGACCGCGCTCCTGCCACCGAACGGCGCTCCAGCGGGACGGAACGGGAAGGGGCGCCGTTCACAAATCCCTGACCCTCTGGGCGAAAACGCGGTGCATCGCATTTAGATGCGTCGCAAGCCATTCGTGCTGCCGGGGCCAGTCGGTCTCGTTTTCGGGATCTATGTCACGCCGATAGTATGCAATTCGACGGTCGCGAGCCGTAGGCGATTGGTCTCCCCACTCCAGCGTATAACCCAGCTCCTCCTCGATTTCGTCCTTCTGACCTTCGAGAAGAACAAGGCGCTGCTCAGCGTCCTCGCCCGCAATGTAGAGCTCCACTCGAATGAACTTGTCCCAAGTATTCATTACTGCGCCGAGATGAAATCCACCGACGCCTATACCGAAATACATCCATGACTGCGGCTGCGGTTTGCGGTTGCCGCGAATTGGCCCATCCGTGGTGTTAAGCCCTTCTAAAAGCCCGGTCCAATAATTCCTTTGCATAAGCCTTAATTCGGACAATTTGGCATCATCCGCCTTACGGGCGGCATGCGCGACCGACCGCGACCAATCGTTTGGCATGGAGACGATGTTGAACTTCGGCGCGGCGGGCGATTCGCCAATACGCCACAATTCGATCTCAATACCGAAAAAGCGAGAGTCCTCATGGGTGATGTCGTTCAACCAGTCGAGAGCAGCGCGATGTTCATCCCTGAACCTCTCCGTCAACCACACAACGGTGACGGCCTGTAGACCTGCGGCATAAGTCAGAAGCTTTCCAAGATGATCGTGATCGGTCTGTTCGAGTTGATTTTCGATTAACACAGACGAACCCGCACCGATATCTTTACAAACGATATCGGCTCGAAACGAACCGACCTCTTTTTCCACCGACTCGAGTTCGAGTTCGAGCCCGAGCGTTTCGCCGAGTATTTCGAGATTTTCCGCTCTCGCGAGCCACGGTGTGAATTGCGTCGGCTCGCTCGTCCAAACGGTTCGAAGGTCGACGCGCTGAAGGCGCCCGAGAGGCTGGTCGTTCATTGCGGGCAATCCCCTGATTTTCCCGATATTCGTACCGCGGGTCGCGGGCCAGACAGGCCGGAGGCCGCAGACCCCGTCCGCGACGGGCCGGACGAGGAAGCTATAGCATCTCCGGTTTCGACGAAACCGCGTCCGCCCTCGGCGAGCACCGGTGCCGATGGGCGGAGTCACGGCCCTTTCCCCTCGTCATATCGACCGGAGCCGGCCGCAGGTCGGCGGAGTGGAGATATCTGCCACGCACCGATCCCGACACCCGGAGTGGCAGATTTCTCCACTCCGCGCCTTGCGGCGCTCCGGTCGAAATGACGGATTGGGACAACGGACACTAAGGCGGCGAGAAACCGCCGCGCGCCCATCACCCCAACGGATTCCGCCACCTGAGCCCCGGAAACCGCGCCATGTCCGCGCCCGTCGAGTGCAGCTCCGCCTGGTGTTCGATCGCCAGCGCGGCGAGGTGGGCGGCGGCGGTGAGGTCGGCGGCGGTGCCGACCTCGTCGAGGAGGTCGAACAGGATGTCGGCGTGGCGCTCGCCGGGGTGGATGAGCGCGGTCTGGGGGCGGCCGAGCCACGAGCGGACCCGGGCGCGGGCGCCGTCCACGCCGAGCGGGTTGCGGACCGTCGCCGGGTCGGTCGCGCCGGCGGGCGCCCGCCGTCTCGCCGGCCAGCCAGTCGAGCCGGTCGGCATCCACGCCCGGCCGGACGCCGAAATCGTGCGGCTCGACCTCGTAGGGCGGCGCCCGAGGCGGTTTGCCCGCCGCCCCGAGACCGGCGCGCAGCGCGTCGTTCGCCACGGCCTTCATGGTGCCGCCGGTGCGCGCCATCTCGCGCTTGAGGAGCCGTTCGACGTCCGGGTCGAGGGTCAGGGTGGTACGCATCCCGGCATAATGCTGCACGCAAGGGTTGATGTCGAGATGCTTCCGGGCGGGGCGAAACCGCCGCGCCAGGATCGGCCGGCAAGGCGTTCGCAGGGCGGGAAAATCCGCCCTTCCCGCCCCGCTCCGGGCGGTTCCGGAACGACCCCGCGAAGGACCGTCCCGTCCCCGGGGGACGCAAAATATGTCGTTTCACGCTATTGTTTCACGTGAAACAAAGGTCAACGATGCTGACTTATGTTTCACGTGAAACATTAGGGCGGTCCCTCGATACGGCGCCTGCGGCGCCTACTCGGGATGAGGTGCCCAGAAGAGTCCCTCACCCTGAGTAGCGGCGAAGCCGCGTATCGAAGGGCGGGTCGCGATCAGTCCCGCAGCCCCATCAGCTTCAGCATCGCCTTGAGGATCGGGCCGTCGGGGTCGTTGAAGTGGCGGCGGAGCTCGAAGTGGTTGACGCCCGGCATGTCGAACTCCTCGACCTCGAGCCCGGCGTCGCGCCAGGCGGCGGCGAACTCGCGCGACTGGCGGCGGAACTCCTTCTGCTCGTTCCCTCCGTAGCCGATCACCAGCGGGCAGCCGTCGGCGGGGATGCGGCGGATCGAGCTGTTGCGGTCCTCCGCCGCCTCGTCGAGATGGAGATATTCGTTGCGCGCGCTGAGCCGGACCGCGGCGAGGTCGTACATCCCGCTGCACAGCAGCGCGCCCTTGACGAGGCCGCGCGGCAGGCCGTGCTCGGAGGGCCAGTCGGTCACGACCATCATCCCGCCGACATGGCCGCCCGAGGAGTGGCCGGCGATGAAGAGACGGTCCGGGTCGGCGTTGAAGTGCCGCGCGTTGGCATGGCTCCAGGCGACGGCCGCGCGGGCCTGGCGGATCATCTCGTCCAGCGTCACCTTCGGACACAGGCCGAAATTGACCGCGATGAAGGCCCCGCCGGCCTCGACGAAGGCCTCGGCCATGAAGCTCTCGTTCGCCTTGTCGGACCGGGTCCAGGCGCCGCCGTGCATGTAGACCGCGACGGGCGAGCCGGGCGCGGCCGCCGGGAACACGTCGAGCGTCTCGTCCGCGCTCGGCCCGTAGGCGACGTCGATGCGGCAGTCGAGCTTGTCGCGCACCCTGGCGGACTCGGCCACGTCGACCGCGATATAGTCGTCGGCGTCGGGCACCAGCGAGCGCTGGTTGTACTGCGCGTCGAGCGTTTCCTGGTCGTAGTCGAGAAAGACCGCGGGTCCCGCCATCGCCCTACTCCGCCGCCTCGGCGCGGCGCTTCTCGCCGACCGCGCCGGACGCCCAGACCGCCTCCAGCGCCTCGCCCTCGTAGCCCAGCACGTCGCGCAGGATCTCTTCGGTGTGCTCGCCGAGCAGCGGGGAGCGCACGACCTCGGCCGGCGAGTCCGACAGCTTCACCGGGCAGCCGACCGTGAGATACGGCCCGCGCTCCGGGTGGTCGACCTCGACGATGGTGCCGGTCTCCCTGAGGCTCGGCTCGTCCGCGATCTCCTTCATCGAGAGGATCGGCCCGACCGGGATGTCGAGCGGGTTGCAGGTCTCCATCACCTCGAACTTGGAGCGCTGCATCGTCCACGCCTCGATGGCGTCGAACACCTCGTCCAGCCGGGGGAGCCTGGCCTTGGGCGTCGCGTAGTCCGGGTCCTCCTTCCACTCGGGCCGGCCGATCAGGTCGCAGATCTTCTCCCACACCGCCGCCTGGGTGATGAAGTAGGTGTAGGCGTTGTCGTCGGTCTCCCAGCCCTTGCATTTGAGGATGCGCCCGGGCTGCCCGCCGCCCGAATCGTTCGCCGCCCGGGGCACCGCGTCCTTGAACGGGATGTCCTGGCCGTACTGCGAGTACTCGGTGAGCGGGCCGGCGTCGAGCCGCTGCTGGTCCCTGAGCTTGACCCGACAGAGGTTGATCACCCCGTCCTGCATCGGCGCGAGGATGCGCTGGCCGCGGCCCGTCCGCTCCCTCTGGAACAGCGCGGTGACGATGCCGAGCGCGAGGTGGAGCCCGGTGCCGCTGTCGCCGATCTGCGCGCCGGTGACCATCGGCACGTTGTCGCGGAAGCCGGTGGTCGACGCCGCGCCGCCGGCGCACTGGGCGACGTTCTCGTAGACCTTGCACTCCTCGTAGGGGCCGGGGCCGAAGCCCTTGACCGAGGCCATGATCATGCGCGGGTTGAGCTCCTGCACCCGCTCCCAGCCGAAGCCGAGCCGGTCGATCGCGCCCGGCGCCAGGTTCTCGACCATCACGTCGCAGGTCTTCACCAGGCGTTCGAGCACCTCCTTGCCGGCCGGGTTCTTGCCGTTGAGCTCGATCGAGCGCTTGTTGTGGTTGAGCATGGTGAAGTAGAGGCTGTCGGCGCCGGGCTTGTCGACCAGCTGGCCGCGCGTCGGATCGCCGGTGCCGGGGCGTTCCACCTTGATCACGTCCGCCCCGAACCAGGCCAGCAGCTGGGTGCAGGTCGGCCCCGACTGGACGTGGGTGAAGTCGAGGATCTTGACGCCCTTGAGCGCTTCCATCGTTCAATCCTCCGCAGGGATCACTTGTACATCGTCTGCGCCTTGGTCCCCGGCGCGTACTCGTCGGGGTCGACCCAGACATTGACCACGGCGCACTTGCCGGTCGCGGCGATCGCCTCGCGCGCGCGGCGGAGCGCCGGGCCGATCTCGGCGGCCTCGCGGACCTCTTCGCCGTAACCGCCGATCATGGTGCCGAAATGCGAGAACTCCACGTCGCCCAGTTTGTTGCCGATATTGCCGCGCTGTTCGCCGTATTTCGCCATCTGGCCGTAGCGGATCTGGTTCATCGCCGAGTTGTTGCCGACGATCGCGAGGTAGGGCGCGCCGAAGCGCTGCGCGGTCTCCATGTCGAAGGCGGTCATGCCGAACGAGCCGTCGCCGTAGAGGCAGACCACCTCCTTGTCGGGATGCGCCAGCTTGGCCGCCATCGCGAAGCCGGTGCCGACGCCGAGCGAGCCGAGCGCGCCCGGGTCCATCCACTGGCCCGGATTGCGCGGCCGGACGGCCTGGGCGGAGATGGTGACGATGTCGCCGCCGTCGCCGATATAGATCGTGTCGTCCCCGAGAAACTCGTTGATCTCGTAAGCCAGCCGGTAGGGGTGGATCGGGCTCGCGTCGGAGGTGAACATCGGCATGAGGCGTTCGAGCTTGGTTGCCTCGATCCCGCGCAGCTTCGCCATCCATTCCTGCCGCTTGGCCTGCGCGCCCTTGTCGATCCGCCCCGACGCGGCGTCGGCGACGGCGGCGAGAATCGCGCCCGGGTCGCCCGCGAGGCCGAGCGAGATGTCGCGGTTCTTGCCGACCGTGGCGTAGTTCATGTCGATCTGGACCAGCGTGGCCTCGTTCGAGATCCGCCTGCCGTAGCCCATGCGGAAGTCGAACGGCGTGCCGACGATCAGGATGACGTCGGCCTCCTTGAAGGCGTCCGACCGCGTGCGGTCGAAATGATGCGCATCCCCCTCGGGCAGCATGCCGCGGCTCGCCCCGTTCATGTAGGCCGGGATGTCGAGCGCGCGGACGAAGGCGATGGCCGCCTCGTGGCCGCCGCTCGCCCACACCTGCTGGCCGAACAGCACCGCCGGGCGCTCCGAGTCGACAAGGATGTCGGCAAGCCGTTCGACATCCGCCGGGTCGCCGACCGACCTTGTCGACATCCGGTAGGCACCCGGCTCCGGGACGCGCGCGCGCTCGAGCGGAATCTCGGCATCCAGAATGTCGCGCGGGATCTCCAGATATGCCGGCCCGTAGGCACCGTTGAAGCATTCGCGCGCCGCCATGGCGACCATGTCGGCCACCCGCTCGGTCGAGAAGACGCCCGACGCGAACTTGGTGATCGGCGTCATCATGTCGACATGCGGCAAATCCTGGAGCGAGCCCATCCTGTGCTGGGTGAGCGAGCTCTGCCCGCCGATATGGAGGATCGGGCTCTCCGAGCGGAAGGCGGTCGCGACCCCGGTGACCGCGTTGGTGCAGCCGGGCCCGGCGGTGGTCACCACGCAGCCGAGCTTCCCGGTCTGGCGCGCGTACCCGTCGGCGGCGTGCGCGGCGGTCTGCTCGTGGCGCACGTCGACGATCCGGATCCCCTCGTCGAGGCAGCCGTCGTAGATGTCGATGATGTGCCCGCCGCAGAGGGTGAAGACGGTGTCGACCCCCTCGTTCCTCAGCGCCCGGGCGACCAGGTGCCCGCCGGAGACGATCCCCTCGTCGCGGCTCTTCCGCGCCAGCGTGTCGTGCGCCGTCGCCGACGGCTTCTCGATGACCGTGCTCACCTCACCCTCCTTGCCTGCCTGAAAAATCGTCCCAATGGTCGTGCACGTGGTCGTGCAGCTTCATCGTGTGCCTGAGCACGCGCGCGCCCGCGAGGTCGGGGTCGCGCGCGGCGATCGCTTCCACGATGCCGCGGTGGTCGGCGACCGAGCGCACCGCGCGGTCGGCCTCGTGCATGGCGCGGCTCCTGACCGCCCGGACATGGACGAACAGCCCGTCGGCGATGTCCTTCAGCATGGCGCAGTGCCCGGCCTCCAGGATCGCCTGGTGGAAGCGGATATTGGCCTCGGCGTACTCGTCGACCCGGGCGCGCGCGTCGCCGGCCTCGTAATCGGCGACGAGGCGCTCCAGCGCCGCGATCTCGCGGTTGGACGCGATCTCCGCCGCGCGCCTGGCCGCCATGCTCTCGAGCGCCGCCCAGACGGTGATGGTCTGGAGGATCTCGTCGCGCGTCTTGCGGACGATGAAGACGCCCTTCCTCGGCACCACCTCGACCAGCCCCTCCTGGGCGAGCCGGGCGACCGCCTCCCGCACCGGCGTGCGCGAGATGCCGAGCTGGTCGGCGAGCGAGCGCTCGTCGAGCCGGAGGTCGGTCGCCTCGTCGTAGATCCTGGCGTCCAGGATCGCCTGGCGCAGCTCGCCATAGACATGGTCGGTCAGGCTGAACGTCCGCCCGACCGGTTCGAGCGTCACCGCGCTGGAAGCTATCGCCGTATCGGCCATGTATGTGGCATACCACACACCAGATGCCAGTGGCAAGGCG
>JAJDVM010000132.1 GCA_022826125.1 Defluviicoccus sp.
GCGCGGCGGCCGGGGCGGCGGCGCTTGCGCTCGCCGGGGCCTCGCTCGCCTCCAGCATCGCCATCCATGCCGGCGCGGCCGCGATGTGGCGCGCCGACCATGGCGGGCCGTTCATCGCCGAGCTACGGCGCGCCATCGGCGCCTTCGAGCCGCTCGCCGCCGGGCCGCGGGTGGTGCTGTTCAACAACCTCGCGCTCAACTGGGAGGCGCTCCGGCGCAACGACGCGGAAGAGGCGGCGCGGCTGCTCGCGCTCGCCGACAGCGAGGCGGAAGCCGCGCTCGCGGCGCAGCCCGAGAGCTGGGTGCTCCACCACGCGCTCGCCAGGCTCTACCTCAAGGTCGCCGACACCCGCCCGGACTACGCGGTGCGGGCGCAAAACCACCTCGACATCTCGCGCGTGCTGGCCCCCAACCTCGACCCGATGGAGGCGCCGGTGCCGCCGGTGGCCGCGCGCCGGGGGACGCGGTGAGCGGGGAGCGCCCGCACCGGCAACGCCGCGACCGTGCGCCGCACCGCCTCCGGGGCTTTGCGGTGCTGCTCACCGGGCTGCCGGGCGCCGGCAAGTCGACCACAGTGGCCGCGCTGGCCGCGATGCTGCGCGAACGCGGCCCGCGCCCGGTGACGGTGCTCGACGGCGACGCGGTGCGCCTGGGCCTGTCCGCCGGGCTCGGGTTCTCGCGCGCGGACCGCGAGGCCCATCTCGGGCGCGTCGGCCGGGCCGCGGCGGACGCGGTGCGTGGCGGCGGTATCGCACTCTGCGCCGTCATCGCGCCCTACGAGGCGAGCCGGCGCGCGCTGCGCGAGACCGTCGAGGCAGCCGGGGGGGTCGCAGAGGTCTACATCGCGACTCCGCTCGCGACCTGCGAGGCGCGCGACGCAAGGGGGCTCTATGCAAGGGCTAGGCGCGGCCTCGTCGAGTGCTTCACCGGAATCGACGACCCTTACGAGCCGCCCGCGAGCCCGGACGCCGAGATCGACACCACCGACATCCCGCCCGAGCGGGCCGCCCGGCTCGTCCTCGCCGCGCTCGAGCGCCGCGGACTGGTGCGCCGGAGCGCTCTGATGCCCCGCCCCGGGCGGGACGGCGGAGGCGCGCGGTGACCGAACCGGGCCTGAGCGCCGGTACGCCGGGCGCCGCCGGGCACGCCTACGACTACGTGCTCGCGGTGGGTCCGGGCCGCTCGGGCACCACGTTCCTGTACCGGCGGCTGAACGCCCATCCGGCGTTCTCCGCGCCGGAGATCAAGGAGGCCCACTACTACCGCTCGGCGCGGCGCCTCGCGCGGGCGCTCGGGCGCCTGCGCGGCACCGGCGCGATGCTGCTGGACGTCGCCGACACCGCCTGGTCGGACCCTCGGCTCGCCGGGGTCGCGGCGCTCGCCCGGGACGGGACGCGCATCCTGATCGTGGTGCTGCTGCGCCGCCACCGCGACCGGGCGCGCTCCCTGATGGCCTGGCGCCGCGCCCGGGTGTGGCCGGCAATCCCGGCGTGGCTCTCGGGTCCTGGGGGGCTGGAGCGCGCGGCGGTGCGCGCGAGCCTCACCCCGGAGGCGCTCCGACACGTCTTCGCGCTCGGCGCCGACGTGCTTACTGTCGAGTTCGAGACGCTGGTCGCGGAGCCCGGCCGGGCGCTCGACGCGCTCGCGTGTCTCTGCGGGGCGGAGCCGTTTCGCGGCGTCGACGCGGCGCCGGTCCACCGGGCCGAGGCGGCGCGGTCCGTGCCGCTCGCGGCGACGGCCAAGCTCGCCGCCTGGGCGCTGCGGCGCGTGCGCGCCCGGCGCCTGCTGCAGGCGCTCAAGGACGACCCGCGCGTCGTCGCCTTGGTGTACCGCTCCGCCCGCCCGGCGGAGCTGTCCGTGCTGAGCGAGGCGGCCGCCGCCTGCCTCGACCGGCGCCACGCGGCGTGCCTCGCGGCCGTGGAGGCGGCGAGCGAGCCGCTCGGCGACGGGCTGTGGCTCGCCCGTTCCTCGCCCGTGAGCGCGCCGGCGCCCGGACCCTGAACGCGCCGGAGGCAAGCAGCCCGGGCACAATCGTTACGCTCTGGACATAATAGACCCATGAAACGACATGTTCAAAGCATATTATGTCTGCACCCTTTCCGGCATCCGGGCGTGAATGGGAACGGTTTGCGACACAGGCTTGAATCTTCTGGCCAATTGGGCATTAATCGCCACATTGCCGAGGCTGGCCGGGTGCCGGGCGGCTTCGGGCAGGTGCCGGGGTTTCGAGCGTCGGGAGACAGGGCGATGGTGTTGACATCCGGGACGGCATGCGACGGCGGGGCGAAGGGCGGCCGGTGCGCACATGCGGACTTGACATCGGCGCCCGGCCCGGGCGTGTATAATTGCCCAGCGGCCCAGCGGCCCAGCGGCCCAGCGGCCCAGCGGCCCAGCGGCCCAGCGGCCCAGCGGCCCAGCGGCCCAGCGGCCCAGCGACATGACGTGCGCCCGGCGCGAGGCCGAGGCGCACCGGCCGGTCGCTTCCACTCCGTCCCGCTCTCCATCCTCGCGACCGGCGGCGCCACGGGACCGCGCACGGCCTGACCCACGGGGCGGGCGCGCCCGCCTCTCCCTTCTCGTTCCCGTCCTCGCGCTGCTGCTCGGCGCGCTCGGGCTGCTCGCCGCCGCGCCGGCCCAGGCGCAGACCACCGTCTGGTCCGCGACGCTGACAGTCGTGGATGTCAGCGACGCCAACGGCTGCAACAACAGCTATGGCGTCGGTTCTAGATGCGCTGACTCGAGTGTTCTCGACGACGACGACTTCAATCACGACGTCAGCGGCACCAGCACGAACTTTGAGTTCTATCGGATCTGGTCTTCCACGAACCGGCTCCTTCTGGAATTCCGCGGCACCAGTGCAACCAACATCAAGACGAAACTCGCGGGGCTGACGTTCACGGTCGGCACCGGGATGTCGGCCAAGAACTTCGCCATCGCGGACGCGACGCAAAACACGAGTGAAACCCGGCAGCTCCAATGGAGCGGGACGACGGCGAACCTGGGCTGGAGCGAAGACGACACGGTTGCGCTGAAGCTGACCAAGCCGGCGTCCACGGACAACACCGCGCCGACGGTGGTCTCCGCCTCGACCGGCTACTACACGGCGGCGGCGGCGACGACGGTGCTCACCGGGCCGCTGAAGTCCGGGGTGGACATCTACACGAAGGTGACCTTCTCGGAGGACATGAAGCACACCAAGGGCGACGGCAACGCCGCGCGTCCCGCGCTCTCCTACCGCATCGGCACCACCGACATGCGGTACGACATCCTGAACAACGCCGACACGCTGGCGAGCGGCGACTGCAAGCCGAACCACGCGACGAATACGAACGTCTACATCTGCCTCTACACGGTGGGCTCGTCGGACAACGGGGCGTTCGCGGTCAAGGCGGGTACCGCCAGCGTGGACAAGGCGAACAACGCGCTCGCCGCCGTCTACACTCACTCCGCGACGCTCGCGCTGGACACCACGGCGCCGGCCGCGCCGGTGAGCCTCAACGCCGCCGCCGGCAACGCCAAGGTGACGCTGACCTGGAGCGACCCCTCGCCGGCGGACGCCACCATCTCGAAGTGGCAGTACCGGCAGAAGACCACGGGCACCTACGGCAACTGGCAGAACATCTCGGGCGGCGCGTCGGCCCGGAGGGCCGAGGTCGGGAGCCTCTCGAACGGCACCGCCTACACCTTCCAGGTGCGCGCGGTGGACACGGCGGCCAACGACGGCGCGGCGGGCACCGCGGGGCCGGTCACGCCGACGTTGCCGGCGATCTCCGGCCTCTCGGCGACCCCGGCCCGGACCTCGGTGACGTTGAACTGGACCAATCCCAGCACATGCTCGGCGATCGCCGGGTGCAGCTACCGTGTCAGGCATCGCACGACGGGAGGCACCTGGGGCAGCTGGACGACTACGGGTGTTACATTCAGTTCGGCGACCGTCAGCAGTCTCACGGCCAGCACCTCGTACGAATTCATGCTGGAACGCCGCGTGGGCGGCAACGCGGTCGCGCGGAGCACGATTTCGGCCACGACGCTGAGCGCGTTGCCGGCGAAGCCCGCGAACTTCCGCGCGACGGCGGGCAATACCCAGGTGACGCTGGCCTGGGACAACCCGAGCGACTCCACCATCACGAAGTACCAGCTGGCCCGCAAGAAGAAGTCCGCGACGGGCACCGCGAGCTTCGCCGACATCGCGGGCAGCGGCGCGACCACGACGAGCCACACGGTCACCGGCCTGGACAACGGGGACGCGTACCAGTTCTGGCTGCGGGCGGTGAACGCCGCCGGAAACGGGATCCATGCGGGTCCCGCCGAGGCGACCCCCGCGGCGTCCGACAGCACGGCGCCGACGGTGCTCTCCGCCTCGACGGGCTACTACACGACGGCGGCGGCGGCGACGGCGCTCACCGGGCCGCTGAAGTCCGGGGTGGACATCTACACGAAGGTGACCTTCTCGGAGGACATGAAGCACACCAAGAGCGACGGCAACGCCGCGCGTCCCGCGCTCTCCTACCGCATCGGCACCACCGACAGGCGGTACGACATCCTGAACAACGCCGACACGCTGGCGAGCGGCGACTGCAAGCCCAACCACGCGACGAGTACGAACGTCTACATCTGCCGCTACACGGTGGGCTCGTCGGACAACGGGGCGTTCGCGGTCAAGGCCGGCACCGCCAGCGTCGACAAGGCGGACAACGCGCTGGCCGCCACCTACACTCACACCACGACGCTCGCGCTCGACACCACGGCGCCGGCCGCGCCGGTGAGCCTCGCGGCCGTCCCCGGCGACGCCAAGGTGACGCTGACCTGGAGCGACCCCTCGCCGACGGACGCCACCATTTCGAAGTGGCAGGT
Organism: Defluviicoccus sp.; assembly: GCA_022826125.1. GTDB lineage: Bacteria > Pseudomonadota > Alphaproteobacteria > MPNO01 > MPNO01 > MPNO01. The sequence goes on from JAJDVM010000132.1 coordinate 4,855, forward strand.
CCGGCAGAAGACCACGGGCACCTACGGCAGCTGGACGGACGTCTCGGGCGGCGCGTCGGCCCGGAGGGTCGAGGTCGGGAGCCTCTCGAACGGCACCGCCTACACCTTCCAGGTGCGCGCGGTGGACACGGCGGCCAACGACGGCGCGGCGGGCACCGCGGGGCCGGTCACGCCCAGCGCAACGTCCACCTCCACCGTGCCGACGGCCCAGACCGTTCAGTCCGACTGGTCGCTCAAACCGAGCGGCATCACTGCTGGGCAGAGCTTCCGGCTGCTGTTCGTCACCTCCACCCAGACAGCCGCCACCGCCACCGGCATCTCGACCTACAACAGCTTCGTGCAGAACGCTGCGAACAACAACACCGTCCTGCGGCCTTTCAAAGGCGAGTTCCGCGCGCTCGTTTCCACCCAGACCGTGGACGCGCGGGGCAACACCGCGACCACAGGCGCGGGCGTGCCGATCTACTGGGTGGGCGGGGCGAAGGTGGCCGACGACTACGCCGACTTCTACGACGGGAGCTGGGACTCCAGAGTTCCGACGAACGAGCTGGGGCAGGGACGTACTTTCGGCACCTGGACCGGCTCGAAGGCCGATGGAACGAAGGATGCGACCAGGTATGCCGGTGCATCCAGGGTCCGAACCGCGGCGCCGCATCTTGGAACGACGAATCCCGTTTCGCTCGGCTCCCAGGGCAACACCGATGAACTGGCCCTCTACGCCCTGTCCCCGGTCATCACGGTGCGGGGGAGCACGATCGTGCCGCCGCCACCGCCGTCGAGTCCGAACAAGCTGGTGGGCAACGTGGCGCAGCGGGCGAGCGCCCACCCGGTGACGTTCAAGTTCGACGCGGCGCAGTGGTTCCGCACCGGGCGCCACCCCGGCGGCTACCGGCTGACCCATGTGGACATCGGGATAAAGGACGGCTCCAGCACGACACCGTCCTACATGGTGAAGATCCATGCGCCGCAATCGACCGTACCGTACTCCACGGGCAGCGGCCTGCCGGGCGAGGCGCTGGGCACGCTGACGAACCCGGGCAGCCTGCCCACGGGCGGCGGGTTCGCGCGGTTCACCGCCTCCGGCAGCGGCATCGACCTGGCGCCCCGGAGCAACTACTTCGTGGTGATCGACGTGGGCGGGTCGGGGGACCGCAACGTGGTGATATCGACGGCGGCCTCGAGCGCGCTGGACCGCGACAGCGTGGCGGAATGGGGGTTCCATGACGTAAGCTGGAAGCGGAGCGCCGACTCGACGGGCGGATGGACGAAGTCGCCGCCCTCCCCGCGCCTGCAGATGGCGGTCTACGGCACGGCGAAGGCGGCCCCGGCGCCGGCGACGGAGATGGTGCCCGCCGGGGCCATCTGGTCGGCCTCGCTGACGGTCGACGACCTGGGCGGGGGCTGGCCGTACTACGGTTGCGGCCACTGGAACGCCGGGTTCGTCAAGTGCGCGGTCATGCTCTCGGACGACGACTTCGTCCATGGCGGCGTCACGTACAGGATCCATGCGCTCGAATGGAATGCCCGGGAGGAGCGCCTGGGCCTGGACCTCGGCCCCGACCACGACGCATCGGTGCTGACGGCTCTCGGTTCGCTGACGCTGCATGTGGACGGGCGGACGTTCGCCTTCGGCGACGCCCGGTTCAACGGCGCGGACGGCATTCACTGGCCGTGGGATGGGCCCTGGCGCGAGGGGCAGAGGGTGTCGCTGGCGCTGACGGACGGCGGCACGCCGTCCTCGGAGCCTGAGGCGACGGCGCCGGCGCTGGAATGGGCGCGGGTGAACGGGGCGGAGCTGGCGCTACGCTTCGACCAGGGCCTGGACGAGACCTCGTTGCCGGCTGCCGCCGCGTTCTCCGTGAGCGTGGCGGGGGCGCCGCGCGCGGTCTCTTCGGTGTCGGTGAGCCAGGACCTGGTGACGCTGACGCTCGGCTCGGCGGTGTCGGCGGGCGAGGCGGTGACGGTGGGCTACACGCCGCCGTCGTCGGGCAAGTTGCGCCTCTCCGGCGGCGGCGCGGCGGTGGCGGCGTTCTCCGGGCTGGCGGTCACGAACGACACGCCTTCGGGGCAACCGCAACAAGAGTCCCCGCCGGGGGCGGTGGACCCGCTGACGGCGAGCGTCTCGCAGGCGCCTTCGGAGCATCCGGGCAAGGGCAGGTTCGCGGTGCAGATTGGCTTCAGCGAGGCGGTCACGGCGCGGGCGAAGGACGCGGCGGCGACCATCGCGGTGACCGGCGGGACGCTCGTGCGCGCGGTGCGGGTGGACAAGCGCAAGGACCTGTGGGCGCTGACGCTTGCGCCGTCGGGCTCCGGGGCGGTGACGGTGACGCTGCCGGCGACGTCGGACTGTTCGGCGGCGGGCGCGATCTGCACCGCTGACGGGCGGCGGCTGGAGACGGCGTTGACCCACACCGTGCAGGGCGCGGTCACGCTCTCGGTTGCGGACGCGAGCGCGCAGGAGGCTGCCGGCGCGACCATGGACTTCGCGGTGACGCTCTCGCGGGCGGCCTCGGGCAAGGTCACGGTGAGCGTGGGCTTGGTAATTGATGGTGGTGTTTTCGGATTATTCGATGGTCGAGATGCGTCGCTTGTCTGATCCGGGAGAGCGTCGAGCGAGCGAACATTCACCGTGACCGCATCAGGATTTCGTTCCAGTCCTTCG
>JAJDVM010000270.1 GCA_022826125.1 Defluviicoccus sp.
GATACCGACCGCTATACCGGCTATGCGCCGATGGGTGCGGCGATGACGGTGACCGGAGACGGCACGGCGGTGGCCGATGCCGGCGCCGCCACCAGCCGCATCCCCGCTGCCGGCATACGGCTGTCGGAATCCCTGGCGACGCGGTTCGAGCAGCGCGCCGATCATTCGCGCTCGCTCTCGCGCCACTGGTCGGCCGAGGCCGGCACGGCGCGGAATGCCGCCGTCACCGACGCCACCGCGCTGATCGAGCGCTACAGCCACGACGTCTCGACCGGCGAGGCCTTCGCGCGCGGCGTGACGGAGACGGAAAGCGCGCAGGCGCAGCAGCTCGACACCCATGTCGAGAAGCTCTCCGAAATCACCGGCCTGACCCGGGATCAGGCGGCGGCGCTCACCGGCGAGGCGAAGATCGGCGGCAGCTGGGACCTCGTCGTCAAGCTCGGGGCCGAGGGATCGGCGATGTGGCGCGGCCAGACCATCGAGTCGGAAGCCTGGAACCGGGTGAAGGAATACGACCGCCAGCACGGCGTCACCGAGACCTGGGGGAAGGTGGCGGACGCATCGAGGCGGTATTCCACCCAGACCGGAGACACCGAGCTGGCGAGCCTCGACGAGAGCCTGAGCGCGAGCCTGACGCGCATGCGGACCTATCAGGAGCGGGCCTCGCTGGCGCACCAGGAGGCGGAGAGCTGGTCCGAACAGTCGGCGCAGGCGGGCTCGAACGTCCAGGCGGTCGAGCGCGATCTGAGCCAGCCCTTCTTCGCCTGGCTGTCGGAACGGGAGGGCACGGACGGGCGAGCGATCGGCGCGGCGGGCGCGTTGCGGCTCGTCTCGCCGCAAACGGCGGAGGACGCCGAGCAGCTCCGGGAATACGCCGACGCCTTCATTGCCGAGAAGTTCCCCGCGCCGACCGGCCCCGACCCGGCGACGGTCGGCGGCGCGGCGGAATACGGCGCCGCCCGCGACACGCTCTCCGGGGAGTACGCCCGCGAGACCGCGGCGGCCCATGCGGGATGGTCGGCCGGCGTACGCGACCGCGCCCGGGAGGCGGGCGCGCCGCGGCCGGGCGCGACGGCGGTGCGGGCGATGGAGGAGCGGGTCGAGACGAAGACCGATCTCGTCATGAAGGAGGCGGCGCGCGAGGCGCGGCAGACGGTGACGGGACAGGAAACCGCCGAGGGCCGCGCCGGGGTCGAGGCCGAGAGGGACAAGCCCTTCGAGCGGCATGTGACGGAGAACCTGCCGGTGGCCGGCGAGTGGCTGGCGGGCAAGCTGTTCGGCACCGCGAGGAACGCCCTCCCCGATGCCGCGGCCGGCGCCGCCGAAAACCCCAGGCGGAACGAGAAGGGCTGGGAGGACTCCTCGCCGTGACGGCGATGACGCCTTCAGTATCCGAGGGTCAGGCGGCGGTGCTCCTCGGCGACACGCAAATAGGCGTAGCGGCCGGAACGGGTCTCCCAGTTATGGAGATATCTCCATAACTGGACTTATGGTAACGCCATTCTTATGGGGAGTTGGTATGGCCAACCTCCTGAAATCCCGGAGTTTTTCTGTCGTTAAGCACGACATAATTTTATCGTTCTCCTGGTCTCACTTCAGACCGAAAAGGAGAGCGAACATGACACCAAACACCTGTCACCATGTGGTGCCGCAAGTCGTCAACAGTCACTACGAAGACCTGCTGGAAGAGTTTCACCGTTATCTGGATCGGGCGGGATTCTCCGCAGGATCGCTGCTTCCCAAGTTCATGAGCGCATCCAGACACTTCCTGCTGTGGGGATGGTGTGAAGAATTGGACCTGGGAGCGATTGACGAATCTGCGCTGTTGAAGTTCAGGGATCACGATTGTCGTTGTTTTGCCTGGAGGACGGGAGGGACTCCTAGAGAAGACAAACGTTCTTTGGGGAGAGTTACGGTCAGCGGTGCAATCCGGTTCGTGCAGTTTCTCGAAGACAGCGGCCGGACTTCTCATCCGAACGAACTGGCAGTCGGTAACCGGCTTCTGGAGGACTTTCTGGAAGAGATGACAGTGTCGGGATATAAGTGCCGTGCCATCAATCATTACCGGAACGCTGCACAACACTTTCTCGTGTGGCTTCATCGGTGGCGAATTCCGATTTGTTCGGTGAATTCGGCCACAATTGACAGTTTTCTGGGCCACGATTGCCTTTGTCCAGGTTACGTCCGAACGCCGAATACGCATTCTCGCGCAAGCAAATATGCGTATGCCGTCAGGGCGTTTGTGAATTTTCTTGTTCGGCGCGGAGCCGTGAGCGAATGCCTGGACAGCTCGGGTACCGGAAGCGTTCAACACCTCCAGGAATATCGTTTCTGGCTCGAACGGACCCGAGGCATCTGTGCAGTTACGATCAGGGCGCATACGGACGCGGTTTCGCTGCTTCTGGAAGACTTGGGATCGGACGCGAGCCGGTACGATGCAGAGCTGATCCGCAATGTTCTGCTGAAGCGGACTGAAGAGAGGTCGCTGACATATGCAAAGCGCATGGCGTCGAGTCTGCGCATGTATTTGCGCTTCCTGTCCTCGGAAGGCGCCTGTCCGGCCGATCTGGTCAACGCAGTTGTAAGTCCCAGGCGGTGGCGCCTGTCGACGTTGCCGCGCTACATCTCGATGGAGGAGGTCGAGCGTGTGATCGCGTCCTGCGATACCGCAACGGCGGTGGGCGCGCGGGACCGCGCCGTCCTTCTGCTTCTCGCCCGGCTTGGGCTGCGATCCGGCGACGTGTCCAAGCTGTTGCTCTCGGACATCGACTGGAGAAACGCGCAGGTGAGCGTCTCCGGAAAGTCGAAGAGGCCGGCGAATCTGCCGCTTCCGCAAGATGTCGGCGACGCGCTCCTGCAATATATCCGGACTGTTCGCCCTCGGGTCGACAGCGGATATGTGTTTGTGCGCTTGATGGCGCCGTTCACACCCTTCTCGAGTTCGAGCACGGTATCGCGGATCGTGTTGCGCGCTCTGGCCCGCGCCGGGGTGGAAACCGCCGGCTGTCGGGGTGGGCATCTGTTCCGGCATTCGCTCGCGACGCACATGCTCCGCTCGGGCGCATCGCTGGATGCCATAGGCGCGCTGCTCAGACATGAGTCGGTGGAGACGACCAGGATCTACGCGAAAACCGATGTCCCGATGCTTCAGGAAGTCTCGCAGCCCTGGCTGGGAGGTGCCCGATGACCATCGTCGGACATACGGAACGCTACATCGACCTGAAACGCCGCCTCGGGGTGAAGTACGAGGTTGCGGGTGGGATCCTGCTGGGCTATGCGCGATATGCCGACGCATGCGGTGACCGGTCGGTCCGCTCGGGCCGAATGGTCGAGTGGTCGTCACAGGCATCGACAGTGGACTCCGCGAGGCGGCGGCTGGAGCTTCTTCGAAACTTTGCCATCTGGCTGCATGCCGAGGACGGTCGGCACGAGGTGCCGGCCAGGAACATCCTCGGTCCCCGGCAGAGAACGCGTCCCAAGCCGCATCTGCTGACATGGGAACAGATCGGGCTGGTGATGGAAGCGGCGCTTGCGCTTCCGCCGGCGGGATCGATCACGCCGCTCACCATCCACTTCATGATCGGCCTGGTCGCCGCGACCGGCTTGCGGGCGAGCGAAGCTGCCGCCCTGCGGCTGTCCGACTTGACGGTGGACGGCCTCGTCATCCGGGAAACCAAGTTCCGCAAGACCAGGCTCGTGGCACTTCACCCGTCCGTTCGGAACGCCCTCGATGAGTATCTGGAGATCAGGAACGACCTGGCTGAACCGGGAGAATACCTGTTCGTCATATCGACGGGCGGGCCCACCTCCGGCCAATACCTGTCCAGCATCTTCACCAGGCTGGCCCGGAGCGTTGGAATAAAGGGCGGACAGGGAAAGGCCGGCCCGAGCTTGCACAGTTTGCGTCACAGCTTTGCGGTTCGCTCTCTGGAAGCGTTCGAATCGGCAGACCCGGTCAAGGTCAGCCGGCATATGGCGGCGCTGAGCACTTACCTGGGCCATGCGCACATATCGAGCACGTACTGGTATCTCGAAGGAACGCCCGCACTGCTGCAATCGATTGCCGTCGCGACCGAGAACGCACACTCGCGGAGGGCGGCACGATGACAGACCTGGCCCCCCGTGTTGGCGCGTTCCTGCGCGAACACTTGCCTCAAGAACGTCGTCTCAGCCGGAAGACGATTGCAAGCTACGCGTCCAGCCTTCAACTGCTGATCGCGTTCGCTTCTGCCCGGTCGGGCATCCGGCCCTGCCTGTTGGCAATCGAACACCTGACGGCGCAGATTATCCTGGACTTTCTCGACAGTCTTGAACGGGAACGGGGAAATACTGCGCGCACGCGTAATCTTCGCCTCGCCGCAATCAAGACATTCTTCCGGTATCTGGAGTTCTGCGTTCCCGAATATCTCGATCGGGTCCAACAGGTGCAGGCGATTCCCTACAAGCGCTTTGACCGAGCGTTGGTCGACTATCTCGAAAGGGATGAACTTCAGGCCGTGCTGGACGCACCCAATACCAGGACCAGGAACGGAATAAGGGACCGGGCGATGCTTCATATGACCTATGCCGCAGGGTTGAGAGTGTCCGAGCTGATTGGACTGAAGTGCAAGGATCTGAGCGCCAATACCGACATGGTCCATGTCATGGGAAAGGGACGACGGGAGCGCACTTTGCCCTTGTGGAAAGAAACGCAAACCGTGTTGCAGGAATGGTTGGCGGCGCGTCCGAATGCGAACACGGATCATCTGTTCCTTAACGGTCGCGGGGCGCCGATGAGTCGCCATGGCTTTGCCCATCGTCTGGCTCTTCACGTCGAAACAGCGCAGTCGCAAATACCTTCGCTCAAGGGAAAAAGAGTCAGCCCGCATGTACTGCGCCACTCGTGCGCCATGCACACGCTCGAAGCGACCAGAGACATCCGAAAAGTGTCTCTGTGGCTGGGCCATTCCAGCCTCCAGGCAACCGAGATCTACCTGCATGCGCATCCTGACGACAAGATCGAAATGCTCGCGGAAATGACGGCGCCGCAGATCAGCAAGGGCAAGTTCGGCAAGGCTGCGGACGAGCTCATGGCAATGCTTGCCGAACTGAAGAGAGCGTAACGTTATGGGGAGTGGAAATGATGCAAATATCCAGAGGTATCAAAGTATTGGCCATTCCATCTCCCCATAAACGTCTGGTTACCATAAGACCAGTTATGGAGATATCCCCATAACTGGGCGTCGAAGACCGGCCGCTACGCCTATTTGCGTGTCGCCGAGGAGCACCGCCGC
>JAJDVM010000196.1 GCA_022826125.1 Defluviicoccus sp.
CCGTCGCCGCGGATCTCCGCCTGACGGAACCCGAACCGCCCCTCGACCGGGCGCGCTGTAGTGCCGACCTTTGAGAGGTCAATCGAGGAAAATCAATGGGTTAACATCCTCAAAACCCCCGAGTTGCGGAAGTCGGGTTAAACCGGCGGGCGAAGCGGGCGCTAACGGTTTCCGAACGCGCGGCACCTGTGCTAGAGCGTCGCCGCGCCGCGCCGCGCGCTCGGGAGACTACAATGACTGGCCACCGCTCGGAGTTCCTCAAGACCGTCGCCGAGCGCGGATTCCTGCACCAGTGCACCGACGCCGAGGGGCTCGACGCGGCGCTCGCGGAGGGCGTGCCGAAGCTCTGCTATATCGGCTTCGACTGCACCGCGGACAGCCTGCATGTGGGCTCACTTATGCCGATCATGCTGCTTCGATTGTGGCAGCAGTCCGGCCACAAGCCGATCGTGCTGATGGGCGGGGGAACCACCAAGGTCGGCGATCCGTCGGGCAAGGACGAATCGCGCCAGCTCCTGTCGGCCGCGCAAATCGACGCCAACATGGAAGGCATCAAGCGGGTCTTCTCGCAGTTCCTGGCCTTCGGCGACGGCCCGACCGACGCGGTGATGATGAACAACGCGGACTGGCTGGACAGGCTCTCCTACATCCCGTTCCTGCGCGAATTCGGGCGTCACTTCTCGGTCAACCGCATGCTCGGGTTCGACTCGGTGAAGCTCCGGCTCGACCGCGAGCAGCCGCTGAGCTTCCTCGAATTCAACTACATGGTCCTCCAGGCGTACGACTTCCTGGAGCTCTACCGTCGAACCGGCTGCATCCTGCAAATGGGCGGGTCGGACCAGTGGGGAAACATCGTCTCCGGCATCGAGCTCGGGCGACGGACCGACGGCGCATCGCTGTTCGGGCTGACCTCGCCGCTGATCACCACCGCCTCGGGCGAGAAGATGGGCAAGACCGCGGGGGGTGCGGTCTGGCTCAACGCCGACCGCGTGAGCCCTTACGACTACTACCAGTTCTGGCGCAACGCCGAGGACGGCGATGTCGGCCGTTTCCTGCGGCTGTTCACGACATTGCCGCTCGACGAAATCGCCCGGCTGGAAACGCTGCGGGACGCCGAGATCAACGAGGCCAAGAAGGTGCTCGCGCGCGAGGCGACGGCGCTTTGCCACGGCACCGACGAGGCGGCGCGCGCCGAAGACACCGCCCGCACCACCTTCGAGGAGGGGGCGCTCGGCGCCGACCTGCCGCGCTATCCGCTCGCCCGGTCGGAGCTGGAGGCCGGGATCGCAGCCTTCGACCTGATCGCCCGCGCGGGGCTCGCGGCATCAAAGGCGGATGCGCGCCGGCTGATCAGGGGCGGCGGCGGGCGGCTGAACGACCGGGCCTTCGAGAACGAGATGCAGACGGTCACGCTGGGCGATCTGACGGCGGACGGGATCATCAAGCTCTCCGCCGGCCGCAAGAGACACGTGATCGTAACGCCGGTATGAGACGGGATCCGGTTCCCCCGTCATTCGGTGAGCGGCGGCTCCCGTGGCAGTTCTTCCCGGTCCGCGTCGAAGATCCGGAAGATGTTGCGGAACACGCCGGGCGTCAGAACGCCGAGCGGATTGACCGAGAAAGACGGCTTTTCGATCTTGCCCCGGATGGCGTAGAGGGCGGCGAACAGGCCGCCGTGTTTCTCGCCGGTAAAAAGGATCCCGATACCCGGCAGCTCACCCAGCGCGGCGTTCAGCTTGTAGACGGGTACCAGCGTGCCATCGATCTTAAGCGTCTCTTCGTCGACGTCGATCGTGCCCCGCCCGGTCGCGCCGAAGCCGGTCCCGAACGCGCGCCCTCCGGAAATACTGACCGAAGATCCGTCGTATGCGAAGGGAAGGGCCAGCTTCTTCACCCCCACGCCGCGCCCGCCGAGCCTTTCCGACAGCGAACCCAGGGACGCGACGCGAAGCGCCTCGACCAGTCGCGGCGCGCCGGTGAGAACGAAGTCGCGGACGACGAGCTCGCCTTTCCACAGCCGGGCTGCATCGCCCGTCCCGCGCTTCGCCGACATCGCCACGCGGCCGCCGCGCACCCATTTGGTATCGCCCAGGAGACCGAAGATTTCGCCGGCATCCTCGCTGTTCATGCGGAACTGCCCGGTGGCCTCGCCCGGCCGGTAGCTGAGGTCGAACCGCTTTCCGTTGCCGAAGCGCCCGGCGAGCTCGATCGCGCGCCACCCTTCGGCCGCCCGGTCGGCGTTCAGCGATGCGTCGCGAATCTCCCGGCCCTCGGTCAGCTTGGCACGCTCGAACCTGGCGGCGAGTCGAAGCGGCGGCAGCGATGCCCCGCTTTCGCCCTCCATGAGCCGTTCGATCGGCGCGGCATCGAAGAGCGGGCCGCGCACGTCGACAGTCCACCCGAGGTTTTCGTCGAAGGCGAGGACGCCTGCGAGGTCGAAACGGCCAGGTACGGAGAAATTGTCGATTTCCACTTGTCGGATGCGCCCGCGATCCAGCCTCACCCACCCCGCCGCCCGGAGGTCGCCCGCGGCAAGGCTGGCGAGGCGGATCGTGCCGGCCTCACCGTTCTCGAACGCGATTTCGAACGCTGCCCGTCCCGCCACCCCGGGGGGCTTCCACCATTCGAGCGGCGTCAACGCGAGCTCGGCGTCGGTAGTGTCCAGCGTGCCCTCCACGCGCTCGGTCTTGTCGGATGAAACTTCGTACACGGCTTCGACCGAAAGCGGTCCCTTGACCAGGGGCGCGAGCGAAACGCCGAAACGCATCCTGTCGGGTTCCGTAAGCCGGGTGCGGATGGTGTACCGTCGGAGAATCTCCGCCGTACCGGTGAAATCCTGCTGCCAGCCGACGGCGGCGGAAATTCCGGAAAGCCGCGCGTCTCCCTCGATTTTCATACCCTCGGTGTCGAGCGCGAAGCGAAGCGCGCCCGCGGTCAGGTCCTGTCCGAGGAACACCCCGTCCGCAGCGGCGCGGTCCAGGGTTCCCGAAGCGCTGAGCGCGGTATCCTCCAGCGCCAGCGCGTCGATGAGCGGAAAGCTCCCCTTGATGCTCGTCGCGAGCGTGCCGCGGACCTGCCGGGGGACCAGACCGACCCTCGATGCGTAGCGGAAACGTGGATGATCCAACACCGAGAGCGCGGTGGCGACCGGCCCGGATACCCGAGTCTCGAGCGTGAGATGAGCCCGGTCGGACGAAAGGCCGGCAATATCGATCTGCCCCTCCGCGATCCGGAGATCGCCTACGCGGCCTTCCTTCACCGCGATTTGCACGCGATCCCGGTCGATCGTGACCGTGCCCTTCGCGTGCGTAACCGGTGGGAGGGGCTTCAGATAGTGCACGGTGGCCCTTTCGAGGCCGAGTGTCACCTTGACGCGCTCGATCACGGCGCCGGCGTCGGGGAAAGAGGCGACGAGGCGGGCGTCCACATCGCGCACGTCGCCCTCGTTCAGATTGGCGATCAGCCAGCGCCTCGCGCCCTCGGCAATCCCCTCGGGCCAATAGCGCTCGAGCGCCGACATGGTCATCCCCTCGAGCCTGGCGCGAGCGCGGAGGCGGGGTGTCTTTCCGACATCGACGATCTTGCCGGTGAGCGACAGCTTCGGCGCGCCGAAATCGATGTCCAGCCGGTCGATCTCGACCGCGCCGTCGGCGCCGCGGTAACTGCCGTCGAGCACCAGGGACCGGATGTCGTAGCGATGGCCGGGGAGCGCCGCGGGGCTCACCGATCCCGCCGCTCCGCTAACGGTGAAACTCGCCTCCCGAAGCCCCCCATCGGGATCGGAGGACGCTTCCAGATGACCGTGCAGAGGCACCGCGATACCGGCCGGATCGGGCAAATGAGGGAACCATCCGGCGAGGATCGGGGCGAGACGGCTGGGATCGAGGCCACGGAAGTCGAGGGCGACATGCGCCGTCCGGTCCTTCAGCCGGTACTCGGCGGTGCCGCCGAGGGAGAGCCGCCGGTCGCCCGACCACGAATCGATATCGAACACGCCGATAACCGAGTCTTCCGTGCGCTCAAGGTCGATCGATACCCGCTCCGGGCTCATTCGAAGACCGAGCAATCGGTCGTCGAGCGAGATCGAGGCGCGATGGATAGCGATCCGATCGAGCCTGCCGAGAAGGGACCCATCGGAGCGCCCTCCATCGCCGGACTCGAACAGCGTGAGAGAATTGCCGCCGTCGCCGGCCAGACCGATGCTCAGCGTGCCGTCCTTTCTCCGGATTGCGGTAACATCGGCGTCGGCGAGCCCGATCGTCTTCACGACCAGCGCGCCGTCGAGCAGCGCGGGAAGCGACAAACCCACGGAGATCTCGGAAATCCGGGCGACGACGCGTTCATCTTCGCCGCGCAGCTCGGCATCGGAGATCACGAGGTCGAGCGGACGCTCCGTACCGCCCCAGTCCAGGACGAGATCGGAGAACGCCACGCGGTAGGGCAGGCCCAGCGCCGCGAGCCGCTCTTCCAGGTAGGGTTTGAGAACGCCGAGCGAGACAGGCCCCTGGGACAATCTCCACGCGCCGAAGAGGCCCAGCAGAACCACGGAGACCGCGCCGATGGCGACGATCCCGAGCGCGATGCGGGACAGGCGGCGCATCATCGCCCGGTGCCGCCCGCTTGACCGAAAACGGTCGCCGGCACAATTTCGACGTCCGTCCCCACCGCCGGAGAGGTGCGTTTGACGCAAATCGCAGCCGAGTTCACCGCCGATATCGAATCCCTGCCCCGGCCGGCGAATCCGGCGGCCGCGGATCTCGCCTTCGAACGCTGGGAGGAAGCCGCGGCCGAGGCCTCTCCGGAGACCGCGCGGCTCGCCCACGCGCTCGCCGCCGAACCGACTGCGAGATCGGTTCTATCCGCGGTGTTCGGAAACAGCCCCTTCCTCACCCACTGTGCCATCCGCGACATCGCATTCGCCTGTGATTTGCTCTCCGAAGGCGTGCAGACGGCGTGGGACCGAACGATAACGTCGCTCGACCGCATTGGGCCGCACGATGCTGGCACTGAAGAAATAATGTCGGAGTTGCGGATCGCCAAGAGAAGAACCTCGCTCGCGACCGCCCTCGCCGACGTCAGCGGCACCTGGCCGGTCGAGGTCGTCTGCGCCCGCCTCTCCGACTTTGCCCAACGGGCGCTGGCGCTCGCCGCCGACCACCTGCTCGCCGGAGCGGCGGCGGCGGGCGACATCGCGCTGCCCGCGCCGGACGATCCGTCGCTCGCCTCCGGCTGGATCGTGCTCGGCATGGGGAAGCTCGGCGGCCGGGAGCTCAACTACTCAAGCGATATCGACCTGATCGTGCTCTATGACGGCGCGCTGATCGAGTACACGGGCAGAACGAGCCTTCAGCAGTGCATGATCCGCCTCACCCAGAACCTGGTCAAGATGATGGCCGAGCGCACCAGCGACGGCTATGTCTTCCGCACCGATCTGAGGCTGCGCCCCGATCCGGGCTCCACGCCGGTCGCGGTCGCCACCCGGGCGGCCGAGATCTATTACGAGAGCGCCGGCCAGAACTGGGAACGGGCGGCGATGATCAAGGCCCGCCCGGTCGCCGGCGACATTGTGGCTGGGGAAGCGTTTCTCGAAATGCTGCGGCCGTTCGTCTGGCGCAAGAGCCTCGACTTCTTCGCCATCCAGGACATCCATTCGATCAAGCGTCAGATCAACGCCCAGCGCGGCGGCTCGACGATGGAAGTCGCCGGGCACGACATCAAGCTCGGCCGCGGCGGCATCCGGGAGATCGAGTTTTTCGCCCAGACCCAGCAGCTCATCTGGGGCGGGCGCGATCCCTCGCTGAGGGTCCAGGACACCTGCGATGCGCTGCGCGCGCTGGCCAAGGCGGGGCTGCTCGAATCGATCGTCAGCAGCCGGCTGATCCAGGCTTACCGGTTTCACCGCCGGGTCGAGAACCGACTGCAGATGGTCGACGATCAGCAGACCCATACCCTGCCGGAGGACGAGGCGGAGCTGGAACGCATCGCGCTTTTCATGGGGTATGAGAGCCGGGCGGGCTTCGAGGCGGCGCTGCTGGAGGAGTTGCGCGCCGTCGAATCGCATTACGCGGTCCTGTTCGAAAAGACCCCCGATTTGTCGGGTCCGGGAAACCTGGTCTTCACCGGCGCGGAGGACGATCCGGAGACGCTGGAAACCCTGGCGCGGCTGGGCTTCCGGGAACCCGGCCGGGTCGCCGAGCGTATCCGCATCTGGCATCACGGCCGCTACAGCTCGACCCGCAGCGCGCGGGCGCGCGAGCTCTTGACCGAGCTCATCCCGACCGTGCTGGAGACCCTGTCGACGACCAACGACCCGGACGCCGCGCTGCTCCGTTTCGACGACTTCCTGCGGACGCTCCCGGCCGGGGTTCACATCCTTTCGCTGTTCACCAACAACCCGGCCCTGCTCGGGCTGCTCGCCAAGATCATGGGGAGCGCCCCCCGGCTCGCGGACTGGCTCAGCCGTCACCCGATCATGCTCGAAGGCGTGCTGCAGCCCGCCGCGCTCGACTTCAACGCCGGCAGCGACCGGCTCACCGCCGACCTCGAAGAGGCGCTCGACGAAGTCTACTATTTCGAGGAAAAGCTCGACATCTGCCGCTACTGGAACAACGCCCACGTGTTTGAGATCGGCGTGCAGATGCTCAACGGCCGGATCGACGGGGCGGATGCGGGCCGGCCGCTGGCCGATCTCGCAACGGCCTGCGTGCGCGCCCTTCTGCCCGCGACCGCGCGCGAATTCGTGCGCAGCCACGGGGTCGTGCCGGACAGCGCTTTCGCCGTGCTCGGTTTCGGCAAGCTCGGCGGGCGGGAGCTCACCACCGAGTCGGACCTCGACCTCCTCTTCCTCTACGAGACGCGGGACGAGCATGCCGAATCGGACGGTTCGCGCCCTCTGCCCTGCCAGACCTACTACGCCCGGCTGTGCCAGCGTTTCATCGCCGCCATGTCGGCACCGACCAACGAAGGGAAGCTGTACGAGGTCGACATGCGGCTGCGCCCGGCCGGCGCGTCGGGGCCGATCGCTACCTCGATCGCCGCATTCACCCGCTATCAGAACGAAGACGCCTGGACCTGGGAGCATCTGGCGCTGACCCGCGCCAGGGTGATCGCCGCGCCCGAAGCGTTCGCCGCGCGCATCGAGAACACCATCGCCTCCGCGCTCACCCGGGAACGCGACCCCGACCGGCTGGTCTGCGCGGTGGCCGACATGCGGGAGAGAATGGAACGGGAGCTCGCGGTCGACGACTTCTGGTCGATCAAGCGGTTCCGCGGCGGCATGATCGATATCGAGTTCATCGCCCAGTATCTCCAGCTACGCCACGCCAACAGGCACCCCGAGGTGCTGTCGACCGACACCACGGACGCGCTGGAACGGCTCGCCGCGGCGGGCTGCCTGGAACCGTCCGTCGCCGACGAGCTGGTCGAGGCGATGACCCTGTGGCGCCGGCTGCAGGGGATCGTTCGCCTCGCCTTCGGCGCCGGTGTCGCGGGCCGCCATG
The DNA here is from genome assembly GCA_022826125.1 of Defluviicoccus sp. GTDB lineage: Bacteria > Pseudomonadota > Alphaproteobacteria > MPNO01 > MPNO01 > MPNO01. The sequence continues at coordinate 7,500 of JAJDVM010000196.1, forward strand.
AAACGCCGGCCCTGCAGGAATTCGTGGCCCGCGCGCTGGGCGAGACGGACTACGCGGCGCTCGAGGAAAGAAGCCTCGCCCTCGCGGCGCGCTCGCATGCGCATTTCGACGAACTCATCGCCCTGCCGGCGGCGTCGCTGGCGGCCCAGGGCTTTACCGCGGCAGAAAGGGAACGCTGATGGCACCCGACATCGGACAACGCGCACCGGACTTCGAGATGGCGACCGACGGCGGGGGCACCGTCTCGCTCGCCGGCCTCGCCGGCAGGAAGGTCGTCCTCTACTTCTATCCCAGGGACGACACACCGGGGTGCACCAAGGAGGCATGCGGTTTCCGCGATTCCCATCCGGATTTCTCCGGCCTCGATGCCGTCGTCGTCGGGGTGTCCAGGGACAGCGTCGCCAAGCACGACAAGTTCAAAGCGAAGTACGATCTGCCGTTCACGCTAGCCTCGGATGGCGACGGCAGTGTGTGCGAGAGCTACGGCACCTGGGTGGAGAAGTCGATGTACGGGCGCAAGTTCATGGGAATCGAACGCGCCACCTTCCTGATCGACGAGACCGGCGTCATCCGCAATGTCTGGCGCAAGGTCAAGGTCAACGGCCACGTCGACAGCGTTCTGGAAGCCGTCGGGGCCGTTTGACGGCCGCGCGTCCATTCAGTGCGGGCGCGGCAGCTTGAGATAGCTGTAGCGGTCGCCCGAACGCACGCGGATCGACAGCACGTCATCGTCCCTCAGCACGGTGAGGCGGATCTCCGCGCCCGGCTCGCCCGCCGACCAGATCGTCCGGTAGTACTCGGGCAGACTCGCAACCGCCACGCCCTCGGCCGACAGGATCACGTCGCCCGGCTGCACTCCGCACTGGTCGCCGGGCGCGTTTTCGGCGACGCCGGTCACCACCAGCCGGTCGTCGGCTTCGCTGACATAGACGCCGAGCCAGGGGCGCGGAGTGCGGCGCGCGCGCCCCGTCCGAACCATGTCGTCGCGGATCGGCGCCAACAGGTCGATCGGCACGAACAGGTTGCCGGGGACGGACTCGCCGCCGTCGACGGAATGCTCCACGTAAAGCGAGCCGCAACCGACCAGGCTGCCCGACCGGTCGATCAGCGCCGCGCCTCCCCAGAACGGGTGAACCGGAACGGTGCAGATCGCTTCGTCCAGCATGTACTCCCACGATCCGGCGAACTCCCGGACGGTCGCGACTTCGCCCTGGATAGCATGCTTGATGCCGCCGAACGAGGCGATAACGACAGGATCCTTCGCCGACACGCCATCGGATCGGCCGATCGGGACCGGCGACGCATCGACAGGCTCGTCGGCACGCACGATGCCGAACCCGGTCTCGTGGTCGTAGGCTACCGGGCTCGCCGACACCGTCCGGCCGGCGTTGTCGATCAGCGAGACGGTCTCGGCCTCGGTGATGAGGTAACCGATGGTGAGGACCAGCCCGTCTTCGCCGACCATGACGCCGTTGCCCTCGCGCTCGGTGCCGAGGATCGTCGCGGTGAACGCACTCGAAGGAACTTCGGCGCGCAGCCGGAAAACGGCGCCCAGTACCCGATCGAGATCGTAGGAAAGCGCCGCCGGATCCGGGCGGGACGCGCCCATCAGAGCGGGGTGAACGATGTCGAGAACGCCGTCGGGCCGATGCCCGTTGGCGTGCTGGATACCTGACATGATGCTCCGATCGGTTGAGGTGGCTCGGGGCGAGGCTAACGGCTTGCCGTGATCGACACAAACCTGACGCGGACACGCCTAACCGTCGTCGACCGCCACCAGGGCGTCGGTCAGAAGCGCCCGTATATCGTCCGGCATCGGGGCGGAAAGCCGGGCGACCGGATCGAAGAACACTTCCACCGATTCGAGGGTCGCGGTCAGGGTGCCGGTGTCGACGTTGTACATCCGGTTGAGATGGGTGCAGCTCTTTTCGCCGACGCGGATGAATGCGGTCTCGATCCGCAACAGTTCGCCGGCCTTCATCTCGTGGATGAAATTCAGGGTGTTGCGGGCGACCACCAGCATCACCCCTCGTGCCTTCATCTCGGAATGCGGACAGCCGATATGGCTCCAGATGTGGAACCCGGCATCGTCGAAGAAGTTGCAATAGTAGCGAACGTTCATGTGCCCGAACTGATCGCAGTACCAAGGATGAACGACCGCGCGGTGCGTCTCGTGCCAGCGTCCCAACCGGTTTCCCCCCGCCGAAGTCTGGCGCTCTCTTTGTCGATGGCGAGCGGGGTGTCAAGCGGCCGCCGGGATCGGGTTGACGAAACGTGGCCCGACCCGCCCATTATCGACGCGCAACGGGCGGAGGTCGGGCGATGGATTTCGGCGTCAGCTTCGCGACGGCGGCGGAGCACTGGAAAACCGCAAAACGCGCCGAGGCGCTCGGCTTCGACTATGCCTGGTTCTCGGATACCCAGCTGTTGAACGCCGACGTGTTCGTCGCCATGGCGGCCGCGGCCGTGGAAACCTCCCGTATCCGCCTCGGCAGCGCGGTCGTCGTGCCGTCGAACCGGATAGCCCCGGTCACCGCCAACGCGCTGGCCTCGCTCAACAAGCTCGCGCCGGGGCGGATCGATTTCGGTATTTCCACCGGGTTTACCGCGCGCCGTACGATGGGCCGGGGAGCGGTGCCGCTGGCGGAGATGGCGGAATACATCGAGGCGGTCAGAGGCCTGCTCGACGGCGAGACGATCGAATGGAACGACGGCGCGGGACCGCAGAAAATCCGCTTCCTCAACCCCGAGCACGGCCTGATCAACATCGACGATCCGGTCCGTTTTCACGTCTCCGCGTTCGGGCCGAGAGGGCGGCGGCTGACGGCGCGGATCGGCACCGGCTGGATGTCGGCGGTCGGCAATCTGGACCGGGCGGCCGCCGACGCCGCCGACATGCGGGACGCCATGCGCGAAGAGGGCCGCGATCCGACCGGCCTCTACGCCACCGCGATCACCGGCGGCTGCGTACTCGCCGAGGGCGAGCCCTTCGACAGCGACCGGTCCAAGGCGCTGGCGGGACCGGCCGCCGCCGTCGCCCTGCATAACCTGGTCGAGCAGGACCGGTTCGGCACGATCCGGCTCGACCTTCCGGACACCCTCGCCCCGCTGCTCGACCGGTACCGGTCGCTGTATAGGAGCTACACGCCGGAGGACGCGCGCTACCTCACGCTCCACCGCGGCCATCTGCTGTTTCTCAGGCCGGACGAGGCGCCGCTGATTACCGCCGACCTGATCCGCGACGCGACGATCACCGGTACGAAGGCGGAGCTGCGCGAGAAGATCCGGGCGCTGGAAGAGGCCGGGTTCACGCAGTTCTCGTGCCACATCCGTTTCGGGCACGAGGAAACGCTCGACGAGTGGGCGGACGTGATCGAGGGTTTGTAGCGCCCGGGCCTAGCAGGCCCCCGAACTCCCGGAACCCGCGCCCAGCCTCGCCGCGAGCGCCGCCGACATGAAGCTGTCGAGGTCGCCGTCGAGCACCGTCTGAGGATTCCCCTTCTCGATATTCGTCCTGAGGTCCTTGACCATCTGGTAGGGCTGGAGGACGTAGGAGCGGATCTGGTGCCCCCAGCCGATGTCGCTCTTGGCGGCGTGCTCGGCCTGGGCCTCAGCCTCGCGCTTCTGCAGCTCGAGCTCATAGAGGCGCGCGCGCAACATCGTAAAGGCCGCCGCCCGGTTGCGGTGCTGCGAGCGGTCGTTCTGGCACTGGACGACGATATTTGTCGGCAGATGGGTGATCCGCACCGCGCTGTCGGTCCGGTTGACGTGCTGGCCGCCGGCGCCGGACGCGCGATAGGTGTCGATCCGGATGTCCTTGTCCTCGATCTCGATCTCTATGTCGTCCTCGATCACCGGATAGGCCCAGACGGAGGCGAAGCTGGTATGCCGCCTCGAACTCGCATCGAAGGGGGAAATCCGGACCAGGCGATGGACGCCGCTCTCGGTCTTGAGCCAGCCATAGGCGTTTTCTCCCTTGACGCGCATCGTGACCGACTTGACGCCGGCTTCCTCTCCGGGGCTTTCCTCCAGCAGTTCGACCGCATAACCGTGCGCTTCGGCCCAGCGCGTGTACATCCGGGCCAGCATCTCCGCCCAGTCCTGCGACTCGGTGCCGCCCGCCCCGGCGTGAATCTCGACGAAGCTGTCGTTGGAATCGGCTTCGCCGGACAGCAGGCTCTCGGTCTCCATCCGGGCCGCCCGGGCGCCAAGTTCGAGCAGCGCCGCCTCGGCTTCGCCGACGACCTCCGCGTCGTCTTCGGCTTCGCCGAGCTCTATGAGGTCCCGGTTGTCCTGCATCTCGCGGACGAGCGCGCGGTAGCCGCCGAGCGCGTTCTCGATCCTCGTCCGCTCGCGCATCACCTCGCGCGCGCGCTCCGGGTCGTCCCAGAACGCCGGGACCTCCACAAGAGCGTTCAGCTCCGCGAGGCGGGCTTCCGACCGGTCCGGGTCAAAGATGCCTCCTCAGCAGCGCAAGGGACTGCTCGATTTCTGCGAGGACGGATTCGATCTCCGCGCGCATGTCTTCCGACTCTGGAGTTTGTCGATGGCCCGGCGGGGCGGCGCTAATATAGATCGCGCCGGCGCGCCGGGGTAGCGGGGTCCTTCGAGGGCGGCGCCGAACCGGAGTCGACGACCGGGCCGGCCTGGATCGGCTCGGTTCCCGGCTTGAAGGCTTCGAGGATCACGCTTTTACCCGAACCCCGGGCGACCAGACCGGTCTCCGCGTCCACCCGAACCAGCCGGATGCCGGGAGGGATACGAAACGGGATCGCGGGCTCGTCCTTGAGCGCCGCCTTCATGAAGTCGCGGAAGATGGGAGCCGCGACGGAAGAGCCGGTTTCGCCCACCCCGAGAGTCCTCGGCGCGTCGAAGCCCACGAACACGCCCACCGAGAGATCCGGCGAAAATCCGACGAACCAGGTATCGAGGCTGTCATTGGTGGTCCCGGTCTTTCCGGCGAGTGGTTTCCCGACCGCGCGGATCCGGCGCCCGGTGCCGCGCTCGACCACGCCTTCCAGCATCGAAACCACCTGGTAGGCGCTTCCCGGATCGGCGACCCGCTCCCTCGTGTCGGGCACTTCGGGCTCCTCCTGGCCGGTCCAGATAACCCCGATGCAGTCGGGACAGGTGCGACGGTCGTGCCGAAAGACGGTCTTCCCGTTGCGGTCCTGGATCCGGTCGACAAAGGTCGGCACGATTTTCCTGCCGCCATTGACCAGCATGGCATAGGCGGCGGTCAGGCGAAGCAGCGTGGTCTCGCCCGCGCCCAGCGCCATCGACAGCATCCGCGGCAGGCGATCGACCACGCCGAGGCGTTCCGCGTGGCGCGCCACCGCCTCCATGCCGACGCGCTGCGCCACGCGCACCGTCATCAGGTTGCGGGATTTCTCGACGCCGATCCGCATCGGGCTCGGGCCGTAGAACCGCCTGGTGTAGTTCGACGGCTTCCACTTACCGATTCCCGGGCCCTGGTCGATCACGAAGGGGGCATCGAGAACGAGGCTCGACGGGGTAAGCCCGTGATCGAGCGCGGCGAGGTAGACGAAAGGCTTGAAGGCGGAGCCGGGCTGCCGTCTGGCCTGGGTCGCGCGGTTGAACTCGCTCGCCTCGAAGCTGAAGCCGCCGGTCAGCGCAAGCACCCGTCCCGTATGGGGATCGAGCGCGACCAGCGCGCCGTCGATGTCGGGGATCTGCCGGAGCGCGAAGCCGCCGTCCGGCTCCGCCTCGCGCTCGACGACGATCGCGTCCCCAGGGGTGAGCACATCGGAAACCCGCTTGACCGCCGGACCCCGCTTCTGGCCCTCGAGCCGTTTCCGGGCCCAGCGCAACCGCTCAAGCGGGATCGTCCCCGCCTCGCCGGAAGCCAGCCGGATCTCGGCGGCCGCTTCGGCGACGGACTCGACCACGGCCAACTGCCACGTGTCCGGCATACCCTCCGTGTCGAGCCCGGCGAGCTGGGGGCCCCACAGACGATCCGGATCGATCCTGGCAATGGGCCCGCGCCAGCCATGCCGCCGGTCGTAGGCGATCAGACCGTTGCGCAACGCCCGGTCGGCCTCGGCCTGCAGGCGCGGATCGAGGGTCGTGCGTACCGACAACCCGCCGCCATAGAGCTGCGCTTCGCCGAAACGGTCGGCGAGCTCGCGGCGGACCTCCTCGACGAAATATTCCGCTTTTGCGATCAGGACCTTGTCGGGAGTCCGGATCTCGACCGGACGGGATCGCGCCAGCGCGGCTTCGGAATCGCCGATGCGGCCGTCCTCCAGCAGCCTGCGGATCACGTAATCGCGCCTGGCGCGGGCGGCCTCCGGCCGGCGTTTCGGGTGATAGTTGTTGGGCGCCTTGGGCAGGCCGGCGAGAAAGGCCGCTTCCGCCAGCGTGAGCTCGTCGAGGGATTTGTTGAAATAGTTGATCGCCGCCGCCGCGACGCCGTAGGAGCCGAAACCGAGATAGATCTGGTTGAGATAGAGCTCGAGGATCCGCTCCTTGGACAGCGCCCGTTCGATCCGGAAGGCGAGGACGATCTCGCGGATCTTGCGCCGGTAGGACACGGCGTCGGTCAGGAGGAAGTTCTTCGTCACCTGCTGGGTGATGGTGGAGGCGCCGACCGGCCGGCGGTCGGTGCCGATCTGCATCAGGTTCCTGACAGCCGCCACCGCGATGCCCGGGAGGTCGATCCCCGGATGTTCGAAGAACGTCTTGTCCTCGGCCGAGACGAAGGCGTCGATCACCCGGCGGGGCATCGCCGGGACCGGAACGAACACCCTCTTTTCGGTGGCGAACTCGGCGAGAAGCCGGCCGTCGCCGGCGTGAACGCGGCTCACCATCGGCGGCTCGTAGTCGGCGAGCTGGGCGTAGTCCGGCAGGTCGCGGCCGTAGGTGTGAAGCAGCCAGAACACACCCCCGCCGGCGAGAAGCCCGACGACGCCAATCAGCAAAGCCAGTACGCCGATCGTCTTCAGAACACGCATGTGAACCGCGGCAGAAATGGCGGTTCGGGGGCGATCCCGGAACCGTTCAGGATAATATGGACATCGAGACTACCGCTTAAAGGCCTGCTCGCGGGCAAAATAGCGATCGACGGCGCGGACGATGGCGGCGGTGACGCGCTCGCGCTCGCGCCTCTGGTTGAGGCGGCGCTCGTCCGACGGGTTGGAGAGATAGCCGAGCTCCACCAGGACCGACGGAACGTCGGGCGCCTTGAGAACCGCAAACCCCGCGAAACGGTGGGTGTTGCGAAGGAGCGGCCGAACCTTGCCGATCTCGTTCGTGAGGATCCGCGCGAAGTCCGCCGAATCGTTCATGGTCTGGCGTTGGGCAAGGTCTATGAGAAAGCTGGCGACGTCGGAGGTTTGCTCGTTGAGGTCGATGCCGGCGATCAGATCGGCCTTGTTCTCCTTGGCGGCGAGCCTGGCCGCCTGACGGTCGGAGGCCCGTTCGGAAAGGGTGTAGATGGAAGCGCCGCGCACACTGCTTCTGCGGATCGAATCGGCGTGGAGCGAGATAAAGATGTCCGCCGCCCGGCGACGCGCGATCGCGACGCGCATCCGAAGCGGCACGAACACGTCCCGCACCCGGGTCAGAACCACCCGGTAGCGCCCCGACGCACGGAGCTTTCTCGCCAGAGTCAGGGCGTGGCTCAGCGTCACCCGCTTTTCCCGCGTGCCGCGGACGCCGATCGCGCCGGGATCGACGCCGCCATGTCCCGGATCGATGGCAACCGTCTTCACGCTCCGTGGGATCCGGCGCTTGGGCAGCGGGATCGGCGCGGTGTCGGTCCGGGGCGCGGCGGCGGGTTTGGGTTTCGCGTGGCGCGAGAACTCCGCCGCGCTCACCGGGCGCAAATCCACGACCAGGCGGTGGATCCGGCCGGTCTTGGGAGGCAGCACGAAGGCCCTCGCGATCGCCACCGGCCTCGAGACGTCAAGCACGACCCGCGAGACGTTGTCCCGGAAATGCCCGTACCGGAACGCCCTGATCAGCCCGCCCCTCGGCGTCCTCAGCGGATCGAGCCGCCATGTGACGGCCGGCAGATCGATGACCACCCGGTAGGGCTTTTCCAGGGTAAAGACGTTGAACGAGACGGGCGTGTTCAGGTCCAGAACGAATCGGGTGCTGGTCTTGCCGGGACCGATTCGCGCGCTCAGCACCTCGGTGGCGGACTGCGCGGCGGGCGCCGCGGAGACGGCTAACGCCATCGCAACTCCGACGCATGTCAAGAGTTGCGATCGTCTCAGGAACATATGGCCAGCCCCAAATCCCCGCCCGCATCTATACGCGGGGCGAAGGACTTAGTCCACGATGCGAACGGTGTCTCGGCCGAATCGGTTGCGCCGGATACGGGCCGATTTCGGTCAGTCGCGAAGATCGGCGAGCGCGATGATCCGGTATTCCTCGATATTGCCCATCGCGTTGCCCGCCACGACCTCGCGCAACGCCTCGTGGTCGTCGACATCGACCAGGGTCGCATATCCCTTGAGCCCGGCGATGGGGTAGACCGACGCCCGGTTGCTTTGTCCCAGAGAGACGAAATGGTTGACGCACTGACCCACGGGCGCGTCCTTGGTGCGGTGCGGCGGCGGACGGTTGATGATCAGGAATTTCGCCACGATTCGCTCCTCGAACGCTACTGGATGATCCCGGCTTCGCGCATCGCCCGGGTCTCGCCTTCCAGCGTGCCGAGCGGGTAGACCTCGTACGAGCCCCAGCTCCCGCCCGGGTTGCGGAACAGCAGGGTCATCAACTCGTCATGATCCTCGACGTCGACGAAAACCGCGAAGCCGGCGCCGTTGTCCTCGACGATCTCATAGACCTCCGCCCTGCCCTCGTCGCGGAGCGCCCGCCACTGGGCGCGCGCGCCCTCCACATTGGCCTTTTGCGGCAGCGGTTTCTTGGGCCGCGCCAGAACCAGAAACTTGGCCATCGTCGCTCCTCAGCTTCGGACCGCCCCGATCAGGTCGATCTCGATCATTGCGTCCTTGACCAGAAGGGCCGTGGTGCCCACCGTGGTGCGGGCGGGCGGAGTCGGAAAATATTCCTTCCAGACCTCGTCGAAGCCATTGAAATCGTTCAGATCTTCCAGAAAGACCTGCGCCTTGATCACCTCGTCGAGCGAGCTTCCGGCGGCGGTGAAGGTACGCGTGAGGTTATCGAGGACGTAGCGGGTCCGCTTCTTGATGTCCGAACCGTAATAGGGAAACGCCGGATCGGTCCGCGCCTCGGCGGGGATGCCCGTCCTGAAGTCGCTCGGCAGCTGCCCGGCGGCGAATACGTAGTCGCCCAGCCGATAGGCCTCGGTGTAGTTGGCGAGCGGCCGCGGCGCGTCCGACTTGACGGCGGCGCACTCGAGCTCGCCCGGGACGTAGCCGATCAGGTCGACCTCGATCATCGCATCCTTGACCAGGAGACCGCTCGTGCCGACGGTCGTGCGCGCGGGCGGAGTGCTGAAATACTCCTTCCAGACCTCGTCGAAAGCATCGAACTCGTCGAGGTCCTCGAGAAAGACCTGCGCCTTGACGACATGGTCGAGCGAGGAGCCGGCCGCCTCGAACGTCCCGGCGAGGTTCTCCAGCACGTAACGGGTGCGTTTCTTGATGTCCGAGCCGTAATAGGGGAACGCCGGATCGGTCCGCGCCTCGGCGGGGATCCCTGTCCTGAAGTCGCTGGGCAGCTGCCCGGCGGCGAACACCAGACCGCCGACCCGGTAGGCCTCGGTGTAGTTCGCCAGAGGCTGTGGCGCATCCGACGTGACCGGGACGCAATCGAGCTCGTCCGGGCGGTAGCCGATCAGGTCGATCTCGATCATCGCGTCCTTCACCAGGAGACCGCTGGTGCCGACCGTGGTGCGCGCGGGCGGAGTGCTGAAATACTCCTTCCAGACCTCGTCGAAAGCGTTGAAATCGTTGAGGTCTTCGAGAAACACCTGCGCCTTGACGATGTGGTCGAGCGAGGAACCCGCCGCCTCGAAGGTCTTCGCGAGATTCTTCAGCACGTAGTGCGTGCGCTTCTTGATGTCCGAACCGTAATAGGGAAAGGCCGGGTCGGTCCGCGCCTCGGGCGGAATGCCGGTCTTGAAATCGGTGGGAAGCTGGCCCGCGGCAAAAACCAGCCCGCCGGCGCAGAACGCTTCGGTGTAGTTGGCCAACGGTTGGGGGATATGCGACTTGACGGCCTCGACGCGCATGGGTCTCTACCTGACGGGTCCTTTCCCGGATTGTCTATCGGCCCGGGCCTTCCGGCGCAACTCTGCCGGACCCCTGTTTCGGGATACCGGTTGAGTATACGCCCCGGCGCCATTATGTTGCGGGCGTGATCGACATGGCTCGATCGCGACTGCGGCGCCCTCACGCGGTGTCGCCCCGACAGCGTGGCCGGCAAGCGCCGGCGAAGCACGCTGACGTCGGAATTTGGAGAAATGACGGCCAGGCCCGGAGCAAGCAGAGAGTTCGGCAGCCGGATCGACCGCGATCGGACGGAGCGCAATCCGTTCGGCCGGTGTTCGACGGCGCCGCTTGCCAGGGTGGCCGCAACACGGCCGATCGCGCAGCCAGGACACCTGGCGTCGCGCCGCATCGGCTCCGGAGCAATTCATGACCAAACGGATGCTGATCGACGGCACCCACCCGGAAGAGGTGCGTGTCGTCATCACCAGCGCGAATCGGCTGGAAGAGTATGACGTCGAGACGTCGACGAAACGCCAGCTCAAGGGAAACATCTATCTAGCCAAGGTCACCCGGGTCGAGCCGTCGCTCCAGGCGGCGTTCGTCGACTTCGGCGGCGACCGGCACGGTTTCCTCGCGTTCAACGATATCCACCCCGACTATTTCCAGATCCCGGTCGAGGACCGGGAAGCCCTGGTCGCGGCGGAAAATGCCGAAGGCGGGAACGAGGCGACGGCGCAGGCGCTCGTCGACGAGATCGACAGCACGGTGGAGGACATTTCGGAAACCGAGCGGCCGGATGCCGATGAAGGAGATCCGGTCGAGGACGAACCCGAAGCTTCGATCGCCGAGTCCGCGGGCACGCCCGAAGCCGACACCGTCGCTACCGAGCCGGTGGAGGAGGATGCTCCCGAACCGGACCCAGAGGAGCCGGAGGCCGAAGCCGAAGACTCGGGCGAGACGGCACAGGCCGACGCCGCGGCGGCGGAAGCGGCCGAAGACGGATCGGAGCCGGAAACCGGAGAGGGCGAGGAAACGGCCGGGGAAAAGAAGCCTTCGTCGTCCCGCAGGCGCCGCCGCGGACGCAGGCGGGGCGACTCCGAGGGTAATGGCGAATCGCGGCCGCCCAGCAGCCGGTCCAGGCGCTACAAGATCCAGGAAGTCATCAAGCGAAACCAGATCATCCTGGTCCAGGTGGTCAAGGAGGAGCGGGGCAACAAGGGGGCGGCGCTGACCACCTACATCTCGCTCGCCGGCCGCTATTGCGTGCTGATGCCCAACACCGCGCGCGGCGGCGGTATCTCCCGCAAGATCACCAACCCGAACGCGCGCCGCAAACTGAAGAAGATCATTGAAGATCTGGAAATCCAGAACGGCATGGGCGTGATCATGCGCACCGCCGGGACGGAGCGCAGCAAGGCGGAAATCAGGCGCGATTTCGAGTATTTGAGCCGTACCTGGGACGACGTTCGGGACCGAACCTTCAGCTCGATCGCTCCCACGCTGGTCTACGAGGACGCGAGCCTGATAAAGCGCGCGATCCGCGACCTCTACACCAGGGACGTGGAGGAAGTGCTCGTCGACGGGGTGGACGCCTATCAGACCGCCAAGAAATTCATGCGGATGATGATGCCGAGCCACGCCAAGCGCGTCCAGCGATACCGGGAAGCCGGCGTCCCGCTATTCCACCGCCACCAGATCGAAGGCCAGCTGGACGCGATTCACAGCGCCGACGTGCAGCTCAAGTCGGGCGGCTACATCGTGATCCAGGCGACGGAAGCCCTGGTCTCGATCGACGTGAACTCGGGCCGCTCGACGCGCGAACGCAATATCGAGGAAACCGCGCTCGGCACCAATGTCGAAGCGGCGGAGGAAATCGCCCGCCAACTCAGGTTGCGCGACCTGGCGGGGCTGGTCGTCATAGATTTCATCGACATGCAGGAAACGCGCCACCTGCGCCAGGTGGAGCGCCGGCTCAAAGAGGCGATGAAATCGGACCGCGCACGCATCCAGATCGGTCGAATCAGCGGCTTCGGGCTGCTGGAACTCTCTCGCCAGCGGTTGCGCCCGAGCCTCCAGGAAGCCAGTACCCAGACCTGCCCCCATTGCCGGGGCGCGGGGTTCATCCGGTCCACCGAGTCGATGGCGTTGCAGGTATTGCGCGCGCTCGAGGAAGAGGGGGCCCGGCCCAACCTGAGCGAGGTGACGGTCTCGATTCCCAGCTCGGTCGCTCTCTACGTGCTCAACAACAAGCGGGCGGTGCTTTCGGACATCGAGAACCGTTACGGCTTCCGGATCACGTTGCTGGGCGACGACAGCGTAGTTTCGCCCGACATGCGGATCGAACGCGTGCGGGCACCGGCATCTGACGCGGACGAAAAGCCGGCGGCGGAAGGCCGGGACAAGCCGGCGAAAGCCGAAGAAGCGGCACCGCGCGAGGAGGGAGAGAAGAAACGGTCGCGTCGACGGCGCTCTCGCCGCAAGTCCTCGCCTGAGGCAACCGCGGAGGCGGTCGCCGAAGAGACGGCGGATACCGATCGGGAAGCCGGGGCCGCGGGGGCCGGAGACGACGACGACGAGGGGGCAGCGTCCGAGCGGCGGCCGAGCCGACGACGTGCGGGACGGCGCGGCGGACGCCGGAGATCGGGCCGGGCCTCCAAGGCATCGGAGGAGAAGTCCGAAGCCGTTTCGGAACCGGACGCGCCGACACCGCAGTCATCGGAAACGGATGAGGCGGGCACGGCGGAACCGGACCCGGCCCCGGAGCCCCCGGCCGCGCCTCCTCAGGAGCCGGTTCCGGCAGTGCGGCCTGCACCGGAGGTGGCGGCGGTTTCGGATCCGGAGCCCGCGCCGGCGCTGGCCGCGCTCGCCATCGACGATACCGGGGACACGCCGGCACCGTCCGAGGCGGAAACCGATGCCGCCGCGATCGAGGACCCCGACCGGCCGAAGCGTCGCGGTTGGTGGCAGAAGATGGTCAAATAGCCTGAGCCGCGTCCACCGGCCGGGTCTCTGCGACCCACCTGCCGAGGCGCGAGAGCGCTTCGCGCATATCCTCCTGGGACCCGGCGAAGGAAATCCTGATATGGCCGCCGCCGCGGCGCCGGTCGAAATCGAGCCCGGGCGCGACGGCCACGCCGGCCTCGGCGAGCAGTCGGCCGCTCAGTTCCCGGCTGTCGATCCCGAAGGCGCTGACATCCGCGTAGAGATAGAACGCGCCGTCGGCGGGCGCGAAACGGGCGAAACCGATGCGCGGCAACCCCTCCAGAAGGATTGCCCGGTTTTCCGCGTACCGGGCGACGTTCCCGTCGAGCTCCTCCGCGCAATCGAAGGCCGCGAGCGCCGCGTGCTGCGCCAGCGTCGGCGGGGAGATGAACAGGTTCTGGGCGAGACACTCGATCGACCGGTCGAGATCCGGAGGCACCACCAGCCAGCCGATGCGCCAGCCGGTCATCGAGAAGTATTTCGAGAAGCTGTTGACGATAACCGCATCGTCGGTAAAGCGGAGAGCGCTGTCCGCCGCACCCCGGTAGACGATACCGTGATAGATCTCGTCCGACACCAGCCGTATGCCGTTCCGCCCGCAATAGTCGACCAGCCCCCCGAGCGCGTCCCGATCGAGCATCGTGCCGGTGGGATTGGCGGGGCTGGCGACGATCAGGCCGTCCAGGCGGCCCTGTTCCTCGAGAAGCCCGGGTGTCGGCTGAAACCGGGTCTCGGGCCCGGTTTCGATACAGACCGCCTCGATTCCGAGCGCGGTGAGGATATTCCGGTAAGCCGGATAGCCGGGTTCGGCCAGCGCCACCCGGTCGCCGGGATCGAAGGCGGCGAGAAAAGCGAGAATGAACCCTCCGGACGAGCCGGTGGTAACGAAAATCCGGCCGGGATCGACATCGATCCCATAGAGCTCGCCATAGTGCCGGGCGATCCTCCTCCGGAGATCGGCGATCCCGGTCGCATCGGTGTAGCCGAGCGGATCGGACCGTAGCGCGGCGGTCGCCGCGGCGAGCACCGCGCCGGGTGCGGGTGTCGCCGGTTGTCCGACCTCGAGATGAACGATGTCCTCTCCCGCCGCGGCGCGCTCATTGGCCGCGCGCATGACATCCATCACGATAAACGGAGGGACCGATCCCCGGGCCGCGCGCTTCCGGGCCATGTTACTGCCCCGCGTTCACGGCATGGCCGAATCCGCGCGGATCGACGCCGTATCGGCAGGCTTCCTGATCCCGGAGATTGCCGCGCGCGCAATGAATCGCGTTGACCCTGCCGAGCGGCCCGCGGGTGACAATCCTCAGGCCCCGGTCGCGCAGCGTCGCGACGGCCGTATCGGAACTTCCCGGTTCGGCGTAAACGGTGCGCGACGCTCGGTCCGCGACCTGGCGGCGTTCGGCGAGCGCGTCCGCGAGGGGATCGCCGTCGATGAGCACGCTGCCCGCGACCCGGGCGAGTGCGGCGGCGGAGGCCGGTCCTCCGGACGCCGCGGCCGCGAAGAAGGCGTTTCCCGTGTTCTCGTTGTTCACGATCGCGACGGACGCGCTGTCGGTCGCCGCTTCGGATGCGGCCGCGACCGCGAAGACGCCGGTGCCGGGCAGCATCCTCCCGGTCCCGAAGGGTCCGTTCATGGATAGGGAGCACGCGACCACGCCGCCCGCCCGGTCGATAACCGCGAAACCGGTCGTCCCGCTCCTGTCCGGGGCGACGCCGGCGGCACCGGGGGCGTTCCCGCCGACGGACATCTGCGCCGCCGCGATGGCGGCGGCTTTCGTACCGTCCGGCGCGTTGCGGTATGCGCCATTCACGAACAGGCTCTGCCACAGCCCCGCCGCGGAAGTGGAAGGCACCGTGTTGACGGTGTGATCGCCGAGCGAAAATTGTGCGGGCTTCCCCAGGGCCGGCGTGGCGTCGCGCAGCGTCTCGACCGACAGACGCCCCCCGATCGCCCGGGCCGCTTCGGCGTAGCGCCGTGCGAGGGGTCCGCCGTGAAGAGCCCCCGCCCCCTTGAACCGCAATTGACCGAGCACGGTGGCGAGCTCGACCTGTTCCAGCCGATCTCCCTCCCGGAGAGGGGTGCCGTCCGGCCGGAAAAACAGGGCACGGGCCCGCTCGTCGCCGCGCAGACGTTCCGCGTTGGCCGCGATGGCGCGCGCGAGGGCCCGCGATATGCGATTGCCGAACCGTGCCAGCCGCTCGCCCGGCTGCACCAGCTGCTGCCAGGGAAGACGTCCGAATCGGGCGTGCAAAGCGGCCATGCCCCTGGCGTTGCCGGGCGGAGCGACGTCGAAGCCGTTTCGGGCAGACGTCCCGCGGGCGCGGAAGTCGATCGTCGCGCTTTCGTTAGCCGCGGCTCGATAGACGACACATATTCCGCCGCCGCCGATCCCCGCCGCCGAGGGGTAGGTGGCGGAAAGCGCGAAATAGAGCGCCACCGCCGCGTCCGCCGCGTTTCCGCCGGCCGACAGCGTATCGCGCGCAACGAGCGCGGCGGCAGGCTCGTCGGCGACTGCGCCACCGAAGCTCTGGGTGATGTGCCCCACGACTCCCAGAGGTTTGGAATCCGTGCCGCACGCGGCCAATAGAGGAATCGTTACGGCGACGATTGTTTGACGGCGGAATCGACCCCACATACGCTCACACAAATCAAGGAACACGATGTTTCCGAGTATCTTCATTCGCCTCGCCGCGTGGGTGAAGGCGGTCGGTCTGGCCTTGGCGGTCGCGAGCGCGTCGCCAGCGTTCGCCGCGCAAACCGTACATATCTACGACACCGAGATCGAGAACTTAATCCGTTCCTATATGGAACCGATACTCAAGGCGGCCGGTATCGAACGCGGGACGGTCCGGCTTCACCTGATCCGCTCGGACGCACCGAACGCTTTCGTCTCGCGCGGACGGAGAGTGTTTCTCACCACGGGGCTGCTGCGCCGCACGACCCATCCGCGCCAGGTGATCGGCGTCCTCGCGCACGAGACGGGTCACATCGCGGGAGGGCACCTGGCGAGGCTCGATACCATGCTCCGGGATGCGCAGACGCCGGTACTGATGAGCGCGGTCATCGGCGCCGTGCTCGGAACGCTGTCGGGCGACCCTGGCGCGGCTGTCGCCACGATCGGCGCGGGCCAGCATCTCGCCCAGTCGCAGCTTCTCTCGTTCAGCCGAACCCAGGAACGATCGGCCGACCGTGCCGCGGTCGACTTCCTCGACCGCTCGGGCCAGTCGAGCCGCGGCCTGCTCGAGTTCATGGAAACGCTGGACGAATACCAGAGTCTGTTTGTCAGCCGGAAGGAACAACAGCAGCTCAGTTACCGGGTCACTCATCCATTGACCAGAAACCGGATCGAATTCCTTCGCAACCATGTCGAGAGGTCGAAATTCTCGGACGTCCCCGTTCCGGCCGAGCTCGTCGCCGCGCACAAGCGCGCGATCGCCAAGCTGGACGGCTTTCTCGATTTGCCGGCGAGGACGTTCCGCAAGTACCCGGCGAGCGATACCTCGGTGGCGGCACGCTACGCCCGCGCGGTCGCGCATTACCGTCAATCGGATTTCGCGAAGGCCCTGGACGGGATCTCGGGTCTGATCGCCGAGTTCCCCGAAGATCCCTATTTTCAGGAGTTGAAGGGCCAGATCCTGTTCGAGACCGGCAAGATCGCCGATGCCCTGCCCTATTACCGGCGTGCGGTCGAGAAAGTGCCGGCGGCGCCGCTCCTTCGAATCGGGCTGGCCCATGTCATGATCGAGACGAACCGCGAGGCGCTGCTCAAACCGGCCCTGTCGCATCTGGAAGAAGCGATCCGATACGACGACACGATCGCCCTCGCCTGGCGTCTCGCCGCCACCGCTTACGGAAGAACGGGAAGATTGCCGGATGCGGCGCTCGCATCGGCGGAATTCGCCATGCGTACCGGGCGGCTCGACGACGCCATGCTGATGGCCGAACGCGCAAGGCGAGGTTTCAAGGAGGGCTCGGCCGGCCGTTTGCGGGCGGAGGACATGCTGGCCACGCTGAAGCGCCTCAAACGCCGGCGGTAGAGACGCCCGCCGTTCGATCCCGGGTGTGTTAGGATCGCCGGCGCCGGCCTACACGGCATGGAATCACCGGTTCGGAAACGCACGATGCGCCCTTTCCCGATAGTCGTCGCCTTCGCGATCGCCGCTTCGGCTGCGTTCCCCGTCTCGGCTGCCGAAATCCCGGCCGAGCAGCGCAAGTCCATCGAACGCGTCATCGAAGACTACCTGCTGCGCAATCCGGAGGTGATCGAGCGCGCGATGCAGGCCCTCGAGGCCAAGCGGGAAGCGGCCAAGGAGCGCGCGGCAATCGCCGCGCTCGAGAGGTACCGGCGGGACCTGTACGAAAAGCCCGCTTCGCCCATCGGCGGCAATCCGGACGGCGACGTGACGGTAGCCGAGTTCTTCGATTACCGCTGCGGCGTCTGCCGACGCGTCCACCCGATCGTCCGCGAGCTGGTCTCCTCCGACGGCAAGATCCGCAGGGTCTATGTCGAATGGCCCATACTCGGCCCGGAATCGGTTTTCGCCGCGCGCGCGGCGCTCGCCGCCCGGCACCAGGGCAAGGACAAGTACTTCCGCTTCCACGACCTGATGATGGAAGCGCGGGGACAGCTCGACAGGGCGAAGGTGCTGTCTCTCGCGGAGCGGGCCGGGCTGGATCGCAAACGGCTGGAACGGGACCTGGGTGCGCCGGAAATCGCCCGGATCATCACCCGCAACTACGCCATCGCGGACGCGCTCGGCCTCAACGGGACGCCGTCCTTCGTGATCGGCAAGAAGGTGCTTCGCGGCGCACGGGACCTGACCGCGATGCGCCGGATCGTCGCGGAAGCGCGCAAGGCGCCCGAATCCCGCTAGCGGACCCGCCTAGATGTAATACTCGTCGAGCGGCGGGAAGCCGTTGAAGCCGACCGAGGCATAAGTCGCGGTATACGCGCCGGCGCTCAGGATCTGGATCCGGTCTCCCACTTCGAGCGCGAGCGGCAATTCGTATCTCGCGTTCTCGTAGAGTATGTCGACCTCGTCGCAGGTGGGGCCCGCGATCACCACCGGCCCGGTCGGTCCGCCGTCGCGGCCGGTCCGCAACCGGTACTGGATCGCCTCGTCGAGGACCTCGGGCAACCCGCCGAAACGTCCGATGTCGAGATAGATCCAGCGCCTGTCGTCGACGTAGGACTTGCGCGAGATCAGCACGACCTCCGTCTGGATGATGCCGGCATCCCCCGGTATGCAGCGACCGGGCTCGATCATCGTCAGCGGCAGGTTGTTGCCGAAGTGACGGGTCAGCGCCGCGGAAATCGCCTCGGCGTACCGTTCGACAGGCGGTGCGTCGCGCCGGTATCGCGCGGGAAACCCGCCGCCGAGATTGATCATCCTGAGCTCGATACCGCGCCGGTTGAGCGCGCCGAAAACCACCGCCGAGCGCCCGATGGCGATATCCCACTGGGCCGTGTCGCGCTGCTGCGACCCGACATGGAAGGAAAGCCCGTAGGGGTCGAGCCCGACAGCACGCGCGCGTTCGAGCAGATCGACCGCCATGTCGGGATGACAGCCGAACTTTTCCGATAACGGCCAGTCCGCGCCTTCTCCCTCCATGGCGATTCGGCACAGCACTCGCGCCCCGGGGGCGGCGCGCGCGAGCTTGGCCAGTTCGGCCTCGCTGTCGAACGCGAACAGGCTCACGCCGTATCCGTGCGCCGCCGCGATATCGCGTTCCTTCTTGACCGTGCTTCCATAGGCCATGCGCTCCGGGGCGATCCCGAGCGCGCGGCAGCGCTCGATCTCGTAGATGCTGGCGGTATCGAAGCCGGAACCCAGACGATCGAGCCGCTCGATGACCGGGCGCGCCGGGTTGGCCTTCACCGCGTAGTAGATCTCGGCGGTGGGCAGCGCCGCCGCCAGCCTGCGGTAATTCTCCTCCACGATGTCGAGATCGACCACCAGGCACGGGGTCGGCGGCCGCCGGGCTGCCAGATAAGTTTGGATCTTGTCGGTCATCCGATGCGGCCGCCCCTGCCGCCGGGAAGGAGAGGGCGCCGGTGATAGACGGCGCCGCGAAACCTGTAAAGGGGGCTCGGACCCCGACCGGCCGCCGCCGAGCGGCGACGCCGTCGTTGCACATCGAATCCCGCCTCCCTATAAACATCTCGACCCTGTCAGCGGAAGCGAATCAGCGTGGCCTCGCGCGTCCTCGTCCTGAACGGCCCCAACCTCAACATGCTCGGCACGCGCCAGCCCGAGATCTATGGCCGGGAGACGCTGGCCGAGATCGAGGCGCTGTGCCGCGAGAAAGCGCGCGCGCTCGGCGCGGAACTCGACTTCCGACAGTCGAATCATGAGGGCGTGCTGATCGACTGGATCCACAAGGCCCGCGGGACGCAGGATGCGGTCGTGATCAATCCGGCGGGGCTGACCCACACCTCTCTGTCGCTGATGGATGCGCTGATCGCCTGCGAGCTCCCGGTGATCGAGCTCCATCTGTCCAACCCGCACCGCCGGGAGCCCTTCCGCCACGACTCCTATGTCTCCAGGGTCGCCGCGGGAACGATCTGCGGTTTTGGGAGCCACGGCTATACCCTCGCCATCGAAGCTGCCGTCCGTTTGACGGAACGGGGCTGATGCCGCCGTTCGAAATCGACGAGGCGTTGATCCGGCGGCTTGCCGCCCTCCTCGAAGAGACCGGGCTGGGCGAGATCGAATATGCCGAGGGAGAGCGCAGGATTCGCGTTACCGGGCGGGGTGCAACCGCGAACCTCCCCGCCCCCGCTTCGACGCCCGCGGCACCCTCGCGTCCGGAGACGTCCGAGGAGGCTCCCGAAGACCCGGACAAACAGGCGGAAGGAGCCGTGGCCGCGCCGATGGTGGGGACAGTCTATTTGTCTCCCGAACCCGGCGCTCCGCCCTTCGTGCAAGCCGGTGACACGGTCGACGAGGGGGATACGCTGGTCCTGATCGAGGCGATGAAGACCTTCAACCCGGTCCGCTCGCCGCGCGCCGGCAGGGTGGTCCGTGTCCTGGTTTCGGACGCCGCGCCGGTGGAGTACGGTGAAGCGCTGATTATCCTCGAATAGGCGTCCTGCGCATGTTCGACAAGGTCCTTATCGCCAATCGGGGAGAGGTCGCGCTCCGGATCCACCGCGCCTGCAAGGAAATGGGCATCGGGACCGTCGCGGTGCACTCGACGGCGGACGAGAACGCGATGCATGTCCGGCTCGCCGACGAGAGCGTCTGCATCGGACCGCCCGCGGCGCGGCAGAGCTATCTCAACGTTCCGGCGATCGTCTCGGCGGCGGTGATCGCCAACGCGGACGCCATTCATCCCGGTTACGGCTTCCTTTCGGAGGACGACAAGTTCGCCTCCATCGTCGAGGAGCACGGGCTGTGCTTCATCGGCCCATCCGCCGATCACATCGCGATGATGGGCGACAAGATCGCCGCCAAGCGGGCGATGATCGAGCTCGGCGTGCCCGCGGTCCCGGGTTCCGACGGGCCGGTGAGCGAAGATGCGGAGGCGGCGCGAATCGCGGATGAAATCGCCTATCCGGTGCTGATCAAGGCGGCGGGCGGTGGCGGAGGGCGCGGCATGAAGGTCGCGGAGACCGAGGCCGACCTCCCCTCGGCGCTCTCCATGGCGCGCAGCGAGGCGAAGGCCGCGTTCCGCGACGATTCCGTCTATATCGAGAAATATCTCCACAGGCCGCGCCATATCGAGGTGCAGGTCCTCGCCGACGGCGAGGGCAATGTCGTCCATCTCGGCGAGCGCGACTGCTCGCTCCAGCGCCGGCACCAGAAGGTTCTGGAGGAAGCCGGATCGCCCGCGCTCAACGACGACCAACGCGCCGAAATCGGCCGCATCGCCTGCGCAGCGATCGAGCGGCTGGGTTATCGAAGCGCCGGTACGCTGGAGTTCCTGTACGAGGACGGCGAATTTTATTTCATCGAGATGAACACCCGCCTCCAGGTGGAGCATCCGGTGACGGAGGCGATCACCGGGATCGATATCGTCCGCGAGCAGATCCGGATCGCGGCCGATCTTCCGCTCGGCTTCGGCCAGGACGACATCGCCTTTTCGGGCCATGCGATCGAGTGCCGGATCAACGCGGAATCCTCGGAGACCTTCGCCCCGTCTCCCGGGCGGATCACCGACTATCACCCCCCAGGCGGGCTCGGCGTGCGCGTCGATTCGGGCATCTACGCCGGCTACTCGGTGCCACCCAACTACGACAGCCTGATCGCCAAGCTCATCGTGCACGGCGGAACCCGCAACGAGTGCCTGATGCGCCTCAGGCGGGCGCTGCAGGAATGCGTGATCGGCGGTATCGAAACCACGCTGGCGCTGCACGACCGGATCATCTCGCACGCCGATTTCATCAATGGCGACTACGATATTAAGTGGCTGGAGGCCTTCGTCGGGGAGACGGGGTGAGGCGATGACGGTACTCAGCCCGGAGACGCTGCTGCGCGCCTACGCCGTCGGCCTGTTCCCGATGGCCGAACGGCGCGACGACCCGACGCTCTACTGGATAGACCCCGAGAAGCGCGGGATCCTGCCGCTCAACCGGTTCCACACGCCGCGCCGGCTGGCGCGCCGGGTCCGCAGCGGCGTCTTCGAGGTTCGCTGCGACACCGCGTTCCGCCAGGTGATTTCCGCCTGTGCGCAACCGGGCCGCAGCCGCACCGAAACCTGGATCAACGGCGAGATCGTCGACCTTTACTGCGAGCTGCACCAGATGGGGCGGGCGCACAGCGTCGAGTGCTGGCGCGACGGCAGTCTGGTGGGCGGTCTTTACGGCGTGGCGCTCGGCGCCGCGTTTTTCGGCGAGAGCATGTTCTCGCGCGACACGGATGCGTCGAAGGTGGCGCTGATCCATCTCGTCGCCCTTCTGAAGTCGGGCGGCTTCACCCTCCTCGACGTGCAATTCGTCACGCCGCATCTCGCCCGTTTCGGCGCCGTGGAAATCCACCGCTCCGGCTACCGGCAACTGCTCGCGGACGCGCTGGACAAGTCGGCCGCGTTTCAGCGCGAGATCGCGCCTTCCGATGTGGAGGCCGTCCTGCAATCGACCACCCAGACGTCGTAAATCGGGTGCTCCAGGCTGGCGAGCGCGGGGCTGGACGCGAACATCCAGCCGCTGAACAGCCTTGCTTTCGGCCCGTCGCGGGGAACCTCGTCGATCTCCAGAAAGGCCGTCGTCTCCGGCGGCTCCTCGGGCGGCCGCTTGCGGCAGTAGCGGGCGACGATGCGGAGCGTACCGAAACCGACGGCCGCGTCGATCGGGGCGTCGAAGGTGGAAATCCTCGCCGTCACCTTGTCGAGACCCTGGAGCACCGCGACACGGACCTCTTCCGCCGCCGCTGGCATGGCGGCCAGAAAAACCGCGGCGGCAGCCAGCTTCGGGGTCAACCTTCCGCCACCGGCGGTTTGACCGCGAGGAAACGAAGCCGGACATAGTCCGCGACCCAGCCGGTCCCCTCGCGGTAGAGCACGGGTTCGAGGTCGTCCCGCACCTCCGCGATCATCGCCGGGCGTTCCCGTGCGGGCACCGCGCCTAAAAACGGCTCGGCGAACGTCTCGAGCCAGCCCGAGATGTCTCCGGGAAGCGTTGTGGGCCGTTGAACGAGGGCCATCTCGGTCACCTCGAACCCGCCCGCGGCCAGTCTGCGGCGATAGGCGTCGGGCGCCGGGAAATACCAGGGGAATCGGGATTCGCCGTCGATTCCGCGACGTCGGAGCGCGTCCATGAGCGCCCCGGAAATCCTGGCGACGTTTCCCTCGCCCCCCATTTCGCCGGCGATGCGGCCGCCCGGACGAAGCGCCCGCCACATCCCGTCTATCACGTCGTCCGGACGCTTCATCCAGTGGAGCGCGGCGTTGGTGACGATGGCGTCGAATTCGGTGTCGAACGGCAGCGCATGGCCGTCGACCACCCGCGCATCCAGGCCCAGCGCGTTCGCCGCCGCCACCTGCTCGGGGCTGGCATCGACGCCGACGATTCGTCTGCATCGCGGCGCGATCGCCGCGGTAAGCGCTCCGTCGCCGCAACCGAGATCGAGAATGTCGTCGTCGGGCCGCGGCGCGAGCAGCGCGACAAGCGGCCCGGCCAAATCGGCGACGAAGCGGCCGTGCCGCGCGTAGCGGGCGGGATCCCAGCGCTGCGCCCGGGCGGAATCCGTCTCGCCGTCCGATGGCCTATTTGGTGGCGTCCCCGCCCTCATTCCCGGTCTGGCTGAAAATCAACTGTCCGATCATGGAGATGAGATCGATCGCACCCTGGGTGAATTCGATCTCGCCTCCGTCGGGGATCGTCTCCTCGTCCCCACCCGGCGTGAGGGACAGATACTTGTCGCCGAGCAGCCCGTCGGAGGTGATCGAGACCGAGCTGTCGGCGGGCAGCTTGATGTCGGACTCGACGCTCATGGAGACCACCGCGAGATAGGTCTCGGGGTCGATACGATGATCGAGAACGGTGCCGATCTTGATGCCGCTCATCCGCACGTCACTGCCCCGCTGGATTCCGTCGATCCGGTCGAACTTCGCGGTTACGGAGTAGCCCTCCACCGTCTCCACCTGCGCGGTGTTGTAGGCAAAGACGAAGAACAGCACCGCGACCGCGATGACCAGGGCGCCGACCAGGGTTTCGATGGGGCTCCTACGCAAGGGATCGGCCTCCGGGTCGGCGACTCAGGCGGGCGGCGTCCAAGGCTCGTACTCGCTGCGGCCACGCTCGCGCCCGGTCTCGCTCAGGACGTGGCCGGGCGGGCGGTAGGCGTCGGGCGTTCCGGTGGCGTTGGGACGGTGGGGCTTCTGCCAGGGGCGGCGGGGCGACCCGCCCTCGGGCGGGACCTCGTCGGTGGTGTAATGCAGCCAGGCATGCCATTCCGGCGGCACGCGCGAGGCTTCGACCTCGCCTTCGTAAATCACCCAGCGGCGCCCCCGACGACCCCCGGGCGGCGATTTCTCGCGGTAGTAGCGATTGCCGGAATCGTCGGTCCCGACCGGCTCGCCGTTCCACCAGGTGAATATCCGCGTGGAGATCGTCATAGCGTTTCCCGGCCGCCGGGCGGTCATCGAAGGGCCGGGACTATCGCACTTGTCCGCCTTACCGTCCAGCGTCGCGATCGAACCCTTCCGCTTGTGCGGACCGCGGGCGCGCCACACAATGGGCGTCGATCCGATCGGTCCCAGAGGCGAACATGCCCGACGGCGGCGAGCCGGTAAAAATAAAGGTTCTCAACGATATAGCGGAGATCGAGCCGGCCGAATGGGATGCCTGCGCGGGACTGGGCAACCCTTTCGTCTCGCACGGATTCCTGAGGATCCTCGAGCAGAGCGGCTCGGTTTCCGGCCGCACGGGCTGGCTTCCGCAGCACCTCGCCATCGAGGACGAGAACGGTCGCCTGATCGGCGTCGTTCCCTGCTACCTGAAGAGCCATTCCTACGGCGAATACGTGTTCGACTGGGGCTGGGCGGACGCGTTCGAGCGCGCGGGCGGAAAGTACTATCCGAAGCTCCAGATCTCGGTGCCGTTCACCCCGGTCGCCGGACCGCGCCTGATGGTCCGTCCGGGCGCCGAGCAGGAGCAGACCCGGCTGATGCTGGCGGCGGGCCTCATGGAACTTGCCAAGAACCACGAGGTCTCGTCCTTTCACATCACCTTTTGCACTGAGGACGAATGGAAGACGCTCGGCGAAGCCGGGCTCCTGCAGCGCATGGGCCAGCAATTCCACTGGCACAACCGGGGCTACGAATCGTTCGACGAATTCCTCGCCGGACTGTCGTCGCGCAAGCGCAAGTCGATCCGCAAGGAACGCCGCGAGGCGAACGAAGGCGGCATGGAGATCCGCGCGCTGACCGGCGACGCCCTGGAAGAGCGCCACATGGAGGCCTTCTACGGCTTCTATCTGAATACCGTCGACAAGAAATGGTCGAACGCGTACCTGACGCAGGAGTTCTTCCTCAAGCTGGCGACGGAACTCTCGGACAAGGTGGTTCTGGTGGCCGCGTTCCAAGGCGGGCGCCTGGTGGGCGGCGCGCTCAACCTATTGGGCGGCGACACGCTCTACGGCCGCAACTGGGGCGCGGAACGGCGCTACCGGATGCTCTATTTCGAGGCCTGCTTCTACCGCGCGATCGACTACGCGATCGAGCATGGGCTCGCCCGCGTCGAGGCGGGAGCGCAGGGCCCGCACAAGATCCAGCGCGGCTACCTGCCGAGCCCCACCTACAGCGTCCACTGGATCCGCGAGCCCCGCTTCCGCGAGGCGGTGGCGGATTTCGTCAATCGCGAGCGCGTGCTGCTCCGCCACGAGATGCACGAGCTGACGGAAGCCGGCCCCTACCGCCGGACCGACAACGACCCGGGCTGAGCCTCAGCCCCTGACCTCGACCTTCACCGGGGTGCAGTTGTAGGCGTTGCAGGGCGCGAGCACGTCCATCGGGCAGTTCGAGAGGCCGACGACGAGCGGCATCCTGGCCTCGAACTCGATGTAGTCGCCGGGTTTCGAGACCGGATAGTCGATGATCCACCGCCGCTCGGCGCAGTCATGGTGGTAGTTCATGAACAAATCCATCGTGTCCGGGATGTCCTCGTAGCCGATCCCGTAGGGCTCCATGACGCCCGTGATGATCTCGTGACAACCGTCCCGGGGGCCCACGCCGTGGCTCTCGTAGAGGTAGCGGTTACACATCCGGTTGTGCACGTCGTGGACGCCCTTGGGCTCTGGCGTATCGGCGACGATCTCCATCATCGGCCGGCAGGTCGTCGACATCAGCGTGTCGCCGACGGTGAGCGCATCGCGCGGTACGTATTCCGCTCCGGGCGCGGGGATGTAGCGGGTGCGCGAATAGGATGTGGACAGCTTCTCGCGCAGGTTTTCCCGGTTGAACAGCGCCATGTCGACCACCTGCTGGCCTTCGAGGTCGATCACGCGGAGGCGCTGCCCCGCCTCGACCTCGACCGCGAGCCCGGTCTTGGGTGGAAGCACCTTTTCGAAGATCGTGTCCATCGTTCCCTCCCCTTCTGCGCTTCCGGCCGGCGTCTCAGCGCCAGTCGTCGACGGAGACGGTGCCGCCCTCGCCGTAGCGGCCGGCGATCATCTTCCACGCGCCCTGGGTTTCGCCGCCAGCGACGACGATGTTGATGTCGGACGGCTCGAAGATCCGGATGACCTCGTCCGGCGCGGCTTTCAGCCGGGTCGCGAACGGCTCGACGCCGGCGACCGCGAGCGGGTGGATCAGGGTCTTGACCCACTGGTTGTCCCAGTATTCGCGCGCCGGCAGCAGGGCGTTGTCGCTGAGCCAGCCGATCATCTTCTCCCTGGTGTCGAAGCCGAGCTCCACGAGCCCGCGGGCGCAGATGGGGTCCATCACGAAAAGCGGCGGGAAATGGTGCTCGCAGCCGGCGAGGGAGCGGCGGAAATTCTCCTGCCAGGTTTCGCGCGGACCGTAGCCGGCATGGGTGTACCAGGCGCCGAAGAAGACGCTCGCCGTGCTCTCTTCCGGCGCGAAGCCCTTCTGGACGTGAAACGGCTGCCATGGGCTGCGCTCCTCCGCCTCGGCGAAGGTCGAGGAATAGTTGTACCAGTTGCCGACCGAGCCCATGTAGGTGTCGCCCGGCACCGAGCCCCCCTGCAGGTTTATCGAGGCGAGGTTGTAGGCCCGCCCGATCGTCGCGTTGGCATGGTTGTAGGGACCCATCGCGCCGATCCCGTCGTTCATTCCGATTTCCTTGCGGATCGGACCGTTGACCACCGAGACGACGGCGAACGAGTTGGTGCTCGACGAGCGCGCGGTCTGTCCCGTGGCGGCGAGCGCGAGGATGACCGGCAGGTATTCGGGCCTGGCGCCGGCCATGACCGCGTTGACCGCGACCTTCTCGACGGTGAATTCCCAGGACTCGCGATAGGCGGTGGGCTTGAGCGTGCCGACGACCTCGTCCGGGCGGCGGCTCGTGCCGCGCAGCATCGCCTCGACCCGCTCCTCCGTCGGCAACACGATGGGCAGATGATCGGTCCACCGGCTCTCCTCGAACAGGGCGTGCAGATTGTCCTCGTTATCGGGCTCCAGGAGACGCGGCGTGGTGCGCTCGAAGGAAAGCCCGCTCCTGTCGGCATCGTCGAGCGGGCGGGTCAGCCCTTCGACGATCTCCTGCAGGAAGGGACGGTCGGAAACCGGATCCGCCCCCTCGATATAGCCGCGCAGCTGGGCCGCGGTGCGGTCGACCACCGGCTGCGGAACGTAGGCCTGGCGGGCGGTCGGCATTCCGTTGGCGAGCGCGACCGATCTGGTCAGCTGCTCGAACACGTGGGTGTGGACGGCGACCGAGGGCACCCCGGCGCGCTCCAGGTCGAGGGCGAGCCCGACGACCGTCGGGCTGCAGGTGCTTCACAGCCCAACGCCGAGGATCGCCCCGTCGCCGTCGTTCTCGATCCGCTTGCGCAGGTCGGGATCGTCGACCCAGCTCTCGCGCGGCTTGACGACCCGCGCGTCGACCGACGGCAGGTTGCCGCCGAACCAGTCCAGCAGCTCGCCCATGAACCTGTCGGAATTGTCGAACAGGCAGTCGACCAGGTAGATCACCTTGCCGTCGAGGCTTTCGAGCCGGGGAGCGAGGCGCTCGCCGGTGACCTTCGGCGGCGTCCCGCGCGGGTCGTGGACCGTCAGACGTCGGCTCATCGCGGACTCTCCCCTGTCGGTGACAGCATTGTCAGGAGGACGCTCCCCTCACGCCCCCGGCGTCCACACCACCACCCGGATCGGGGTCGGGTTGTAGTCGTTGACCGGGTTGTTGATCTGGGGGCAGTTGGAGAGCACCGCGAGCGCGTCGGTCTCGGCCCGGAGGTCGACATAGTCGCCGGGTTTCGACAGGCTCGGCCCCATGTCCATCTCGCCCTTCTCGCTCACCGGCACGTACATGAAGAAGTTGATGTTGGCGACGATGTCCTCTTTCCCCATGCCGTGCTTGCCGAGCTCGGCGATGAAGTTGTCTCGGCAGTTGGGCTGGTAGGGCGCGTCGTAGCGGAAGGCGTTGATCGGCGCGCTGCAGCACCCGCCGATGGTGTCGTGGAAGCCGCAGCTGTCGGCGACGATGGTAAACAGCGGCGTGATCTCGACGCTGTAGAGCACCGTGCCGACGGTGAGGAAGATGCCGGACGGGTTGATCTTCATCGTGTCGGCGGCGGCGTAGCGGTCGGCCGGATCGTGCGCGTTGTAGCAGAGGAAATCGACCGCCTGCCGGCCTTCCAGGTCGACGATGCGGAGCATCTGGCCCCGCTCGATGGTGCGGCTCCACGGGGCGCGGGCGGCGACCACGGTATCCTCGACGACCGTGCCGTCGATGGCGGGTCCCGGGATGTCGGATTCCGTCAGGGCAACCCTCTCGGGGTCAGTCGACCAGCTCGGAGACCTTGTCCGGGTCCCGGCCCTTGGCCTTCGGGCGCTTGCCCTTGGCGGGCTGCGGCTCGACGAAGTCGAACGCCAGCTTGTCGTCCTTGAGGTCGACCTGGACGGTGCCGCCCTTGGCCAGCCTGCCGAACAGGAGCTCGTCGGCGAGCGGCGTCTTGATGTGCTCCTGGATGCGCCGCGCCAGCGGCCGCGCCCCGTAGGTCGCGTCGTAGCCGGTCCTGACCAGCCAGTCGCGCGCCGCCGCGGTGAGCTCGATGGTGACGTTGCGGTCCTCGAGCTGGGCTTCGAGTTGCATGACGAACTTGTCGACCACCAGGGCCACGATCTCGGGCGGCAGCGAGGCGAACTGGATCGTCTTGTCCAGCCGGTTGCGGAACTCCGGCGTGAACATCCGCTTGATCGCTTCCTCGTCCTCGCCCACCCGGGCCTCGCGCTCGAAGCCGATAGCGGGCCGGGCGAGCTCTGCCGCGCCCGCGTTGGTGGTCATGATCAGGATCGTGTTGCGGAAATCGACGCTCTTGCCGTTGTGATCGGTGAGCTTCCCGTGATCCATGATCTGCAACAGGATGTTGAACAGGTCGGGATGCGCCTTCTCGATCTCGTCGAGCAGCAGCACCGCGTGCGGGTGCTGGTCGATCGCGTCGGTCAGCAGCCCGCCCTGGTCGAATCCGACATAGCCCGGCGGCGCGCCGATCAGCCGCGAGACCGAATGGCGTTCCATGTATTCCGACATGTCGAAGCGGGTCAGCTCGATCCCCATGGTGAGCGCGAGCTGGCGCGCGACTTCGGTCTTGCCGACGCCGGTCGGGCCGGAGAACAGGTAGCAGCCGATCGGCTTCTCGGGCTCGCGCAGGCCCGCGCGGGCAAGCTTGATCGCCGACGTCAGCGCCTCGATGGCCTTGTCCTGTCCGAACACGACGGTCTTGAGGTCGCGCTCGAGGTTCTTCAGCGTTTCCTGGTCGTTGCGCGACACCGACTTGGGCGGGATGCGGGCGATCTTGGCGACCACCGCCTCCACGTCCTTGACGGTGATGAGCTTCTTCCGCCGGCTCTCCGGCACCAGCTTCTGCGCCGCGCCAACCTCGTCGATCACGTCGATCGCCTTGTCCGGCAGCCTGCGGTCGTTGATGTAGCGGGCGGCGAGCTCGACGGCGGTGCGGATCGCCTCGGCCGTATAGCGCACCCGGTGATGCTTCTCGTAATAGGGCTTGAGGCCGCGCAGGATCTTCACCGAATCGTCGATCGACGGCTCGATCACGTCGATCTTCTGGAACCGGCGGGCGAGCGCGCGGTCCTTCTCGAAATAGGACCGGTATTCCTTGTAGGTGGTCGAGCCGATGCATCTGAGCGTGCCCGACTGCAGCGCCGGCTTGAGCAGGTTGGACGCGTCCATCGAGCCGCCGCTGGTCGCGCCGGCTCCGATCACGGTGTGGATCTCGTCGATGAACAGCACCGCGCCCTCGAAGGCCTCGAGCTCGGCGACGACCGCCTTGAGGCGCTCCTCGAAGTCGCCGCGATAGCGCGTGCCCGCCAGCAGAGCGCCCATGTCGAGCGAGAAGATCGTCGCGTCCTGGAGGACGTCCGGCACCTCCGCCTTGACGATGCGGCGCGCCAGCCCCTCGGCGAGCGCGGTCTTGCCGACACCGGAATCGCCGACATAGAGCGGGTTGTTCTTGGTGCGGCGGCACAGCACCTGGATGGTGCGCTCGATCTCCGCCTCACGGCCGATCAACGGGTCGATCTTGCCTGAGTCCGCCTTTTCGTTGAGGTTCACGCAATAGGTGGCGAGCGCCTCGTTCTGGCGCTTCTCCGACTTGTCGGGCTTCTCCTGCTCGGCCTGCCTGGTGCCCTGGACGCTCCGGCTCTCCGACCGGCCGGGCACCTTGGCGATGCCGTGCGAGATGTAGTTGACCGCATCGAAACGCGACATGTCCTGCTCTTGCAGGTAATAGACCGCGTGCGATTCGCGCTCCGAGAACATCGCGACCAGGACGTTCGCTCCGGTGACCTCCTGCCGGCCGGACGACTGCACGTGGATCGCCGCGCGCTGGACGACGCGTTGGAAGCTCGCCGTGGGCTTGGGATCCTCGCCGGTCTCGATCACCAGGTTGGAAAGCTCCTTGTCGAGATAGGTCGCGAGGTCCTTGCCCAGACGCTCGATCTCGACGCCGCAGGCGCGCAGGACGGCGACCGCGTCCTGGTCTTCGGTCAGCGCCATCAGCAAATGTTCGAGCGTCGCGTATTCGTGGCTTCGCGCGCTCGCCAGCGCGAGGGCTTTGTGCAGGCTCTTCTCGAGATTGCGCGACAACATGGGACCTATGCCTTCTCAAGGGTGCATTGAAGCGGATGCTGGTGCTGGCGCGCAAGGTCCATCACCTGCGTGACTTTGGTTTCCGCGATTTCGTAGGTGTAGACGCCGCAGATACCGACCCCCTTCTGATGGACGTGCATCATGATGTGGGTCGCCTCGTCGTGCGATTTGCTGAAGTACCGCTCGAGCACCATGACGACGAACTCCATCGGGGTGTAGTCGTCATTGAGCATGATCACCTTGTACATGGAGGGCTTCTTGACCCTGGAGGCCGGCTTGACCGCGACCCCGGTGCCCGGGCCCCGGTCGTCGCCGTCGTCCGGCCCGCCATGCCGGGCAAGGCGGGGGGTCAACCTGTCGCCGGGCCGTCCCGTCATTCATCGAACCTCCTGCAAGGATGATATGGGAACGCCCGGAAGGGCGCAAAGCGGTTTGCGGGACCGGACGGGCGATCCTGCCACCGCCCCCTTGATGTAGACTGGCCGTCTCCGCTGGCCGCAGGGGATTCCGCGATGCTGTACGTGCTGCACATGATCGACAAGCCGGGCGTGCTCGACAAACGCATGGCCGCGCTGCCCGCGCATCGGGACTATCTCGAGAAGGCGCCGATCGAGGTGGTGATGTCGGGCCCGCTCCAGGCGGAGGACGGCGAGACCATCGTCGGCAGCCTGTATCTGGTGGAGGTGGAGAAGCGCGAGGACATCGACGCCTTCCTCGCCGAAGACCCGCTCGCCAACGCCGGCGTCTGGGACCGGGTGGACATCAACCGCTTTTTCCGCCGGGTGGGGTGAGCGTCCCTCGATACGGCGCTGGCGCGCCTACTCGGGATGAGGGGGATTTGTTGCCGCCCGCGACCCATCCCTCACCCTGAGTAGCGGCGAAGCCGCGTATCGAGGGGCGCCCTACCCCTCCCAGAACGGGTAGTCGGTGTAGCCCTCGGCCCCGCCGCCGTAGAAGGTCTTGCGGACCGGCTCGTTGAGCGGCCCGCCGCCGAGCAGGCGCTTCGGCAGGTCGGGGTTGGCGAGGAACAGCGTCGCGTAGGAGACGAGGTCGGCCTGGCCGGCTTCCAGCGCCGCCGCGCCGCGCGGCCCGTCATAGGCCGAATTCACGATCAGCGTACGGCGAAAGGTCTCGCGAAGCGTCCGGAGCAAGGGCGGGCGGGCGGCGACGAAGGCCTTCGCGTCGGTTTCTTCCGCATCGCGTCCGGGCGCGTCGGACTCGACGACGTGCAGCCAGGCGATGCCGGTTCCGTCGAGCGCGTGCGCGAGCGCCGCGAAGGTCTCTTCCGGCGCGCTGTCCGACATGTCGTTGAAACGCTGCCAGGGCGAGATCCGGTAGCCCACCCGGTCGGCGCCCCAGATCTCCGCCACCGCCCGGGCGATCTCGACGGGCAGGCGCAGCCGGTTCTCGACCGGCCCGCCATAGGCGTCGGTGCGCGCGTTGGTGCCGTCGCGGACGAACTGGTCGAGCAGGTAGCCGTTGCCGCCATGGACCTCGACGGCGTCGAACCCGGCCTCGAGCGCGTTGCGCGCGCCCTGGCGGAACTGGTCGACGATGCCGGGGATCTCGTCGGTCTCCAGCGCGCGCGGCGTCTCGAACGGTTTCATCCCCTCGAACGTCATCGCCTCTCCGGCCGCCGCGATGGCGGACGGCGCGACGGGCATCGCGCCGCCCGGCTGGAGCGTGGGATGGGAGATCCGCCCGACATGCCAGAGCTGGAGCGCGATGCGCCCGCCCGCCCGGTGGACCGCGTCGGTCACCAGCCGCCAGCCCGCGACCTGCTCGGGCGAGTGGATACCCGGGGTCAGCGGATAGCCGACGCCCTGCTCGCTCACCTGCGTCGCCTCGGTGACGATCAGCGCCGCCGACGCGCGCTGGGCGTAATACTCGGCGTTGAGCGCGTGCGGCGCGTTGCCGGGGCCGGCCCGGTTCCGCGTCATGGGCGCCATCGCGACCCGGTGCGGCAGGTCGAGCGGGCCCAGCCGGAACGGCCGCGCGAGCGCCTTCGTCATCGGCGGCGTCCCGATCCCTAGATCAGGAAGTCCCTGAGCGCCGCCGTGTAGCCGTCGGGCTGCTCGATGTTGGAGAGATGGCCGGCGGGGGAGAGCTCGACATATTGCGCGCCCTCGACCAATTGCGCGATGCGGCTCATCGTCGATGCCGGGGTCGCGCCGTCTTCCTTGCCGGCGATGAACAGCGTGGGGGTCCGGATCGCGCCGAGGCTCTTCTCGAAATCCAGCCCCTGGAGCGCGCGGGCGCAGCCGACGAAGCCCCCGGCGGGGGTCGCCGCGACCATGGCGCGGAGGTCGTCGAGTATCGGGGTGCCGGAATTGAAGAACTCGTCCGACGACCACCGTTCGACCGTGGGCGCGGCAAGCGCCTGCATTCCTTTCTCCTCGACGATGGCGATGCGCTCGTCCCAGGCCGCGACGAACGGCGCCGGCGCCTCGGCGATGGCGTTGGAGATCACGATCGAGCGCAGCCGGTCGGCGTGATGGATGCCGAGCCCCATCGCCGTCATCCCGCCGATGGAGAGACCGACGAAATGGCTCCGTCCGATGCCGAGCGCGTCCCACAGCCCGATCACGTCGCCGACCAGCATCGAGAAGTCGTAAGCGCCGTCGGGCACGTCGCTCCGGCCGTGGCCCCGCTTGTCGTAGCGCAGGATGCGGAAATCGTCGGCGAGCGCGGCGGCCTGCGCGTCCCACATGTGGAGGTTGGTGGCCAGCGAGTTGGAGAAGGT
>JAJDVM010000351.1 GCA_022826125.1 Defluviicoccus sp.
GGGTCCCAGCCCATCGCGGCGACGATCGGCATGAAGATCGGGATGGTCACCATGACGATGGAGGTCTGCTCGATGAACATGCCGAGGAAAATCACCGCGAGCTGCATCAGGATCAGGATGACGATGGGGTGCACCGGCAGGTCTGTGGCGAGACGGGTGATTGCCGGCGTGACGCCGGAGAAGCTGAGGAGCTGGCCGAAGGCGGCCGAGCCGGTGAGGATCAGCAGCACCATGACCGAGAGCGAGGTTGCCGAGCCCACCGCCTTCTTGATCACCTCCCGGGTCAGGCGTCCGTAGAGCGCGGCGACGACGAAGCTCAGCAGCGCCCCCACCGCGGCGGCTTCGGTCGGGGTGGCGATGCCGAGGAAGATCGAGCCGATCACCAGCAGGATCACCGAGACCGGCGGCAGGACATAGCGCGCGGAATCCGCGAGGCGGCGCGGCAGCGGCGTTGGCTCGATGCTGTAGACCGGCGCCAGAGACGGCTGCAGGTGGCAGCGGATGACGATGTAGGCGATGTAGATCAGGGCGAGCAGCAGGCCCGGCACGATGATCGCGATCAGGAGCTTGCCGACCGAGAAACGCCCCAAGCTCGCCAGGATGACGGCGAGCGCGCTCGGCGGGATCATGATCGCGAGGCTGCCGCTCGCGAGGATCGGGCCGAGCGACATCGATTTGGCATAGCCCCGGCGCTCCATGTCGGGCGCCAGCGTCGAGCCCAGCATCGCGACGCTGCCCATCGCGACGCCCGTGAGCGTCGCGAACAGCGCCCCCGCCCCGACCGCGAGAACCGCCAGTCGCCCGGCGATGCGTCCCAGCCACTGGTCGAGCACGTCGATCATCTTGAACGCGACGCCGGAATGGAACATCACCGTTCCCATGAGGATGAACATCGGCAACGGGACGAGGACGAAGGTCGAAACGGAGCTGTCGATACTGAGGATCAGCTGGTTGAGCCCCATCGCGCCGCCCCAGAACACGTAGACGCCGACCAGGTTGACCAGCATGAAGGCGACCGCCACGGGCAGGCCGATGAGCAGCAAAGCGCCGAGGCCGCCGAAGAAGCACAGGAGGTAGAACCACCACTCCATCGCGGCTCAACCGATCCCGGCGGACGGGGCGGGCGCCATCCGCCGCCAATGGCGCCAGGCGCGGCGCACGAACTGGAGACCGAGGAACAGGCAGCCGACCGGGATCGCCACGAGGTTGATCGCGCGTGGAAACTCCAGCTCCGCCGGTATCCGGATTCCCCTTTGCCACGACGTGACGGTCTCGAAAGTCCCGAAGCCCGACACCGCGAGGCACACCAGGGCGCCCGCGACCGAGCCCCAGATCAGCAATTGCCGCCGGACTTCCGGCCCGATCCGGCCGACCAGCAGATCGAGCGTCACGTGCTCCTCCCGGCGCAGCACCCAGGCAGCCCCGAGGAAGGTTATGTAGAGCAGCATCGTGCCGCTGATCTGGTCGATCCCGATCAGGCCCTCGCGAAGGCCGTAGCGAAAGACGACCTTGATCGTCGTGGTCAGCATCACCGCGACCATGAGCACCGCGGCCAGTATCGCCCCGCCATCGACGATCAGGTCGAAGACCCGCACCGCGCGCGAGCCGCGCGCCTCCGGACTCCGCCCGTCAGGGTTACCGCCGGTCAACGGTCAACGGCTCGATGTGTGGACCACGAAAGGAATTTCCCTCGCGCGCGGTTGTCTATTCCGCGGCCGTTTCCAGCCGCAGGTCGTCCGCCGACGCGGGCGGCTCGTCGTTCCGTCCGGCATCGTCGGCGGCCGGCCGGCGCGCATTTTCCACCATGAACTTTCGCCAGGCGACAACGCCGGCATCCGTGCGCGAGAGCTGTTCGGCGTCCGACCGCACGCCTTCGACGATTTTCTTGTCCTGGTCGGAAAACACCCAGTCATGGGTCCAGGACTGCCACAGCGTCCAGCCGATCCGGTCCAGCAGGGTTCCGAGGGCATGGCGGCGGCGGAAGGCGTTCAACGAGTAGAACAGCGTGGTCTCCGCGTCGACGGGCGTGACCCAGCGGCACATGAAATAGTCTCCCGCCGGCCGACCCACCAGGGTCACCGCCGGCAGGCGCGACATGTGCCGGTACCTGATGCCGTATTGCCTTGCCGCCTGCGATCTCTCCGGGTCCATCTCCTTGCCCCGGCCGCGCGGTTTCAGCCTGCGCCAGAACGCCTCCCGAGGCGGCGGGAAATCTCCCAGGCCGGGGTAACGGGCCTCCGTTATGCCCTCGCGAGCCGTGTAGCCGAGCCCCTTGCAGTCCTCCAGCGGGGTCGTCGCGATCCGGCTGGCGAAGGGGAAGATCGGCTGGAAGACCAGCTCCGGCGAGTTCCTGTGCACGAAGGGAGCGTGGAGGTCGTAGCACAGGTTGTCGTTCAGGACCCGCCAGTTGCAGCGATAGGTCCGCCAGGTTGAAATCGTGTGCCACTCATCGGTATCGGCCAGACAATCCGGCAGGTCGTCCTCCAGAGGTACGGCGTCCATGTCGCCGACGAACAGCCAGATCACCCCGCGATGTTCGCGAACCGGGTAGGACTCGACCCTCGCCTCCGGAGGAATGGCGGTGTCGGGGCCTTCCATCAGCTTGGCGACGCACCGGCCGGTTTGTCCGGAATAGGTCCAGCCATGGTAGGGACAGGTGAGCGTTCCGGTGCCCGGGTACAGGCATCTCCCCCGGGAGAGCCGCGCGCCGCGATGCGCGCATTGATCCCTGAGCGCGTAAATCCCGCCCTTGTCGCGAAATAGAACGACCTCCTCGCCGAGCAGTTTGACCGTCTTGGGCCGCCTGCGCAGCCGCCATGCCGCGAGGACCGGGTACCAGTAATTGCGGAAGCCAAGCTCCGGCAATCCGGTCCCGGCATAGACGTCGCCGCTCATTCGGACCTCCTGCGAGGGAGTCGCCGCGCGGTGATGG
Source organism: Defluviicoccus sp. (assembly GCA_022826125.1). GTDB lineage: Bacteria > Pseudomonadota > Alphaproteobacteria > MPNO01 > MPNO01 > MPNO01. Next base: position 2,933 of record JAJDVM010000351.1, read on the forward strand.
GCCGGCGCAAGACGCCGGCCCGTCGTTCGACGCTTACTTGTAACCCAGCAGTCGCCGGGCGGTCGCGTACTCGTCCGCGCTCATCACCGACTTGAACTGCGCCCAGAGCGCCTCGCTCGCGGTCTTCCGCCAGTGTTCGGCTTCCTTGTCGGAGAACGTCACCAGCTTCATGCCACCCTTCAGCATGTCCTTGAGCTGCTGCGCCTGGTATGCCGAGACCCAGCCCTGCGACCACGCCTGGGTCCGGCCGACGGCTTCAAGCATGACCTTCTTCGCGTCGCCGGACAGCTTGTTCCACTTGGCGAGGTTCATCTTGACGCTGACGCCGTTCCGGTAGAGCGGATGGGCGATGATGAACTTCGATATCTTGTGCCATCCGAAGGCGGTGAAGCCGTCATAGTAGGGCCAGGTGAAGCCCTCCACCGTGCCGCGCTCCAGCGCCAGATAGACCTCGCTCGGCGGCAGGGTCACCGGCTCGGCGCCGATCGCCCTGACGAAAAAGCGGGTCAGCGGCGGTACGCGGATCTTGCGCCCCTTGAGATCGCCGAGGCCGGAGATCGCCTTCTGCGTATACATGAAGTGGTTGCCGGTATGCGGCTCGCCCGAGAAGTGGCCGAGATAGCGCACGCCCTTGCGCTCGAACATCTTGGCGATGAACTCGAACAGCTCGCTGCCCGGCCCGTTGTCCGGAATCTCGTGAGGCGACAACTCCGAGAAATAGCCGCCCGGCACGACGCCCGCCCAGTAGTTGGGCGCGCCGTACCAGACATCGAACAGGCCGCGGACCAGCGCCTCCGGCTGATCGAATGTCGGCACCACGTCGCGCGATCCCTTGAACGTGATCTCGACCGTGCCTTTCCCCATCTTGTTGACGGTGTCCAGGTACTTGATGCCGATATCGGCCGCCGAGGACACCTTGGGCGGCCAGGATCCGACCATGGTCAGCTTGGCCGGAGCGGCGCGGAGCTCGGCGCCGCCGGCCGTGACGACGGCAAGGGCCAGCAGGCCGGTTCCGACCGAACCCGCTATACGCTTTGCATATTTCATTGGATTTCCTCCCAGTGACCCGTTCCGGCGGGTCGTTCTTGCAACGGTTGAAGTCTAGTGCCGCCCAATTCGCGCCAGCAAGCGATTTCCCGGCCGGCCCGTCTCGCGCGGTCGCTTGACGGCATCCCCGGCCGGTTGTCTTGTAACGGGATGAACGCGGTGCATCGCCCGTCGGAAATCCTGGAAACGCTGGAGCGCATCGGCTTTACGGTCGCCGTGACGGTGCCCGACGGCTGGCTCGGCGAGTTCCTGGTCAGGATCGAAGAGGCGCCGTGGATGTCGCTCGTCCGCGCGACCCACGAGGAGGAGGCGCTCGCGATTTCCTGCGGGGCGCGCCTCGGCGGCGCGCGGACCGCGCTGGTGATCCAGAACGTGGGGCTGCTGAGCATGGGCGCGGGCATGGTCTGCCTCGCCCAGCGCTACCAGTTCCCGCTCCTGATCCTCGCCTCCTATCGGGGAACGCCCGACGATCCGGTCTTCTATCACGTGCCCAAGGGACGGGCGACGGAGCCGGTCCTTCGCGGCCTCGGCCTCGGCTACGCGGTGGCCGACCGCGACCGGCCGATCGGGCCGCAGGTCGAAAGCGCCGCGACCTATGCCGAGGAAGCGTCGTCCCCGTTCGTCCTGCTGCTCGGCCGCGAGGACGTGCAATGGTGACCGGGGCGCCGCCGACCCGCGAGGCCTATTACCGCGCGATGGCCGAGACGCTGCCGCCGGAGACGCTGGTCGTCACCTCGCTCGGCAACGCGTCCTATCTGTGGGCGGCGGTCCGCGACCGTCCCGAGAACTTCTATGTCGAGGACGCGATGGGGCTCGCCTTGCCGCTGGCTCTCGGGCTGGCGGTCGCGCGGCCCGACCGGCAGGTCGTCGCGGTGGAGGGCGATGGCGGCATGCTCATGCACATGGGCGGGCTGATAACCGTCGGTGCGGCCGCGCCCGCGAACCTGACCGTGTTGCTGATCCAGAACGGCGTCCATGCGGCCTCGGGCGGCCAGGCGCTGACCAACGCGGCGCTCGACTTCGCCGCGCTCGCCCGCACCGCGGGGTTGAAGGGCGCGCGCAATATCGAAACGGCGGATGCGTTCGCGTCCGCTCTCGCCGGGGCGCTCGGAAATCCCGGCCCGTCCTTTCTCGCTCTCCTCACCGCGCCCGACCTGGATGTCGTCGTCCCGCCGGCGGGTTTCGACCCGGTCGTGACCAAGCGGCGTTTTCAGGATGCCATCGGCGCGCCCCGCTACGTCCCGACCCTGTTCGGCGGCGGGCGGCTGGAAGAGCGGCAGCGGTAGCCCGCGCCGGCATGATCGTCGAACGCCGCGACACCTGGGACGAGGTGAGGGCGGCGTTCCGCTGGCGCCTGCCCGCCCGTTACAACATCGCCGAGCATGTCTGCGAGCGCCACGTCGCCAGCACGCGACCGGCGCTGATCTGTCCCGATCCGGCGGGCGGCGATCCCCGCGAATGGTCGTTCCGCGAGCTCTCCCGGCTTTCGAACCGGCTTGCCAACGCGCTCGCGGCCGGCGGCGTCGGGCGCGGCGACCGGGTGGCGGTCCTGCTGGGACAAAGCGTGGAGACCGGGCTCGCCCATCTCGCGGCCTACAAGCTGGGCGCGGTGGCCCTGCCGCTGTTCGCGCTGTTCGGCGCCGATGCGCTCGAACACCGGCTCCGCGATTCCGGCGCGAAAGCGCTGATTACGGATGCCGAGGGCCGTGAGAAAACGGCGGCGCTCGATCTGCCGGAACTCTCCATGGTGGTCGCGGAGGATTTCCGGGACTTGCTGGAGCGCGGTTCCGACCGGTTCGAGACCGTGGCGACCGGACCCGACGATCCGGCGCTGCTGATGTACACGTCAGGCACCACGGGGCCGCCCAAGGGCGCGCTTCACGGCCACCGGGTCCTGCCGGGGCACCTGCCGGGCGTTGCGCTGCCGCACGAGTTCTTCCCGCAGCCGGGAGACCTGTTCTGGACCCCGGCCGACTGGGCCTGGGCCGGCGGTCTTCTGGACGTCCTGCTGCCGGCCTGGGCGGCGGGCGTGCCGGTTCTGGTGCAGCCGCCCGGCCGGTTCGATCCGGAGGAGGCCTTCGCGACGCTCGCTCGCTACGGCGTGCGCAACGCCTTTCTGCCGCCGACGGCGCTCAAGATGATGCGGCAGGCTCCCGAAGCCTCGCAACGCCCGCCCGGCCTGGCCCTACGCAGCGTCGGCAGCGGCGGCGAGAGCGTGGGCGAGGAGCTTCTCGGCTGGGGGCGGGAGGCGTTCGGGCTGACGATCAACGAGTTCTACGGCCAGACGGAGTGCAACCTGGTGCTGGGCAATTGCGCCGGGCTGTTCCCCGTCAGGCCGGGGTGGCTGGGCCGTCCGATCCCGGGGCACGAGGTCGCGGTGCTCGACGGCGACGGCCGGACCCTGCCGCCGGGCGAGACCGGCGAGATCGCGGTCCGCCGCCCCGACCCGGTGATGTTCCTCGGCTACTGGCACAACGAGGAAGCGACGGCGGCGAAGTTCGCCGGCGACTGGCTGCTCACCGGCGACCTCGGCATCCGCGACGAGGACGGCGCGTTCCGCTTCGTCGGGCGCGAGGACGACGTGATCTCGTCGGCCGGCTACCGCATCGGACCCGGCGAGATCGAGGAATGCCTGATGGGCCACGCGGCGGTGGCGATGGCGGCCGCCGTGGGCGTGCCCGACCCGGTGCGCGGCGAGATCGTCAAGGCGTTCGTGGTGCTGCGCGAGGGCGAGTCGTCCACGGACGATCTGGGGGCGGCGCTAAGCGCCCATGTCCGCGAGCGCCTCTCGGCGCACGAATATCCCCGCGCGGTCGAGTTCGTCGACGCGCTGCCGATGACCGCCACCGGCAAGATCCGCCGCCGCGACCTGCGCGAGCGGGAGCGCGGAAGGGCGGGGCCGATGTAACCGCCGCCCCTCACCCCGATAAGGTCGGGTTTGGCCCTACCCCGCGGGCAGCTGCGTACCCGTCTCGAACTCGATCGCGGCCTGGTCGTCGCCCGCGATGGCACGCTCGAAGGCGGCCAGGCGCTTGTAGATCGACATCAACTCCACGATCGTCGTCCAGGAGTTGACGAGGAACTGGAACGAGTTCTCCACCCGGCCGAAGGCGCGGATGATCTGCTGCATCACACCCAGCGTCACCGCCGCCGAGATGATCGTCGGACCCAGCGCGATATAGGGTAGGATCACGCCGGCCTGCAGATATCCGTACCGGACGACGTTGAAATAGAGATAGTTGAGGTAGAGGCGGAAATAGTTGCGCCTGACGTTGGCGAACAGCTCCCCCAGCGTGGGCGGCTGCGCCCGGTCCTCGCGATCCTCGCCGATGACGAGTTCCTTCCGGAACGCGGCCTCGACCCGCTGGTTGCGGAACTCCAGCCCCGGCAGGCGGTAGCCGGCGAGCGCCAGGATCCCGGTCCCGAACACCGACCAGAGGATGGCGACCCAGACCAGCGCGTAGGCGATCTCGCCCACGACCGGGATTTCCTTGATGTGGGCCGAGAGCCCCCAGAGGATCGGCAGGAAGGCGATCAGGGTCATCACCGCGTCGATGAACCTGACGCCGAGCGATTCCATGATGCCGGCGAAGCGCATCGTGTCTTCCTGCACGCGCTGCGAGGCGCCTTCGATGTGCCGCACCTGCTGCCACAAATCGACGTAGCGGTCGTTCATCGCGGTCCGCCAGCGGAAGACGAAATGGCTGGTGAAGAAGGCGTTGAGGACGGCGGTGACGATGAAGACCATCGCGATGATCAGGAAGGTGGCGAGCTGCGCGTAATACTCCTCCGCCGTCACCGCGCCCGGCTTCGCGAGTGCCTTCTGGATCATGTCGTAGAAGGTGCCGAACCACTCGTTGATCATCACGTCGAGCTGGACCTGAAACCAGGTGACGAAGACGATCAGCGACGATCCCGCGACCGACCAGAGCGACCATCTGTGCGGGCTGAACCGCATCCAGAAGATCGCGAAGCCGGCATAGCAGAGGAAGACGTAGACATAGCCCCAGACGGTCTCCTCCTCGAGGCCGAGGGGCCCGGCGAGGCCCGTCGGGTCGCCCCAGTCGGCCGCGACCAGGTACCAGAACAGGACCGCGACCAGCCCCCAGGCGACCGCCGAGATGAAGAAGACGCGGGGGTTGGGAAAAAAACATCCGAACATTCCGGATTCCTTTCGATCGGGCGGTCCGTTCCACAGCATATCCGGTTCGCGCGGGACCGGCGCGGCGCAGCGTCCCTTTAGGCAAGCTCGGGGCAGGTTCTCGATACGACGCCGGGGCGTCTCCCGGGGCTCGAATCCGCCCCGAATCGATGCCGGACATATACGCTTTGATTACGGATGCGCGAATCCGTCGCGATTCGCGCGGTCCCGGCGCCTTCTCCGGCCCGGATTCTTCCTCCAACCCCAGCTTTTCCGCCGAAAAACACGGTCCGTGCCATGGCGAACGGCGGTTTTTCCGCTGTCTCTGCACAGTTGCAGAAATCCGTTAACTCCATGGAGGGGCTATGAAAAACCAACTTTTGGCCGGAACGGCTTTCGCCGCTGCGACGATGCTCGCGGGCGGGGCGCTGGCGGCCGACAAGAAGATGATGAAGCCGAGCATCAGCGTGAACGGCTACTATGAGGGCGTTGTCGGCGGGCTCCTGAGCGACAGCCAGGAGACCAAGTACAGCTACAAGGGGGTCGACAACGGCTCCGGGAGCATCCCGGCGTTTGCCGACAATGCCGCCGCCGTCCCGACGAAGATGGACAACAAGGTGGACACGTCGGCGCTCGACACCAGGACGGATGCCGAGGTTCACTTCAACGGGCGGGCGACGCTGGACAGCGGCGTCAAGATCCACACCCGCTGGGAGCTCGAGGGTCAGAACCACCACAATACCGACCCGATCGACGAGTACTTCCTGTCGGTCTCCGGCTCGTTCGGCCAGGTCATCATCGGCGGCACAGAGGGCGCGGCGGTCAAGATGCTGACCGGGTTCTCGGGCTCGTGGGCGACCGGTGTGGGCGAGAGCCTCAGCTTCGACGACAGCTGGGTCCCGACCGCGTCCGTGCATCCCGACAATTTCGAGACGCTCAGGCACTCGCGCCTGTCGACCGGCGACGGCGAGAAGATCAGCTATATCTCTCCCAAGCTGGGCGGCTTCCAGGTCGGCGTGACCTACGAGCCGAGGTTCGCCAACAACGACGACAACAACCGCGTCAACGCCGAGGCGGACCGCCACGACGCTCTCCACGGCGCGGCGAGCTACTCCGGCAAGTTCGGCGAGGTGGGCTTTGGCGGCGGCTTCGGCATGATAACCGCCCAAGCCGCCAACACGGACGGCGCGCAGGACTACAAGGCCTGGATCGGCGCCGCGCGTCTCGACTTCGGCCCGGCCAGGATCGCCGCGGCCTACAAGCGGACGTCCGATCCGAAGACCATGCGCGGCCAACTCGTCGATATCGGCGTGCGGTACACCGTGGGCGCGAACTCCTTCAGCCTCACCGGCATGCAGGGCAAGATAAAGGCCACCGACGAGAGCCACACCAAGGTGATCGCCAGCTACGCGCGGGGTCTCGGCCCGGGCGTCAAGGTTCACGCCAACATCATCTGGAACAAGTCGCAGAACGACGGCATGATGGAGGGGGGCCAGTACGACGGGGACGGCGCGGCTCTGGATGCCACTCCCGCCAACGGTACCGCATACATTCAGCAGTACGGCGAGACGAAGAATTCCGGCATGGCCCTGGTCACCGGCATTCGCGTGTCGTTCTAGCGACCGACGCTTTTCCGGGACCGGTGCGGCCGGTCTCGGATAACCTTCCGAAGGGCGGCGCGAGCCGCCCTTCTTTTTTTGGCCACCCGTCATAATATCGCCCGCATGGACTGTGCCATCGTCGACGTGTTCGCCGAACGCCCGCTTGCCGGCAACCAGCTCGCGGTGATCCGCGATTGCGCGCATCTCGACGGCGCGGAGATGCAGGCCGTCGCGCGGGAGATGAATTTCTCCGAGACCAGCTTCGTCACCGATGAGCGCGCGGGCGAGGCGAGCGTCCGCATCTTCACCGTCGACCGTGAGCTGCCCTTCGCCGGGCATCCGACGATCGGCACTGCCTGGGTGCTGGGGCGGGACGGCGGGAGCTACGTGCTGGACCTCGCGGCCGGCCGCGTCCGCGTGACCTTCACGCCCGACGACATCGCCTGGATGGAGCCGCCGCCGGTGGCGCTCGGCGACGGGGAGGAGGCGGAGCGGGCGGCGGCGCTGGCCGGGCTCGAGACCGCCGACCTCGACCCGCGCTACCCCTGCCGGTTCGCCACCGTCGGGCCGTGGTTCCTGCTGGTCGGGGTGCGCACCCTCGATGCGCTCAAACGGGTGGAGATCGACGCGGAAGTCTACCGGGAGGTCGCGGCGGGCGGATGGCTCTCGCTCTTCGTCTTCGCCGAAGAGCCCTATAACGAAGACGCGGACTTCGCCGCCCGCATGCTGACCTTCCACGGGACGCCGCACGAGGACCCGGCGACGGGGAGCGCGAACACGGCGCTCGCGGCCTATCTGCGCGACCTCGGCAGGCGCGGGCCGGCGATCGTCGAGCAGGGTTTCGAGATCGGCCGCCCGTCGCGGCTCTATCTCGATATCGCCGAGCCGATCCGCGTCGGCGGCAGGGTGCAGCCCGTGCTGAGGGGAACGCTCGAATACTGAGTGGGCGGTCGAAGCGTCCTCCGTCATTTCGACCGGAGCGCCGCCAGGCTCAGAGTAGAGAAATTTCACCGCCTCGATGTCGCGACATCGGGGCTGAAAGATTTCTCCACTCGCTGCGCTCGGTCGAAATGACGGGGGGTGGGCGCTCAGCGCGCCGCGATCGCAATCTCTTCCACCCGGTTGAAGGGCTCGAACTTGGTCAGGAACTCCGCTACCGCGGCGGCTTCGCCCTCGACCGAGACCCGCTCGTCGCCGATCGCCTCCTCGAAGCCCGCGCGCCCGAACACCCAGTCCAGCAGGAATTCCCGATCGAACCGCGCCGTGGCGTCGCAGCCCGGCGGCGGAGCGTCGTGGAACTGGCAGACGCCGCGCCGGATCTCGAGCGCACAGCTCTCGCCGGAATCGGTGGTCTCGAAGGCGACGCGGAGATGGGTGTCGCGGCAGTCCTCGGCCATCAGCCGCACCGTCATCACGTTCATGATCTGGGCGAGGGGGAAGCCGCGCACCTGTTCCGGCGATCCCAGCACCATGCCGCCGCCGGGCATGTCGAGCTCGCCCTCGAGTTCCAGCGCTGCCGTGAGCCCCCAGTTGCGCCAGGTCGCGTTCTTCCGCCCGTAGGCCCAGCGCCGCAGCGCTTCGGCCTTGAGGCTCCGGGCGTTCCCGTCGGTCCGCTCGGCCCGCACGAGCAGGGTCGCGAGCTCGGCCGCCCATTGCACGTCGCCCCCGTCGAGCGCCTCCCGCGCGCGCTCCGCGACCGTCCCGCGCCCGCCCATCATCTCCACGAAACGCGATGCGCGCTCGGCCCTCGGGGTCGGGTCGAGTGCGACCGGGTCGCCCTCGTACCATCCCAGATAGCCGGCATAGATCGCCGGGATCGCGTGCTTGTAGGAGCCGTAATATTCGCCGAGCCAGGGATGGTCGCGAAGATGCTCCGGCATCGTGACGATGTCGGCGATCTCGTCCGGTGCATAGCCCTTGTTCATGTGGCGGAGCGTCTGGTCGTGGACGTACTGGACGGCGTCGCGGTAGTCGGTCAGCAGCGCCGCGATCCGGTCCGCGCCCTCGACCGGGCGGCCGTGATGCGGCACCAGGATGTCGGCGCCGAACTCCTTCAGCCGGTCGAGCCCGCGCGCCCAGGCCATCGGGTCACGGAACCGCGTGCCGCGCAGCGCGTAGACGTTGGGAAACGACTCGTAGACCGCGTCCGCCGAGAGCAGCACCTTGAGATCGGGCAGCCACACCGCGCACTGGTCCTCGGTCTCGGACGGGATGAGATGGACCTCGTAGCGGATCCCTCCGGTCTGGCCGCTGTAGGCCTCGTCGAACGTCACGGTGGGCGCGATGAAGGAGCGCCTGCCCGGGCGCTGCGGCGGTCCGAGCCCGGCGCCGACGGTGCCCTCCTCGCCGATCGGGAGCCGCATGCCGAACTGGTACATCGCGCGCCGGCCGAGGATCGGCGCGATCAGGCCCACGTCGCGCGCGACGTGACGGACGAGGTCCCGCTGACCGACGATGTCCACCTTGCCCGCGGCCACGTCGTCGGGGGAGACGAACGCGGCCGCGCCGCTCACGTGATCGGCGTGGAAATGGGTGTAGATGATCGTCCGGATCGGCTTGTCGGTGATCTTTCGGAACTCGGCCGCTACGACCTCGGCGTTGTCCATCCCGGTCATGGTGTCGACCAGAATGCAGGACTCATCGCCCTCGATCAGGGTGCAGTTGACGACCGAATAGGCGTAGGCGCAGTGGATCGAGCCCTCGAGGGTATAGATCCGGGGCTGCATCGATGCCTGGTGGCGGGCGAGGTCGGGGTGGACCGAGGGGGCGACTTCGTTCATGGGATTCCGATCCGTACGGCGGGTTCTTTCCGGTTGCCGTGCGGTTCTATGCCGGCGCGACAAGCCGGGGCAAGCCCCGGAGAACGGCAGAGTGGGGAGAAGGGGGAAAGGCGTCCGCGCTCAGGCGGCCTCGGGCTCGCCCGACGGTCCGAGCGGAGGCTGGGGGTCGGGCGTCAGGTCGCGGCGCATGAACACCGCCTCCAACAGCCCTTCGATACGCGCCACGCGCTCGCGCAGCTCGGCCAACTCCTTTCGCAGCGTGCCGATCTCGCCGCGAAGTGTGCCGATCTCGTTACGCATCTCGCCGCGGAGCGAGCCGATCTCGTTACGCATCTCACTGCGGAGCACTTGGATATCGTGCCGTACCCACGCGAAGAGACCGAGGATCAGCGCGCCGAGAGCGACGAAACCGACGAGGTTCGCATCCATGCGGTTACTCTAGCGCCGCTGTCCGACGATGTCGACAAGTTTCCACAATTAAGGGTTGTAAATTTCTTCTTTCACCTCACCTGGAGAACCCTGCGGCAGGCCGACGGCAAGTCCGCCAGGGTGAGTTCCGGCTTCCGTTTGCGGGGGTCGAGCGGGGGCGGGTAGAGCGCTTCCTTGGTGAACCACCAGGCGAGCGTCCGGTCGCAGCCGTCGCCTCGCGGCAACGGGGCCTGCTCGACGCAGCCCTGGCTCGCCGGGCAATGCAGCCGGACGTGGAAATGGCTCGTGTGTCCCCACCACGGCCGCACCTTGCGCAGCCAGACCGCGTCGTCCTTCGTCCGGGTCTTGCAGAGGCGGCGCTTGATCGCCGCGTTGACGAATATGCGCGCGACCGAGTCGTCCCGCGCCGCCGCTTCGAGGACCCGAGAATGCGACTCGGTCCAGCGCCCGTTCACCCGGAGGCGGTTCCTGGTGACCATCGAGGTCGAGGAAATCCTTTCCCGCTCCGCCCGGCTCAGCGTCAGCCTGTCGGGCGGGCGCAGCCAGATGTCGACGTCGAGCCCGATCTGGTGCGAGCTGTGCCCGGACGTCATCGGCCCCCCGCGCGGCTGGCTGATATCGCCGACATAGAGCCCGGCCCAGCCCGCCTTCCGCGCCGCGCGGGACAGCCGCTTGATGAAGAGGATCACGCTGGGATGGCCCCAGTTGCGGTTTCGCGAAAGCCGCATCGCCTGCCAGCCCGGTCCCGATTCCGGCAGCTGAACCGCGCCGGAGAGGCAGCCCGCCGCATACCGGCCGAACGCCGCCGCGGCGCCCCCGGCCGGCGCTCTGGCCGCGCCGAAGGCATACTTGGCCGGCTGGGCGCCGGCGGTGCCGGCGAGGTGGACGAGGGCGGCCCCCATGACGCATGTCAGCGCGAGCCGGAGGCCGCGGGCGGGGCGTTTCTTGGAATGCAATTCGGGAACGAGCCGGTATTCCGTCAGCCGCTGCGGACCGCCGGGCCGGATGTCATGGCCTCGGTGGAGAAACCGATGAAATCGAGAAGGATGTCCGCGCCGATGGCGATGACGGCCATGGCCAGAAACGCGATCAGCATGGTCTTCATTGGGTCTTCTCCCGCTCCGAGGTCGCCCGCCTGAGGAACGCGATCAAATCGTCCCGGTCGGCGGGCTTCACGATACGCTGCATCGGCATCTTGGAGCCGGGAATGTAGTGGTCCGGCCCCTTGTCGAACAGCGCGTCGATGGTGCCTTCGTTCCAGACGATATCCGAGTTCTGAAGTGTCGGCGAGTACTTGTAGCCGGCGAGCGTGCCCGCGCGGCGCCCGAATACGCCGAACAGGGTCGGCCCCGCGCGGCGGCGCCCGTCCGGTCCCAGCGCGTGACAGATCGAGCATTTGCGCTGGAACTGGCGCTCGCCGTTGCTCATGGTCGACGGCTTCCTGAGGAAGGTGCGCTCCTCACGGGTCATCCGGTCGTGCTTGCCGAGCGACTCGACCGGCCAGCTATACATCGCGTCGTCGAGCCCGCCGGCATGGATGTTCTTGCCGTCCGGAGAAAAACGGAGCGCCCAGACCGGCCCCCGCAGCGTCGCCCGGAAATTCCGCAGCACCGACCAGGTCCGGACGTCGATCACCTTGATGAAGCCCTCGCCGTCGCCCACCGCGAGGGTGGCGAAGTCCGGGTCCGCCGCCATCGCGAGGATGGGGCTGCGGCCGGAAGTGAAATCGGCGATCTCGTTCCCGGTCTCCGCGTTCACCACCCGGATCGTTCCGTCGAGCGAGCCGTAGGCCAGCCACCGCGCCGGGTCGTTCAGCACCAGCGTGTTGACGCCGAACCCGTGCCTCAGGAAGAACCGCTTGCGCGTGCCCCTGGCCGGGTCCCAGGTGCGGATGGTGCCGTCCGCCGACGCCGAATAGAGCGTCCCGCCGTCCGTTGTATAGGCGATGTCGCTGACGTTGGACCGGTGACCCTTGAGGAAGCGCGGCTCGCCGCCCTCGAGAGGCCAGAGCCCGATCGACCCGTCCCAGCTCGCCGCCGCCACCGTCCGCCGGTCGGGGGAGAGCTCGATCGCGTTGACCTTGTTCTGGTGGCCGCCGAGGCGCCGGGCCGTGCCGGTCGAGAGGTTCCAGAGATAGAGCTGGAAATCGTCCCCGGCGGAGACCGCCCGGTCCCGGTCGACGAACCTGACCGCGTTGACCGCCGCGCGGTGCGCCTCCAGCCACACCGGCGTCTTGCCGCGCCAGAGGCCCACCGAGAAGTCGAAGCTTGCCGTCAGGATACGGCTACCGTCGGGCGAGACGTCGATCCCCTTGATCGGGCCGCCGTGACCTTTGAGCGTAAAGAACTCTCCCCCCGCGGCGACCGAGGGAAGCAGAACCAGCGCCGCGAGAAGCGCCCGGAACGCCATGTCATTCCGCCGGCGCGGAGGGGGACTCCCGCGAGGCGGCGGCCTGCTCTTCGGCGACCACCTCCTCGTACCACAGCGAGTGGTGCTCCTTGGCCCACTGCATGTCGACCTTGCCCGACTCCATCGATTCGAACGCGCCTTCCATCCCGATCGAGCCGAGATAGATGTGGGCGATGATGATCGCCATGAAGACGAAGGCGACGATGGTGTGCCAGAGCTGCGCGTACTGCATCTCCTCGTGCGGCGTCATCGCCGTCTGCAGCTCGCCCATGCCAAAGAGCTGCGGCAGGCCGAGCGCGTTCAGGATCTCGAAGGTCTTGGCGAACATCGGCATCTCGAACGGGAACAGGAGCGACAGCCCCGATGCCGAGATCGAGATCCCGAGGATTATGACGATCCAGAAAATGATCTTCTGCCCGGCGTTGAACTTGCGCGCCGGCGGGTGGACGTGCTTGGAGAACAGCCCGCCGCCCTTGGCGAGCCACACCAGGTCCGCCCGGTTGGGCACGTTGTGCACCACCCAGCAGACGAACACCATGACCAGCGCCGCGATGAACGCCCAGGCGACGTTGTTGTGGATCCACTTGGACGCGAGCGCGATGCCGGAGAAGAAGTCCTTGCCGAAGACCGGGATCAGCGCGACCCGCCCGAACAG
>JAJDVM010000276.1 GCA_022826125.1 Defluviicoccus sp.
GCTCTACGCCTCGCACACGATCTGGCGCGAACGCGGCGATTTCGAGGCGTGGACCCGGTCGGAGGCGTTCCGCAAGGCCCATGCCGGCGCGGGCGGCCAGCGCGGCCTCTATCTCGGCCATCCCGAGTTCGAGGGCTTCGAGTCCGTGCTGGAGCGGTGATCCGCGACTTCAGGCACGGTTTCAGCCGCCTGCCGCCGTCGTGGCAGGGCGCGATCTGGATGACGATGAGCGCGCTGCTCTTCGCGGGCCAGACCGCCATCGTCCGCTACCTCTCGAAGGAGATGCATTTCCTCGAGATCTCGCTGTTCCGCGCGCTGTTCGGCGTGATCGCCATGCTGCCCTGGCTGATGCGCGCGGGGATTGGCGTCATGCGGACCCGGAACACCGGACTCTATGCCGGGCGCGGGCTGCTCAGCACGATCGCCATGTACGGATGGTTCGGCGGCCTCGCCCTGATCCCGATCGCGGACGCGACCGCGATCTCGTTCACCTTCCCGCTCTTCATCGCGCTGTTCGGGGTGATTTTCCTCCGCGAATCGGCGCATTCGATGCGCTGGACCGCTCTCTTCATGGGCTTCGCCGGGACGCTGGTGATCGTCCGCCCGGGCTTTCAGGCGTTCGATATCGGCATGATCATGGTGATCGGCGCGGGGCTGTGCATCGCGAGCTCGGCGATGATGCTGAAGGTCGCGATCCGCACCGACCATCCGGACACGGCGGTGCTCTACCAATCGGTCTTCATGCTCCCCTTCGCGGTCGTCGGCGCGGCGTTCGTGTGGGAATGGCCGACATGGGAGCAGTGGCTCTGGGGGCTCGCGCTGGGCGCGGCGTCGGCCACCGCGCAGCGCTTCTACACCCGCGCCTTCGCGGTCGGCGAGACCGGCGCGGTCGCGCCGTTCGATTTCGCGCGGCTCCCCTTCGCGGTAGCGCTCGGCTTCCTGGTCTTCGCCGAGCTGCCGGACCTCTGGACGGTGGCCGGCGCGGCGATCATCTTCGGCTCGTCCATCGTCGCCGAACGCAGCGAGGCGCGGCGGTCGAAGGGATAGGGCGCAGCGGCCGGCCTAATCCGCCGCCGGGCCCTTGGTCAGGACGGTGACGTTGCGTCCATCCTCGCGCCGGTAATCCACGCTGTCCATCATGCTGTTGACCAGCAGCAGACCGAGCCCGCCCGGGTCGCGCTCGTGCAGGGGGGCGTCGGTGTCGGTCTCCGGCACCTGTCTCGGATCGTACTCGACGCTGTCGTCGACGATGGTGACGGCCAGCGTTCCGCCATCCCGCCGGACGGCGATCCCGATAACGTGCGCCGCGTCGTCCGTGTAACCATAGGAGACGATATTGGTGAGAAGCTCGTCGAGCGCCAGGTTGACCGCGTAGGCGACCCCCGGCTCCACATCGGCCGCGGCACAGAACGCCTCGATCCGCTCCGCGACGCTGGAGAGCTCGCCCAGGTCGTTCGCCATCGTTATTTCGATGCGATCCTCGTCCATCTCCCGACCCCGCGTTCCGGCGGCGCAGCCTAGCACGCGGCGCTTCGGGCGGGTATCGGCGCGCGCGAATCCGTCGGAGAACGCCTCGGAGACGGTTTCTGGTCTGGGCTACACCGTCCGGAGCGAGCTCACGGCGTGCAGACGACGGTCCGGAGCGGAGAGTTCGCTAATCCCGCCCCGTCATCAACGCTTACCTTGCGGCGGGTGGCCGGCTTATCATCGGGACCCTCAGAAGAACGAGGAGCAGCTTCATGGGCGCGGTCCCCGTCGCGTTTTATTCCGAGGGGTTCAGGCTCGTTGGCGACCTGTATCGTCCGGACGGACTCGAGCCGGGCGAGGCGCGGGCCGGGATCGTGCTCTGCCACGGCTATACCGGGGTCAAGGACCTCTACCTGCCGGACAACGCGCGCGTGCTCAACGAGGCCGGCTACGTCGTGCTCGCCTTCGACTACAAGGGATGGGGCGAGAGCGAAGGGCCGCGCTCGCGCCTCGATCCGCACGGCCGTGTCGTCGACGTCCAGGCCGCGCTCACCTTCCTGGGCGCGCAGGACGAGGTCGACGAGGGTCGGCTGGGCCTTTACGGCACCAGCTACGGCGGCGCGACGGCGGTTTGGGCCGGCGCGGTCGACCGGCGGGTCGGCTGCGTCGTCAGCGTGGTGGGCATCGGTCACGGCGAACGCTGGATGCGCCGGCCCGACGAATGGCACGACCTCCTCGAACGCTCCGCCGCCGACCGTATCCGGCGGGCGATGGAGGGCGAATCGGAGCTCGTGGAGCGAACCGAGGTGCTGCTGCCGGACCGCCAGTCCGCGGCGCTCGCCGCGGCGGCGAGGCGCAACGTGAAGGGGGCGATCGACACGCTGCCGCTCGAATACGTGGACGAGACGCTTTCCTTTCACCCGGAATGGGTGGTCGACCGGATCGCGCCCCGCGCGGTGCTGTTCATTACGACCGACGACGACCGGCTGGTGCCGCCCGAGGAATCCCGAGCCCTCTACGACAAGGCGGGCGAGCCGAAAAGGCTGGTGGTGCTCGAAGGCTACGGCCACTACGAGGTGTACACGGAGCCCGCCTTCGGCGAGGTAATGGGCGAAACCCTCGCGTGGTTCGGCGAGCACCTGCCGGCAGAACGGTCGAAGCCGTGAAGCGGATTCTGCTCGCGAGCCTCCTTCTCGTCCTCGCGGCGGGCGCGCTCGCGCACTCGAGGCTCGGCGCGTCGATCCCGGCGGACGGCGCGGTGCTGGCGGAAATGCCGGCTGAGATCGTGCTGACCTTCTCCAAGCGGCTCCGCCTGACCCGGGTGCGGATAACCCGGGACGGCGGGAAAGCGGTCGATCTGAAGGCGGCGAAGTCCTTCCATACCCGCTTCGCGATCCCGGTGAAGGGCGCCGGCAACGGCGCCTACCGGGTCGAATGGCGCGGGCTCGCGGCGGACGGGCACGCGATGCGGGGCGCGTTCTCCTTCCGGGTCAAGTGAGCCTTGCCCGATATCTGGCAGTTTGTATCGGTCCTGGCGAAATTCCTGCTCTATCTCGGCGTTCTGAGCAGCGTGGGGCTGGTCCTCGTACTCGCGGTCTTCCGCCGCGAGACCGGCCCGATGGACTCGCCGCTCCGCCGCCGGGCCGCCGCGCTCGCCGTTCTCGCGCTCCTCGCGGGGGCGCTCGGCTTCGTCCTCAAGGCCGCGATGCTGGCGGGCGAGGCTTCGGGCATGGCGGATCCGGAGATGCTGGGCCTCCTGTGGGAGACGCCGGCCGGGACGCGCCTGATCCTGCTCGCCGCCGGGATCGCTTTGGTGTTGGCGGGACTTTGGGGCGGCGGCCTCAACATCTGGATCGCCGTGGGCGGCGGTCTGCTGGCGCTGTGGTCGTTTTCCCACATCGGCCATGTGGCGGATGCGGGAGCGTTCTGGCTGGACGCCCTCCTGCTGCTCCATCTCGCTCTGGCGGCTTTCTGGATCGGCATCCTGTCCCCGCTGCGCGCGCTCGCGGCAGCGGAAGGCCGGCTGGCCGGGGCAGCCGCGCTCGGCCGCCGGTTCGGACGAATCGCGACCGTTACGGTCCCGCTCCTGATCGCAGCCGGCCTCGTCATGGCATGGCGGCTCGTGGGCGATCCGGCGGCGCTGCTCGCGACCGGCTACGGGCTCGCCCTGCTGGCCAAGATCGCGGGCGTCGGCGTCCTGCTCGCGGCGGCGGCGGCCAACAAGCTCCGCTTCGTCCCGGCGATGGAACGGGACGAGGCGCCGGCGGCCGCGGGCCTCCGCCGGTCGATCGCCCTCGAATGGGTGGCGGTCTGGGCAATCCTGTTCGTCACCGCCGGACTGACGGTCTTGGCGACGCCGCCCTCCTGATCGCCGTTCAGCCCTCCTTCAGGAGCCAGCGAAAAATCAGCGTGGCGGCCACGGCGCCCGCGAGCTGGGCCAGGACGAAGCCCGGCGCGTGTGCCGGCATGATGCCGGAGAAGGTGTCGGTCAGGCTGCGCGCGATTGTGACCGCCGGATTGGCGAAGGAAGTCGACGAGGTGAACCAGTACCCCGCCGTGATGAACAGCCCGACGGCGTAGGGCACGGCGTCGGGGCGGAACCGAACGGTGCCCAGGATCGTCGCCACCAGCCCGAAGGCCGCGACGAACTCCCCGGTCCATTGCCCGATGCCGGTCCTGGCCTTCGCCGAGGCGGCGAAGGCGGGCTCGCCGAACATCACATGCGCGACGACCACCCCGGCCAGCGCGGCCGCGATCTGGACCAGGACGTAGATCGCCGCGTCGCGCGCGCCGATCTCGCGCCGGATCAGGAACGCGAGCGTCACCGCCGGGTTGAAATGGGCGCCCGACACCGGCCCGAAGACCAGGATCAGCACCGCCAGGATGGCGCCCGTCGCGATCGTGTTGCCCAAGAGCGCGAGCGCCACGTTCCCGCCGGCCAGGGTCTCCGCCATGATCCCCGAGCCGACCACGGTCGCCAGCAGGAAGGCGGTCCCGAGCGCCTCTGCCGTCAGCTTCCGGGCGAAGGAAAACGTCACCTGCACGCGCCGGGCGTCGCGCCCCGCTCAGCCCGTCCTGCCGATGTCGTCGAGGCGCTCCTGGAGCGCGAGCTTGTCGAGCGAGGAGATGGGCAGGTTGACAAAGATCGAAATCCTGTTGGTCAGCATGCGGTAGGAATCTGCGAACGCGGCGGCGACTTCCGACTGCGTGCCGGTCGCCGCCGCAGGGTCGGGGATACCCCAATGCGCCGACATCGGCTGGCCGGGCCAGACCGGGCATACCTCGTTGGCGGCGTTGTCGCAGACCGTGAAGACGAAGTCCATCCGGGGCGCGTCGTCGCGGGCGAACTCGTTC
>JAJDVM010000008.1 GCA_022826125.1 Defluviicoccus sp.
CATCTCACCCCTTCGGCCTTCACGCGCCATTTCGTCGAGGCGCGCCTCGAACAGCAGCGCGACCGTCTCGCGAAGCCCGGTGTAGCCGTAGGCGTAGGCGTCGCCGGAAAGGCCCGACAGCGCCGCCGCCGCGCCGAGTGCGGCATCGTGCATGCCGCGCTGCCGCTTTCCGTCCAGAACCAGCGCATGCCCGGCCTCCCCGGCGCCGAAGCCCTCGCGCTTCAGCACCCGGCCCACGATGTATGGCGAGGTCCGCATGCCGGCCCGCTCCGCAAGCTCCCGCATCCGCGTCCATTGCAGCGGCGTGCAGGAGATCGAATGCGAGACCGAGAGCTCTTCGGGCGCCTTCCGCCCCCTCATGGCGGCCCGTCCCCGAACAGGTCCGGCGCGCCGACGGCGGACCGCGGCGGAACGCCCCGCCTCCTTCCAGCCCGTTGCCGGAACCGGAGCTCGCTCCGCAGAAATGCGAGCGCCTCGGCCAGCGTCACCCCGCTGCCGGGCAGGGGGCCGGCAAGCTCTTCGCCGAGGGCGGCAAGGCGGAGCGTGCAGTCGTGCAGGGCGCGCTGCTCCTCGCCCGTCAGCGCCATCCGGCAGTCCTCGCCCAGCACCTCCCTCAGGATGAAGGCCGAGGTCGTCATCCCCGCTTCCTCCGCCAGGTCCTGCATTGCCCGCCAGTCGGACCGCGGGCAGGTGATGCAGTATTGCCGGGCCATCTCAGCCCTCCCGCCCGTCGGCCGCCACCGACGCCTCGGCTTCCTCCTCCAGCCGCCGCCAGACACCGCCCCGGCCCTCGTCCTCGAACCGCATGCGCTCGGCCAGCACGAGAAGGCGCAGGTCCACCAGCGCGCGACGCTTCACCGCCAGGGGCAGGTCTTCCGCGATCTCCGCCACCGGCTCCGCAGGCGCGAGCCCGCGCGAGATCAGGAACTCCGAGGCAGACATGTCCGCCCTGTCGGCGCGGCTGCGGACCAGGCGCCAGTCGCTGTCAGTGGCCATCACCGAGCGCGGTCTCTTCCTGCCGTCATCCGCCGCCATCAAGCCTCTCCCGGCCCGGAACACAGCCGTGACCTACGCCTCCAGACCGTCAACAACAAGAACGATACATCCATGTGATACCCATGTTCATATGGCATGACCTTCTCCTGTCCGGCTCAATATATGCGCCCGGACAACCACAAGCTCAAGACACTATAAAATCCCCAATACGTTACTGAAACCCTGTTTTCATCCATATCTCCTACACGCATAATCGTGACGCAAGGTGCTTGCGTCGATCCGCGCTATTCCCTATAATGAACCAAGTAGCGAGGAAGGCAGCGCTTCAATCAACCAGGTGGTCCTATAGTCACAGAATTGGCTGTCATTGGCACACCTCGGACGAAGGGCCGGGGTGACGAGACGGAGACGAACTCAGCCGCCGATATCCTCGAAATAGGCCAACGCGGGCAGGTTGCGGCGCTGATGGACGATACGAAGAATCACCGGCGCATCGTCCGCGGCGGCAATCCGCGCGAAGAATACCAGGTGCCGCCGATAGGTCAGGGAGCGCAGTCCGGGCGCGAACAGGCTCCGGTCGCGCCCGCCGTCGGGGTCGGCCGCGATCCGTTCGAACGTCCGCACCAGCCCTTCGTAGTAGGTGAGCCACTGTCCACGGCCCCAGGTCTCGACCGTATAGCGCCGAATCTCGTCCAGATCGTGGCGCGCCCGGCGCGACAGCCGGATCGTCATGGCGCGGCGGCTATCTCGATTCCACGCCCGGTTCGTAGGCAACGGGGTCGAACTCCTCGAACCCGCCGGCTTCCGCTTCCCGTACGGCCGCCTCCAACTCCCCCTTCAGCGCGTAGAATTGCCGTGCGCCGTCGCGCTCCATGAGCAGCCGCAGTCCGGCGCGCACGACCTCGCTCAGGTTGGCGTAGGCGCCGGCATCGACCTGCCCCTGGGCGTAGCGATGCATCTGGTCGGTCAAGTGAACGTTCGGCATCGTGGAATCTCGCCATGTCCGATCATGTCGGATACTGACATCGGCCCGTGTATCGGTCAAACGGTGCGGAACGAGGGGGCGAGGTTCCGTCCCCGGCCCCTACGGACCGCGAGCGGGAGCATGAAAAAGGAGGCAACGCCTTGCCTGATCGTCCCGCACGCCGGAGCGTAGGGGGTCATACAAGGCCGAGCCTCCACGGACGAATATGGGCGGCGGTGCGGCGAAAGTAAATGTGCGCGGCGGGGTAGACGCGCGACCGGCTTCGTCTACAGGCCGAGGTCCATTTCCCGCACCTTCGTCTTTGCCGGCGGCTCGGCCACGGGCGCCTTGCGCTGCGGCGCCTCGCGGCCGACGTTCCGGTCGGGTGTCGGGGGCGCGGCCCGGTCTTGGACCGGCGCCGCCTTCTCGCGGGTGGCTTCTTCGTCGCGCCCGCGCTCGACTTCGATGCGCCGGACGGCGGAGTCTTCGGCCCGGTCGCGTTCGCGGTCCTTGCCGCCGGGCGCGGCGTCCCGGCCCGCCTCGCGCTCCCGGTGCACGTCCTCGCCGATGCCTTCAAGGGCCGAGATGCGCTCCCCGGTGACCGCTTCGAGCCGTTCCTTCAGCGCCTTTGCGTCGTCGGTCACCAGCTCCGCCTTGTCGCGGGCGCGGCTGATCTCGACGTAGAACGCCTTGGCCGTGGTCAGTGTCGGGTGGTTCGCCTCCATCGCCGCGATCACGTTGTCGACGGTGCGGCCCTGGAACGCATGCACGGTCGAGCACCAAGCATGGTCGAGATGGCGGAGCTGGGGATCGCCCGGGGTGAGCGTGAGCCTGCGCCCGTCCTCCAGGCGGAACGTCACCCGGCCGTTGCGGATGCCGAGCACCTCGGCGGTGCCGCTGTTGACCAGCCCGAGGCCCTTGTCGTTGCGCGTCCACCGGATGCGGTCGCCCGAGCGAAGCTCGATGCTCTCGCGGTTGAAGACCTCCGTTCCGCCACGCCGCCCGCCGATCTCGGACGGCTTCCAGGCGACGGTCCCGCCGCCCGGCGCTTCGAGCAGGACGGACATGTCCTTGCGGTCGACGCCAGCGACCCGGCGCTCCTCGCCCTTGGCGACGCCGAGGCGCTTGTAGGGGCGGTGGAAGGCGACGACATCGCCCGGCGCGTAGTTCGCGGCCAGCGACTTCTCGGCGTTCGTGTAGCCCTTCGAGACGAGGCGTGCGGTCTCCATGGCGGGGCCGGCGATGCGGCCCTCGCGCACCAGGCGCTCGCGGATATGGGCGTTGATGCCCTCGCGCAGCGCATGACTCGGGGCCATCACCCCGGTGCGCTCGCGCTCGTCCTGCGAGAGTTTCAGCCAGCGCGCCGCGACCGCGCCGGCGATGTTGTCGGCCTTCACTTCGGCGACGTTGGACCCGAGCTTCCCGAACGCCTTGCCGATCTCGCCCGCGAGGCTCGCCTCGACGGCGGCCTTCAGGTCGGGGTCGCGCTGGCGCAGGATCTCGTCCATCACCGCCGTCTTCATGCCGGCGGCCTGAAGCTGGGCGAAGGGTTTGCCGGCATCCACCGCGTCGAGCTGCTTCGCATCGCCCACCAGCACCAGCTTCGGGACGCGCAGCGCGGCCGCGATGCAGAGCAGGTCGCGGGCCTGGACGGTGGAGGCGAGGGAGCCCTCGTCAACCACGAGCACGGTCTTTGCGAAGCGCCCGCGCATCTCCCGCGCGCCCTTCTTCGTCAGCCTGCCCTCGGCGACGCCCGCATTGCGGGCGAGGAAGCGCTGGAGGGTTTCCGACCCGATGCCGGATTCGGTACTCAGCGTGCGCGCGGCCGAGGCCGAGGGTGCCAAGCCCACCATGCGCCAGCCCTTCTTCTCCGCCAGCGTCCTCGCGCGCGCGAGCATCTTCGTCTTGCCCGTGCCCGCATAGCCCTGGACCCCGACCGTCCGGTCCTTCTCCGACAGGATGAGCTTCACCGCCTGCCGCTGCCCGGCGGTGAGCGGTCCCTTGCGCAGGTGCCGGTCGACCATCCAGCCCCGCATCGGAGCCTTGCCGCGCCGCTCGCCGGTGCGCATCAGCGCGACCGTCTCGCGCTCCCCGGCCACCGCCTTGTCGGTGGTGAGCCCGCCGCCGCCCGCCAGCGCCGGCGCATCGTGCAGCCGCCCTTCGCGCTTGAGCCCTGCCACCGCCCGCTCGATATCGCCGATGGACGCCGCGCCGGGGTCGAAGGCGAGGGAGGCCGCGAGCAGGTCGGTGGTGGAGAACACCGCGTCGCGCTCCGAGAGATGGGCCAGCGCCCAGTCCACCGCCGCCCGCGCGGGGTCGGCCCGCGCGGCATGCTCGAACAGGTCGGGCTGGCGCGGCGGCGCGCCAGTGCCGTCCTTGACGGTTTCCGCGTCGCGCCCCTTCTCCGCCCCCTGGCGTTCCATCGCCGAGGCGACGAGTCCCTTGGCGTCGAAGCCGAGCGCGGCCGCCTGCCTTGCCCAGGTCTCGCGCAGCTCCGCGCGGTCGACCTCGCGCTTGGCCGCGCGCGTCATCAGCGCCGCGCGCCGGGCGAGATGCGGGTTCTCCCCCGTCGTGCCCAGC
>JAJDVM010000281.1 GCA_022826125.1 Defluviicoccus sp.
CGAAGGACTGGAACGAAATCCTGATGCGGTCACGGTGAATGTTCGCTCGCTCGACGCTCTCCCGGATCAGACAAGCGACGCATCTCGACCATCGAATAATCCGAAAACACCACCATCAATTACCAAGCCCACGCTCACCGGTCTGCAGCAGCTCGTCGCGAATCAGCCGGTTCTTGGTGTCGAGGTACAACGCGCGGAACTCCTCGACGTCGCGGTGCGCCGCCAGGGTGCGGCAATACTCGACGACCTTGTCGTAGGTCGCGAGCTGGGGATGGAATCTCTCGGGCAGCGCGGCCCTGGCCATCGCGATGCCGAGGGCTTCGGCGGTCTTGATTGCGGCGATGCCGGCTTCGCCGAGTCCGGCCACGGCGCGGAGCGTGTCGGTCCTGGCGGCGAGGACGCGCGCGGGCGAGCCGAAGGTGTCGAGCAGGACCCCGGCGAGATCCCGGGCTTCGGCGGCGGGGTGCGACCCTGCGAGCAGGAGCTGGAGAAGCTCCCGGTCGTCGACGGCCTCGCGCCCGGCGCGGAGGAGGCGCGCTTGCAGGTCGTCGTGACCGGTGCCGGTGGGGTGCTGCACTGCGGGCGCGGGGAACGGCGTCACGTCGCGCAGGCCGGGAGCGGGCGCATCGGAGAGGCTCATCGCCCGGCGCTCTGGAGTCTGGCCACCAGCGCATCGATCATGTGCGGGTCGGCGCCGCAGACCTGGCCCCAGCCACGCAGGTTGCGCTCGAATTCCTCCAGCGCCCCGAGATGGGCGTCGAAGAGCGGATCGTCGGTCGTGGCCGCCAGAACGGAGTTGCCGGAGACGGCGATGCCGGTGATGGCGGGGTCGGTCATCGGTTCCAGGACCAGCAGCCAGCACAGGAATGCGGCGAACATCGGCGAGAGGTTCTCGCCCCGGCGCGGGTCCATGGGGTGCATGGCCCGGTGCGGTGCGGGAGGCAGATCGGGGATGGCGACGGCGGCGTTCGAATGGGGCATGGCACGGCTCCATGACGGGGAATGGAAACGCCCCGCCGCGGGAGGACAGACCGCGGCGGGGCGCCGAAGGAGAGCGGGAGGCGGCGCCGGAGTCCTCCAGGTTCCGCGCCGCTCGCCCGACCGGAGCCGGCCTCCGCTCCTGGTGGTGCCGGAGACACCAGGGGGAAGGCGCGCTCAGTCGTCTTCGGGGAACATGATGGTGATTGCGGCCCGACCCTCGTCGCCGGCGCCGATCGCCACGATGGGGAAGTGCTTGCGGGGCGGCCGGTGGCTGTCGCGGAGATCCTTGCGGATGTCGCGCACCAGCACGCACATGGTCACGCGGTCGCGGTCGGAGGCGCGGCGCGCGTAGTGGTGCGCCATCCAGAGGACGTCCCAAAGGCGCCCGCGCTCGTCTTGGTAACCGCGGTAGCCTTCGGGCAGGGCGATAAGGCGAGTCCAGACGGTGCGCGTGACCGCCACGGGAATGGTGAAGCCCGCTTCGCACGCGGTGTCGGAGACATCGACGAGGATGCCGTCCTCGATTGCCTGGGCGCGTGAGTATGTGGAGATCGCGTGGCGGAATGCGGCGGCGTTGCCGGGGTCAGCTTTGGGCATTGCCGATTCCTTCCCAACCCTGGAGGCGAACGAGAGCCTTGCCGCCGGCGATCTCGATGTCCGGCGCCCCGTCGGGTCTTGGCCGGACGGTGACCACCGGCTTGTTGCCGGGCGGAGGTGGCGGATCGGAGACCTCCGTGGTGACGGTGGCGGCAGGGTCCACGAAGCGTATGCGGACCGTGCCGCCCGTCACCTCCACGCCACCGGGCGGGCGCGGGCCGGTCAGGGTGACGACCGGCGGCTCACCGCGTTCCGTGAACCTGGCCGGGATGGGCAGCGACTTGTTCTTGTCCCAGGGATCCTCGTCGCGGCCCATGCAGCAAGCATCGACATGAGTGGGGCCGCAATGATCTACGCTTTTCCAGTTGGGGTCCTGGTTGGCCACCTCGATGGCTTTCTCCAGCGCCTCCTCGAGCGTGTCGGCTTCGACCGAGACCGTGTTGGCGTGGTATGCGGCGAAGCCGCACTGCACAGTGAATTGCTTCGTCATGCCGCGGCCTCCTGCGGCGCCGGGCTCTCGGGCCCGAACTCCACCGCGACCTTGCCGCCGCTGACCTTGATGGAGACCTCGCGGTCGCGCGGCATGACCCAAAAGATCTCGCGCCAGACGGCTTCCGCGATGGAGTGCTTGCGCGCTTCGTCCTCGCTGGCCAGCAGCTTGATGGCCATGTGCGTCGCGTCCTCGCGGAAGCGGCGGCGCTGGGTGTCGTGGCTGTCCGCCTCCGGGTCGTCGGACGCGGAGAAATACGCCGCCTGCAGGAGCTGGCAGAGTGCCGGGGGCTGCAGGTCGCTGTCCCTGGTGACGAGCGGATGCGCGTCCTCGACCCAGGAGCCGTCCTCGCCGATGAAGGCGACGTCGGCGGGGATGGCGATGGTCTCGGGCGGCCCGTCCCTGTGCGCTACGTCAAGGTGAATGTGGATGGCCTCGGGCCGCGCCAGCGTGTCCGGCAGGCCCGGCGCGGTGGGTACGTCGGAGCACGGCTCGGACCCGGCGCGCAGAGCATCGAGGGAATGGGTAACGCCGGTCCCGGTGACGTCGATGCGCACGCCCTCCACCCGCGCCAGCGCGTCGTACCAGGCGTAGCCCTCCAGGCGCGTGTCGGCCTCGAACAGGCGGCCGGCGATCCCTGCCCGTTCCGCCGCCCGCCAGAGGCACTGCTGGTCCTGGGTCTCGGGATCGACCGCCATGACCAGGGTGCCGGGGCGGACCGGCTCACGGTTCGGTGTGTCGCGCCAGTCGTCGATATCGGCGATGGCCGGGCGCCAGGGACGGAGTACGGCGGGCGCGATGGGCATGTCGATGCCCGCCTTCCGGGCCGCGGTGAAGCGGGCGTGGGAGAGCGCAGGCGTGCAGTCGGCGCGGCGCATCGCCCGGTAGATGGCGATACGGGCCGCCTGGCGCATCTCGTCCAGGAAGGGCGTCTGCACCGCCTCACGGCGGGCGGGGAGCACCAGCTCCAGCTCGGGGCACGCGTCGACGTCGGCGCGCACAGACCAGGTGCCGCCGTCGATGGTGTCCATCGTGGGCAGGCATACGGAGAGCGTGAGTCCGTGGAAGTTGAGGTCGGAGTTGTTGAAGCCGGGGACCCTGCTGTCGAAGACGCCGAGAGAGAGTCCCTGCCAGCGCTCGACATGGAGGGCGCCGTCGAGGAAGGACTTGCGCTCGACGGTCTCGCCGTTGACGGCCACGGCCAGCGGGCAGTGGCGCGCGGCGGCGGCGAATGCGGCGCGGACGCCTTCCCGGGTCTGGTCCGCGCGGAAGGAGATCGCGGTGCCGCTGGGCAGCGGGGCATCCTCGCAGGAGACGATCCGGGCTTCCTGCTTTCCGATGAAGCACTCGGGCGTGAGTTCGACCCGCCAGCCGGGCATGGGTGCGCGCCCGGCGGTGCCCGGCCGCGATGAGATGACACAGCCGCGCTTGGACAGCGCATAGACGCCCATGCCGGCGGGGTCTTCGCGCCTTGCCGTGGCGGCGTCCCAGCCGCTCTCGCCGAAGGAGAGGAGGACGGCCGGGTCGGCGATGCCGAAACCGTCGTCGGTGACGGTGACCACGGTGCCGCCCTCGGGGACGTCCTCGGTGGAAACGTCGAGCCGCGTGGCGCCGCTGCGGCGTGAGTTCTGGATCAGCTCCGCCGCCGCGTCCGCGACGGAGGCGTTGAAGAATCTCGAGACCCGGTCGATGGCGCCGTCGTGAACGCGGGCCCGGATCGTGGCGGGGACACTCGTGCCGGGCAGATGGGAAGGATCGGTCATGGCGGTGATCTCCCGTTGATGGGTTGGACGGAAGGGCGCCCCGCCGGATCGGCCGGCGGGGCGCAGGGAAGGAACGCGGCGGCTACGTGCGGCGCAGGAAGGCGGGGATATCCAGCGCGTCGCCGCCGGCGGTATCGTGGCCGTTGCCGGGGACGGGCGGCACGGGCGGGGCGTCTTCGGCGGACGTATCGCCGTCGCCGTCACCGCCGTTCTCGAAGCCGACGGTGCTGACCATCACCCTGGGACCGCCGCCCGCGACGGGCACGGCGTTCATGGTGTCGATCGCCTCAACGCCGGTGGGGGCGATGGCTTCCCCGTCGGGCACGCCGTTGGACGGCGCAGATGGCGCAGCCTGTTCGGCATCGTCCGCGTCGGGCGTCCGGCCCTCGGGTGCTTCGGCGTCGGGGGCCGGCTCGGGCTGCTCCGCCTGGGCCTCCTGCTGTCCGCCGGACTGCGCGTCGTCCGAAGGTTCCGCGTCCACGGGTGAAGTCTCCTGCGCGGAGTCGGCCTCGGCCGCACCGGGCGCGGGCTCCGTCACCGTCTCACCGGACGCTGGGCCCTCGGCCTGGGCCGTCGTCGACGTGTCGCAGTCGTCGGCGTGGCCTGTGTCGAAAGCGGCGAAGCCGGGCGGCACCCAGGCCAGCGCAGCCGCGCGTCCTTCTTTCGGGACGCCCAGAGGCACCGCGTCTCCAGCCGCGAAGGCGGTCTCCATCGCCGTGGCGAGCGCTGCCTTCTTGTCCTTGCGGTGGGTGTGCGCCCACTCGATGCCCAGGGTCTCGCGGGCGACCTTGAGTATCCTGTCCTTGCGCACCCGCGACCAGAAAAATTCGGCGCCGGGCCGGACGTGCTCCGCGAACTCGATGTCGAGCCGCGCCACCGTCGCTTCCGTCTCGGGCCGCGCATTGGCCTCAAAGGCGAGCTGGCCCTTGAGCGTGCGCGCGACGCAGGCGGCGAACAACCGCTTCTTGTCCTTAGGGGCAAGCGCCCTCAGCGCGGCGAAGGATTCCGCGCCGTCCTCGATCTCCAGCCAGTCGAAGCGGAGCGAGGAGCGATCTTCCAGCATGGCCTCGCCGGGGCTCGACTCGTGGAACGTGTCGTCGTTGGCACGGAGAGGCGGCCGGTCCGGGGTCTCGCGCATGGCGATGTCGAGCGCGTGGTCGTGATAGCCGGGGGTGAACACCGCACGTCCCATCTGGAACAGCATGAGGTCGAAGGCCGCACCGAAGTCGTCGGCGAGGTGCGCCTTGACCAACACCGTGCGGACGGCGCGGAGATCGTCGGCGAGTCCGATGCCCACGCCGGCCTCCTTGCGCGCCTCTGCCTCCGGGTCGGGCCGCGCGGGCGGCATGGCCGGGCCGGAGATGGAGGGGGACTGGATGCCGGAGGTGGCCTGCTGGCCGTCGTCCTGCCCTCCACCGTCATGGGAGGCGGCGCCCGAGTTGGCGGTGTCGGTATCGGCCGGCATGTCCTCGGGCTTCACCAGGCCGTGCACGACCTGCAGCGTGCCGTCGTTGCCGACTGTGACGATGCACCCGGCGATGGAGATATCCTCTGGCTTGAAGACGGCGCGGGCCTTGACGGCCTCGTCGATCTCCGCGAGGCGAGTGTCGATGCCCTCGGCTTCCTCGGCCAGGGCCTCGGTCCACTCGTCGTCGTCCAACTCGGCGAAATCGCCCTGTCGGGTGTGCAGGCGCTCGATTTCGGCCTGCTCCTCGCAGGTCTGCTCGGCCGGGGTGGGATGCACGCGTCCGAAGCGGGCGAGATCGGACCATTCGACGTCGAGCCTGGCCTCGGCCCACTTCCAGCGGGTGGCGAGCTCGTCCGCCGCCACCTTGAGCCGGTCCATGGCGAGCCGCATCAGCAGCGTCGGGTCCTCCAGCCAGACGCCGTTCTCGTGCTCGTCGGCGAAGAGGTCGCGCAGCACCGGTCCGCCGGCCGCCTCGTAGGCGTCGATGCCGACGAAGCGGGCGAGCGCGGCACCGGCGGGGATGCGGTCCTCGGTGAGCATGCGCCTGATCTGCCAATCGGTGGGCCGGTAGCCCTGGTCCTTGACCTGCTCCCACACCGCCATCTGGCGCGCGGTGTCAGTAGTGACGGCGAAGGCCTTGAGGGTGGCCAGGTCGATGGCGTTCTCCCGGTAGGCGTCCAGCAGCTCCGGCGCGGCGTGGCCGAGGCGGAGGCGCTGCTCGACGATGCGCTCGGAGACGCCGAAACGGGCGGCGATGTCGGCAACGGTGGCGCCGGCGAGGGCAAGCGCGCCGAAGGCCTGGACCTGGTCTGCGGGGTGCATTGCGACGTGGAGCACGTTCTCGGCGAGCGAGATCTCGGTGTCGCTCACGCCGTTCTCGATGACACGGCAGGGCACGGGGAAGTCGGAAGAGATGGTGCCCTTGCTGGCGAGCTCGTCGAGCGCGGCCAGGCGCCTGGCGCCTGCGATGACAGCGAAGCGCTCGCCGCCGTCCTCGCCGGGGCCGATGGAACGGGCCACAAGGTTCTCGATGAGGCCGTGGGCGGCGATGGATGCCTTTAGCTCGGCGAAGGCGGCCTTGCCGGCCTCGGTCCTGCGGACGTTGGCGGGCGAGCGCTCCAGGCGGTGTAGCGGGATGGATCGGATGACGGGGTCGTGCATGAAACGGTCTCCGGGAATGCGTGGATGGGGAGAGGAGCGACTCCCTCCACGGAAATCGATCCTCGCCACGCGGCCGGGCTGACCGGGACACTCGTCGCCGAATCGGCGGGGGCAGGTGGGAAAGATTCAGTCGGTGCAGTGGCAGTCGAAGGAGTCCGACTCGGCGCTCTCGCCGGAGGATGCCGCCGCATCGTCGAACAGGTCGCGGTGGGCAAGCGCCGCGGCCTTGAGCTCGGCGTAGGTCTCGGCGAGGCGGAAGCGCTTCATGGATTCGCAGGCGCGTCCGTCGGGGCCGGTGCGCTTCGCCACCCTGGCCTCCTGTTCGATCCACCAGTCGGCGAGAGTGGGGTCCTCGCGGATGAGGCGGATCAGCTTGGAACGAGCCTTCACCATGCAGAGCGTGCAGTTTCCGGCGTAGGAGGGAATGCCGAGATCGAAGGGTTGGCGCTTCCACCAGTCGAGGACGTCCGCCTCGCGGACCCCGTCATCGGCCAGCGGCAGCACGGCGCGGGCGCCGGTGCGCGAGCCGCAGTTACGGGCGCGCATCCTCAAGACACGCCGCTGTTCGTCGGCGCGCAGCCCGATCACCGAATGCCAGCGCTTGAGGCCGAGGCGGTAGCGAGCGAAGGAGTCGATCCTGTCGCGCTTCAGAAACGAGGAGCAGAATTTAGTGGTGATGTTTGGGACGAATCCCTTGCGATCGATAAGCGCGGCATAGGGCTCGCCCTTCCTGGACGCGGTGGCGAAGTCGACGACGCGGGTGCGGTGCGGCGCGTCCCAGTCGTACTCGACCCAGTGCACCGTGACCGACCAGGCTGCGGCGCACGTGTCGACAAAGTCGAGAGTCTCCGGCCGTTCCATGGCCGTGTTCGCGAAGACGACGAAGACCCCGTCGGGAAGCCGGCCTCCGTAGGCGTCGATGACGTGCTTCAGCAGGAATCCCGAGGTCCTGCCTCCGCTGAAGCTGATGACGGCGGGGCGCGGCACGCGGTAGGGATTCCAGATCGATCGGGGAAGACGGGCGGTGGCGGTCATCGTACGCGCTCCGCGCATCTCGCGCGGCCGCTCGAGTGCTTGCCGCAAAGCCTGTCGGCGTCGGCGATCGCGATGTCGAAGGCATGCACGATGCAGCCGTGATTGGTCTGATCGTTATAAGTGGTGGCCTCGGTGTAGTGGCCGAGGGTCAGCGCCCGCACGGTCCTGGTGAGAATGGTCCCGGCCTGGTTGCGGGCCTGCTGCAGCGGCGGCGGGACCTCCAGGGAATCCGCATGGCGGTACATGGCGCAGTTGAT
>JAJDVM010000243.1 GCA_022826125.1 Defluviicoccus sp.
TCGATATTGAAACCCTCTTCGTAGATGCGCCCGCGAGCCGTGCGGGCCGTCGCGCCGCGGGCGTAGACCGGGAAGCCGAGCTCTGCGGCCTCGTCGATGTCCCGCGCCGGCCCTTCGACGATCACGCCTTCGATACCGGCCGCCTTAGCGGCATTCGACAGCACCCCGCCCCACCCGGCGGCATCGATGCCGGTGCGCTGTTCGATCACCAGCACCCGGTCCGGTCCGGCCGAATCGACGGCGCCGCTGCATAGATGCCGCACGGGCGCGCCCTCCGGTTTCCGGTCGGTCAGCTTGACCGTGACCGCCAGGCCGGCAATTCGTCTTCCGGTCGTCCGCGCCCCGATCCCGGTCGCCGCGCAGGGCAATCCGAGCGCGTCCAGGGCATCGGAGACCGCGCAGGTGTCGAGCGCCCGGAGCCGCGCGATCAGCTCGCTGTCGTCATCGGTCATGGCTCTTTCCATTGTACAGGTGGCATTCGACGAGACCCGAAGAATCCGTCCGCGCCTCGGGCGCGGTCGCGCCGCAATGCTCCATTGCCTTCGGGCAGCGGGGATGAAAGCGGCAACCGGAAGGGGGAGCGAGCGGATCCGGAAATTCGCCGTCGAACGGCCCCGGAGGCAGGCCGAGCGCCGGGTCCGGGGTCAGGATGGAGCGGAGCAGGGTCTCGGTATAGGGATGGCGCGGCCGCTCGAAGATCCCGCCGGTCTCCCCCAACTCCACGAGGCGGCCGAGATACATCACCGCCACGCGGTCGGCGATGTGTTCGACCACCGCGAGGTCGTGGCTGATGAAGATGTAGGTCAGGTTCAGCGTCCGCCTGAGGTCCATCAGCAGGTTCAGGATCTGCGCCTGCACCGATACGTCGAGGGCCGATGTGGGCTCGTCGAAGACGACGATCGCCGGCTGTATCGCCAGCGCCCGCGCGATGGCGACGCGCTGACGCTGGCCGCCGGACAGCTGGTTGGGATAGGCGTGCACCAGATGAGCGGGCAGGCCCACGAGCTCCATGATCTCCGCTATCCGGGCCCGGCGTTCGTCTTCCGTGCCGATGCGATGGACCGCGAGCGGCAGGCCGACGATCTGCCCCAGCGTCTTGCGCGGGTTCAGAGACGAGTATGGGTCCTGGAAAACCGGCTGCACGCGGGCGGCGATTTCCGACCGTCCGACGCCCTCCATGGGCCGGCCCGCGAAACGAACGGACCCGCCGGAGGGCGGCAGAAGCCCGAGCAGCATGCGCGCGAGCGTCGTCTTGCCGCAGCCGGATTCGCCCACTATCGCGAGCACCTCGCCTTCCTGCACGGCGAAGGACACATCGTCCACCGCGCGCAGCGTCGCCGCGGCCTCGAACAGACCCCGCTTGACCCTGAAGAGACGGGTGACGCGGTCGCATTCGAGAACCGGCGTCGCGTCCCGCACGATCGCGCGCGCGGCGCTCATGACGGGACCCCGGCCCGGCGCAGTTTTTCGACCGGATGGACGCACCGGTAGGTATGGCCGTCCTCGACGGTACGCTCCGCGTTGCCGCCCTCCCCGCAGCGCTCGTCCGCCAGTCCGCAGCGGTTGCGGAACATGCACCCCCGCATTTCGCCGATCAGCGAGGGTACGATCCCCGGTATCGACCCCAGCTCGGTCCTCCGTTCCGTCTTGCCCGGGTAGGGGATGCAGTCGATCAGCCCCTGCGTATAGGGGTGGGTCGGCGCGGCGAAGATCTGCCGGCTCGTTCCCGTCTCGACGATCCGGCCGGCGTACATGACGGCGATCCGGTCGGCGATGCGCGCGACGATCCCGAGATCGTGGGTGATCAGGATCAGCGCCATGTTGAATTCCGCCTGGAGATCCTGGAGCAGATGGAGGACCTGGGCCTGCACGGTGACGTCGAGCGCGGTGGTGGGTTCGTCCGCGACGATCAGCGCCGGATCGCACATCAGCGCCATCGCGATCATGATCCTCTGACGAAGCCCGCCGGACAGCTGATGCGGAAACTGCCCGAGCCGCGTGCCGGGATTGACGATGCCGACGCGATCCAGCAGGTATTCGGCGCGCTCGCGCGCTTCGCCGCGGCCGCTTCGGCGGTGGCGGATGTAGATTTCCTCGAGCTGGTCTCCGATCGTGTAGACCGGGTTCAGCGACGTCATCGGGTCCTGGAAAATCATCGCCATGCGGTTGCCGCGTATGGCGGAAAACGCCCTGTCGGACACCGACCGCAGATCGGTTTCCTGAAGCCTGATTTCCTCCGCGCGGAGCCGCGCGCGGCGCGGCAGGAGTCGCATCACGGCGAGCGCGGTCATCGTCTTGCCGCAACCGGATTCGCCGACAATGGCGAGCGTGCGGCCGCGAAATGCCGACAAGTCGACATTTCGCACCGGATGGAGAATGCCGGACGGCACCGGAATGTCGACTCCGAGGCCGCGCACGCTGAGGATCGTGTCGCTTTCGCCGGTCATCGGCCGCGGCCCTCGGGCACGGTGATGTCGCGGATGCCGTCCCCCATCAGGTTGATCGCGATCACCAGGAAGAACAAGGCGAGCCCCGGCAGCGCGATCAGATGGGGCTTGAAGAACATGAAATTGCGCCCCTCGGAAATCAGCAGCCCCCAGGACGGCGTCGGGGGCTGGATCCCGAGGCCGAGAAACGACAAAACGGCTTCCACCAGAATGGCGATCGCCATTTCCAGGCTGGCGATGACGATGATGTGGCTCATCACGTTGGGCAGGATTTCGCGGAACACGATGCGCGCGTGCGACGCGCCGACCGCCTCGGCCGCGGTGACGAACTCCTGTCCCCTGATCTGCTGGGTGACGCTGCGGGACACGACCGCGAACCGGTCCCAGAACAGGAAGCCGAGAATGGCGATCAGCGCGATCAGCGAGCCGCCGAACACCGAGACCAGGGACAGCGCGATCAGGATGCCGGGCAGCGCCAGCTTGACGTTGATCAGATACATCACGAAGGCGTCCACGCGGCCTCCGAAATAGCCGCCGACGATGCCGACCGTCGATCCCACCACGCCGGAAATGACGGCCGCGCCGAACCCGATCATGAGGGAAATCCGCGCGCCGAACAGGATGCGCGTCAGATAGTCCCGGCCGAGCGAGTCGGTGCCGAGCGGATGCGCCCAGCTGCCGCCCTTCCCCCAGATGGGGTCGAGCAGCCGGGCATCGAGGTTCTGCGTAAACGGATCGGACGGCGCGACCCAGGGCGCGAAAACCGCCAGCAGGACGACGACGAGAACGAACCCGGCCCCGGACAGGAATCCGACATGGCTCCGCGCGCGGCGCCGCATGATCGCCGCCGGCGCCGGGGCGTCGATCGAGAATTCGTCCGCGAACAATCCGCCTGCCATCGCCTTCCCTAGCCGAGCCGGATGCGGGGATCGAGGCGGGCGTTGATCAGGTCCGATGCCAGGGTAAGCACGATATAGGCAAGGGACACGAACACGAGGATCGACTGCACGACCGGGAAGTCGCTGCGCAGGATCGACTCATAGGCCAGCAGGCCGATGCCGTTGAGCGCGAAGACCGTCTCGACGATCACCGATCCGCCGAGCAGGAAACCCAGGGAAACGGCCGACAGGGAGACCACCGGAAGGATCGCGTTCCTCAGCGCGTGCTTGAAGAAGATCGCCACCGGGCTGAGCCCTTTCGCCCGCGCGGTGCGGATGAAATCGGCCTCCAGCACCTCCAGCATTCCGGTCCGGGTGAGCCGCATCAGCGCCGGCATGACCGCCGTGCCGAGCGCCACCGTCGGCAGGATGAAATGGGCGAAGCTGGACGAGCCCGAGATCGGCAGCCACCGCAGCACGACGCCGAACAGGTAGATCAGGATCAGCCCGAACCAGAAATTCGGGATCGCCTGCCCGAACACCGCGACGCCGAGCGCCGCCCGATCGATGGAGGTGTTGGCCCTGATCGCGGCCAGCACCCCGAGCGGAATGGCGATCGCCAGCGCAAGGACGAGGGAATAGAGCGAAAGCAGGATCGTCACCCCGACCCGTTCGAGGATCAGGTCCATCACCGGCTCGTTGGTGAACAGCGACTGCCCCAGATCGCCGCCCAGCGCGTTCGCCGCCCAGGTCAGGTACTGCTCGTGCAGCGGCCTGTCGAGACCGTAGAGCGCCGCGACCTCGGCGATTTCGGCGGGCGTCGCGTCCTCGCCCGCGAGGTCGGCCGCCAGATCGCCGGACACGCGCAGCAGCGCGAAGCCGATGATGGAGACGGTGATCGCCACCAGCACCGCCACGCCGAGCCTCTGCACGAAGAAACGTCCCACCCTCGGCTCTCCGCCTAACGGTGGCCCTCACACATCGAGATTGAAGACCCGCCGCGCGTTGTCGGCGAGAATCTTTTCCTTGTCGGCGTCCGACAGCCAGTCGAACCCCTTGATGTGGTACGCGACATCGTCCATGTGCCGCCCGGTATCGGGGTTGACGGACGAACCGACGCCGGGACATTCCGCGCCGAACAGGCACCGGTCGACGCCCGCGACCCGGATCAGCAACTCGATCGCCTCGGGCGTGTAGAGAACCGTGTCGTAGTAGAGCCGCCGCATGCGCTGGCTGAAGCGTTCGGCCCCCTCGCGGCGCAGCGTGCCCGACTCGAAGCGTCCGAGCTGATACGGGATCGCGCCTCCGCCGTGGCTGACGACGATCTTGAGGTCGGGGAAATCGTCGAGGACCTGGGAGTTGACCAACCCGTAGACGGCGGTCGTCTCCTCGTTGATGAAGCGGAGCGAATAGGGCTCGCGCTCGGACCGCGACCCGGTGCCGTGGATATGGGCCGGCACGTCGAGCTCGCACAGTTTCTCGTAGAGCGGATACCAGTACCGGTCGCCGAGCGCCGGCGGATGCACCCCGGTGTTCTCGTAGGGGTCGGGGTTGAGCAGGCAGCCCTTGAAGCCGAGCTCCGAGACGCAACGCTCCAGCTCCCGAATCGCCATGTCGAGCGGCTCGCCGCAAGGCTGCGGGAGACCGGCGATCCCGATGAAGCGATCCGGATACAGCCCGGTCTCCCGGTGAATCATGTTGTTGCATTCTTCGTGGAACCACTGGACGAGCTTCGCGGGCTTTTCGGAATGCATCAGCTGGAAGGGGCGCGGGGAGACCAGCTGCATGTCCGTCCCGAGCGCATCGAGATAGTCCATGTGGCTATGGCCGGAGCCGGGGAAATGCTTCTTCTCGACGGCTTCGCGAATGTCGTCGTCGCTGACATTGACCCGGCCGCGCCCGTGCGAGCCGCGATGCGAAATCAGCGTCGCCTTGTAGGCCCACAACTCCGAAGGGGCGCTTACATGGGCGTGGCAATCGATGATCATGTTCTCCCTCCCCCTTCCGCGGATCCGCGGCGAGCGCCGGTACTATAGGGGAGTTGCCGCGGCGGCCAAATTTGCTCGGCCGTTCAGGGGAGGGCGGCGCGTCAGCCGGCGAGCTCGTCGACGTTCTGCCCGCGCTCGATCATGTAGGTCTGCTGGACGAACTCGATGCGCTTGTCGTCCGACTCGGCCATCAGAACGGTGAGCCCGTCCTGCTGGAGCTGGCGGATGGTTTCGCCCAGCTTGTCTCCCAGACCGGGCGACAAGCCCTCGAACGGTTCGTCCAGCAGCAGCAGCTTGGTGCCGCTCATCAGCGAGCGCGCGAGCGCCGCCATCTTCTGCTGCCCGCCGCTCAGCATCGTCGCGCGGCGGTCCACCATCGGCACGAGGTCGGGCATCCGGTCGTAGATGTAGCGCAGCCGCTCCTCGGCGTTCTCCATCTTGGCCGCCCAGGCGGGCAGCAGGATGTTGTCCTGCACCGACAGCGAGCCGATCAGGCGGCGATCCTCGGGCATGTAGCCGATGCCGCGCTGGGCGCGCATATGGCCCGGCACCTCGAGCAGGTTCTCGCCGTCGAGCTCGATGTCGCCGCCCACCACCGGCACGAGGCCCATGATGCTCTTGAGCGTTGTCGTCTTGCCGGCGCCGTTGCGGCCCACCAGAGCGACCATCCCGCCCTCGGGTATGTCGAGGCTGATCCCGCGGAGGATCACGAAGGTCTTGATGGTGACCCTGATCTCGCCGAGCTTCAGCATGTCATTCGTGCCCCAGCACGGCGCGCCTCACCTCGGGCTGGGCCAGCACGCTCTCCGGCTCGCCGTCGGCGACCACCCGGCCGGTATCGAAGACCAGGACCCGCTTTCCGTAGCGCTGGACGACGTCCATGTCGTGCTCGACGAAGATGGTCGTGATATCGCCCTCCCGCAAAACGGCCACCAGCGTGTCCATGACCTGGAACTTGTCCTCGATGCTGACCCCGCTGGTCGGCTCGTCCATCACCAGGAGCGTGGGCTTGAGCGCGAACGAAAGCGCGATGTCCAGGAGCTTGCGCCCGCCCTCGGGAAGCTCGCTCACCGGCCGGTCGGCGTAGGATTCGAGGCCGAACCGGTTGAGTATCTCCCACGCTTCCGGCTCCCACGGATCGCGGTGGAGCGGCCTCCAGAAATTGCTGGACTCGCCCGCCGTGGCGGCGAGCGACAGCAACACGCCCTCGAACACGGACATGTTGGTGTAGAGTTGCGGGATCTGGAACGAGCGCGCGACGCCGCGCTTGGCAAGCTCGCGCGGCGCGAGATCGGTGGTGTCCTGACCCATCACCAGGATTTGACCGCTTTCCGGCTTCAGATAGCCGGTGATCAGGTTCAGGAAGGTCGTCTTGCCGGATCCGTTGGCACCGACAATTCCGACCAGCTCACCGTTGTCGACATCGATGTTGAGGTCGTCGGCGGCGACTACCGCGCCGAAGGTGCGGTTGATCCCGATGGTCCGGAGAATGGGGCTGGAATCAGTGATGGTCGCCCCCTCTGTCCTTGCCGGTGATCCGTGCCTCGATCCGCTGATAGATGGCCCACAGCCCGCCCGGCTGGAACAGGATGATCAGCAGCATGATGATGCCCATCATCATCTGCCAGGCGAGCGGGAAGTACTTGGACGCGTAGGTCTGGAGAAATTCGAACGCCAGAGCGCCCAGCATCGGTCCGGGCACGCCCCCGAACCCGCCCAGCAGGGCGACGAAGACGAACTCGCCCGACTGGATCCAGAAGGCGTCTTCCGGGACGATGTGGCCGATGGTGAACGCCGCCATGACGCCCGCCACCCCGCCCAGCGTGCCGGCCAGCAGATAGGTCCGGTAGACGACCTGGCGCACCGCGACCCCGGAATATTCGATCCGGATCTCGTTGTCGTACATCGCCCGCAGGAAATACCCGGCGGGCGAGGCCATGAAGCGGTAGACCACGAGCGTGACGATGCCCACCATGGTCAGCGCGAAGTAGTAGTAGCCGTAGCTGTCGCCCGGCAGGCTGATCCCGGCGAGCGTGGCGGTCCCGATCGCCAGCCCGTCGGTGCCGCCGGTAATCCAGTAGAGCTTGAGCAGGACGCCGAACAGCATCATCGAGAAGGCGAGGTTCAGCATCGCGAAGAAGACCTCGCGGTAGCGCGCCATGACGATCCCGACCAGCGCGGCCATGATGAAACCCGCGAGCGCGCCGAGCGGAATCAGGAAGAGCAGCTCCCGGACGCCGAGCCACTTGATGCAGAAGCCGACCGCATAGGCGCCCGTCGCGTAGTAGAGCGCGTGGCCGAAGGTGAGCAGCCCGCCGCGCAGCAGGACGGAGACCCCCATGACGGCGATGAACATGAACATCGCCTTGGTCAGGACGAACAGGATCCAGCCCGGCAGAAACGGCGGCACCAGGATCAGAAGCGCGGCCGCGACCACGCCGGCGCGCGGCAAGGCTCTCCAGTCCATCCAGTTCGTCATATCCTTCGGAGCTCCGCTTCGCCGAAGAGCCCCTGGGGCCGGACCACCAGCACCATGATCATGATCAGATAGACCACCATGAGCTCGACCTCGGGCGCGAGATGGATCGCCAGCGCCCGCGCGAGGCTCACGATTACCGCGCCGACCGCCGCGCCTTCGATGCTGCCCATCCCGCCGATCGCGATGACCGCGAAGGCGAGCACGACGACCTCCAGCGCGAATTGCGGAACGACGGCGATCTTGGGCGCGACGAACGCGCCCCCCAGTGCCGCGGCGAGGGCCCCGACCGTGAAGGCCACCGTGAAGACCAGGTTGACGTTGATGCCGATGGCCTGGCTGACCTCGCGGTCATGAATCACCGCGATGACGAGCTTGCCGAACCGGGTCGCCCGCACCATCCACACCAGCGCCCCGCCGAAGACCACCGAGACCCCGACCAGCACGAAGTCGTACCAGGGGTAGATGATCCCGCCGACCTTGAACCTGCCGAGCATCGAATAGGGCTCTGAGATGAACAGCGGCTCCATCCCCCAGATCAGCTTCATGCTGTCGTCCAGGATCAGAAGGATCGAGAAAGTCAGCAGCAGCTGGATATGCATGTCGCTGCCGTAGATCCGGCGCAACAGCAATCGTTCGATGATCGGCCCGAGGAGGAAGCCGATGATCAGCGCGCCCAGCAGCAGCATCAGATAGGTCAGCACCGGCGGCAGGTCGACCTCGAGCACGAGGAGCGCGAGCCAGGTGCCCATATAGGCGCCGAGCGCGTAGATGCCGCCATGCGAGACGTTGAGGATCCGCATCACGCCGAACACGACGGTCAACCCGACCGACAGCAGGAACAGCGTCGCCGCGTAGTTGATCGCGTCGAAAACGATGATCGTGAGAAGGTTCATTCGGCGCCGGACCCCTGCTTGCCGCCCCGCTCAAGCCGTCCGAACCGGGGCGCGAGGGGGACGAGTCCCCCCTCGCGCTTCCGTTCGGTCGGCAGACAAACGACCGGCTACTTGATGCCCCGCACCCAGTCGAGAGTCTTGGTGCCGAGCGGCGGGTTGATGTCCTCCGCCTTGTGGTGGACGATCTTCTCGAGGATCGCGAAACCGTATTTCTTCGAGAACTTGGTCATCCCGACCAGACCGCCATGCACCGCCTGGTGATCGGACCGCATGGTGATGGTGCCGCTCGGAGTCTCCCAACTCAGATCCTCGAAGGCCTTGATGACCTCCTCGGTGGTGGGCCAGCGGCCGGCAGCCGCGATCGCCTTCTCGTAGGCGGCCTTCAACCCCGACCACGCCTGGTAGGTGCGGTAGGCGGGGTAGTCGGGATAGCGCTTGTTGTGCGCGTAGACCGCGGCGACGAAATCCTGGTGCGCCTTGGTCCCCTTGAGAGCGAAGAACCCGGCGGTCGCGCGGGGCGCCGCGACCACGCCGTCGGGCATCGACTTGCCGACATTCTGCAGCACCTGCTCGCCGGTGCTGAGCAGGACCAGGCTCTGGTCGAACAGCCCGCGGGGCCGCGCCTGCTTGATGAAGGTGATCAGCCCGCCGCCCCAGAAGCTGGAGTGGACGACATCGGGACGCGCCGCCAGAAGGCGGGAGATCTCGGCCGAGTACTCGCCGGCCTGGAACTTGGTCCAGAGCTCGGCGACCACCTTCACGTCGGGCTTGAGGCGCTGCATCGCGATCTTGAACGCCTCCCAGGAATCGCGGCCCCAGGCATAGTCCTCGTTGGCGCCGGCGATGGTCTTGATGTCGGGATTGACCGAAAGCGCGTAGCGCGCCAGCGAGACGCTGTCACCGGCCTGATTGGCAGCCGTCCGGAAAACGTATTTCAGCTTGTTGTCCTCGGTCAGCCGGTGGGTGCCGCAGACATGCACCACCGTCAGCACCTTGAGCTCCTCGGCCACCGGCGCGATGGCGAGGCAGTTGCCGCTGGAGGTGTAGCCGACGACCGCGTCCACCTTCTCGTCGAGGACCAGACGCCTGAGCTCGGAGACCTGCTTCTTCGGCCCGCCGCCCTCGTCGACCAGCACGAGATCGATCGGAACGCCGCCGATGCCGCCTTCCTTGTTCCACTTGGCGACCAGCCATTCGGACGTGCCCTTGCCGGACACCCCGAACACCGCCGCGCCGCCCGAGAAGAAGTCCACGAACGCTACTTTGAGCGCCTTGGGCGCCCCCTTCGGCGGGGCCGCGGCCGCGCCGAACGCCATCGCTCCGGCCGCGAGTGCGCCGAGAACGAACGCGGGTATCCTGAATTTCGAGATTTGCCGCATGACGGACCTCCCTTTCCGTAGGGCTCCGCGCGGCCGTCTCTTACCGACTTCGCTTACTGGTGTCGTTGATTACCGTTATTCGCGGCCGTTCGCGGACGGTTTATCCCAAACCGGCGAAAACGGTAGCACAAAGGAATCCGGATCGGAAGCGCCCGGAAACGAGAGCGGTCAGTCCACGGATTTTTCCGGCGCTTCCGCCGGTTCGGGACACGGATCGCGTCCCACCCGCATCTGTTCTCTTTGTCCTCCTGTTGTCACCCTAGCCTTGAGCCGGGGTCCAGGCCTGCCCCGGACCGCGATCCGGGGGAAGCCGGGCGACGGCGGTGCCTGTGGCCCTGGCCCCCGGCTCTAGGCCGGGGTGACAGCGGGGCGGAGGAGGAACGTGGATGCCCGGTCCGGGTCATGGCGGACTTCCTCTGGCGGGAACCCTTCTTGGATCTGAATGCCGGCATCGGGAGTGGACGGCTGTGAGGTGTCCACCAGGGTTTAAGTGGACACGATCGCAGATGTCGGATTCGGATGAGGAGTTTGGGGTCGGGCCTGCGCGTCCGGTTTCCCGTCGTCATCGTTGAAGCGAGGCCGAGAGGCTCCGGATCGTCGCGGAGAACCCCGACGCCAGGCCCTTGCACGACGCTTGGGGACATGATCCGCGGGCGCGGCGCCGGCCGGCCTAGCGGTCGGGCGGTGCGATCGTCCTAGGTGTCAGCGCATCGAAGATGCCCGTAAAGCGTCCATGCGAGCCGTCGTCTTCGGCAAACAGCACATCGGTCGAGCCGACCACGCGCCGGGGATTGCCGTCCGCATCCGGCACGTTCGAGAACTGTCCTCGCCACGTCCCGGCGCTGCTGACGATGGTGCGGTCGGGGTGCGTCACGGTAACGGCGGTATCCTCGAAGGCCCCGGTGGCGTCGAAGGATGCGGCAAAGTGGAGATCGTAGTCGGCCGGCGACGACGCGGGATCGGGGTCCCGCCAGGAAACGATGGGATAAAGGTGTTGACCGGGCGCGATCTCGATCGGCTCCAGGCACCCGAGGCACCCGGTGAGCCGGTTCCGGTCGAAGTCGGCGGTCAACGAGACCGGCCCGGTAAACTCCGTGATCTCGGTGGATCCGGCCAGCTCGTCCCACGCCCGTCCGTAGCTGTACGTGTAAAGACCACCCATACTTCCGGCATAGCTGGCCGTGCCCGTCAGCGGGAGGTCGGGCGGTCGGGCGGGATCGAGCTCCGGACCGTCGAGAAAGACCCCGCGTGTGGCGGACTCGAACTCCCAAAAGGGTACGTCCGGCGGGTAGGTCAGCCACCATCCCGCCGCAAGATAGTCGGTGGGGTCGGCAACGTTCCACGAGACGACGCCGTAGAGCAGAATCCCACCGTCGTAGTGGTTTTCCGCGAGCAACCATTCACGGCTGGAATGGTCGGGTTGGACGGGTCGGGGAAGGAAACGCGCCCACGACCCTTCCAGGTGCCGGACGGTATCGAGGGTGCGGGTCCGGCCGTCGGGGGTCGGCACGTCGACACTGAACACGCCATCGGCGAAGGCCGTCCCGGTCCGAAACGGTTGGGACTCGGGCGTGAGTGTGGGTATTTCGACCGGTGGAAGCGGCCCGGCTTGGTCCCCTCCCCCACCGGTACACCCGCCGAGGGTCAGCACCGCTCCTGCAATGGCGACGACGAGCACTCGCTGGAATTTCATCGGGTTGGTTCCCTTGAGGCAAATCGACACTCGGGATCTACAT
The DNA here is from genome assembly GCA_022826125.1 of Defluviicoccus sp. GTDB lineage: Bacteria > Pseudomonadota > Alphaproteobacteria > MPNO01 > MPNO01 > MPNO01. The sequence continues at coordinate 11,801 of JAJDVM010000243.1, forward strand.
TATGCGGCTGTCCCAAACAGGCGGTCTACGCCGGATGGTTACTGCGGATCGACATCGTTGAGCTTGGCGGTGTCGATCAGCGTGTACATCGCCGCCGCGCGCACGACTCTTGGCGGTCGCGCGCCAGCACCGGCCGAACTGTCAGGTGATTGCCGTCTCAGAACAGCCTTGATCTAGCACTTAATGGCACACCCACAAGCAACACCACGCTTGGAAACACCGATCTTGACCCGGCAGCTGTATAAACGGTTCTACCGGGGACAGTGGCAGCGCTTAGTCGCCTGACGGCGCAGCAGGTTGCGCCCGTTGTGAACGCCCGTCGACGTATCCGCTCCTGCGTCGGCGACGGTCCGCCGAGACACCCGGACCGCGCTCTCCTTGTGTCCCGGGAACAAGTCCGGGCATGACCGGACGCGCGGTCAGTGCGGAACGATGCTGCCGCGCTCGATCACGAAGATGTCGTCGAGCAGGCGGGCGATATGGACGTCGTTCGACTCCGCGACGAGGACCGACTCGCCCTCTTCCTTGAGACTTGCGAGGATTTCCACCATCCGCTGGGCGAAAACGGGCGCGATGCCCTCGCTGGGCTCGTCCAGCAGCAGCAGCTTGGTGCCGCACATGATGGCACGGGCGAAGGCGACGAATTTCTGCTGCCCGCCGGACAGCGTCGTCGCGCCGCGATTGCGG
>JAJDVM010000352.1 GCA_022826125.1 Defluviicoccus sp.
CTGCATTTCGAGCAGCCTCGAAACCGCGCGTTTGAAGGCGAAAGCCGCGTCTCCCGCCGGGTAAAGCCCGTCCGGAGTCGCCTCCGCCGACATCACCAGCTTCACCCGGTTCTCGTAGAGCGCATCGACGAGGTTGACGAAGCGCTTGGCCTCGTCCGCGCGGGCGGCGTGGAGTCTGGGAACGCCGTCCAGCACCAGCGTGTGGAAGTTCCGCGCGAGCGCCAGATAGTCGGCGGCGCCGAGCGGGCGCCCGCACAACGCCTCGAAAGTGAACGCCGCAACGCCCCGCGCCGCGCGCGGCACGTGCAGCACTCGCCCCAGGACAGAAATTTCCGCGGGGCAGGACGCCGCCCCTTCGGTCAACGCAAGGAAAGACTCTTCGAGCGCCTTGTCGGCGGCCGGGCCCAGCGGGGTGTGATAGACGGCGAGGTCGCGGATCCTGAGACGCCGGTAATCCACCGCCCCCTCCAGCGCCAGGAGGTCGAGCCTTTCGCGGATCAGCTCGATGAACGGCTCGAAGCGGTCGCGCTGCAGCCCGTCCTTGTAGAGGTCGCCCGGTGCCACGTTGCTGGTCGCGACCACGACGACGCCCCTTGCCAGAAGCGCCTCGAACAGGCGACCGAGAATCATGGCATCGGCGATATTCTCGACCTGGAATTCATCGAAGCACAGAAGCCAGGCCTCGTCGGCGATTTCACCCCCGAGCCGGGCCAGCGGATCGGCGCGCCGGTCCTTGCGAAGGGCGTGCAGCCGGTCCTGGACCTCGAGCATGAACGCGTGGAAGTGGATGCGCCGCTTGAGCGCCACCTGCGCGCCGTGGAAGAAGATGTCCATCAGCATCGTCTTTCCGCGACCGACGCCGCCGAACATGTAGAGCCCCTGCGGCGCGTCTCCGCGGCGGCGCGCGAGGCCGAGGCGCGCCCGCCAGCCGCCCTCGCCCGCGTCGGGCCGGTAGCCCGCGAGCGCGTTGTGAAGGCTCTGGAGCTTTTCGGCGGCAAGCGCCTGGTCGGGGTCGGGCTTCAGCGCGCCGGCTCGGGTGCGGGCGCGGTAAGCCGCGAGCGGTCCTTCGGTCATCGCATCGTGTGTCGGTCTGGACGCCCCGGCGCCGAGTGGTCGCGTTCCAATCTCTTCCCGCGCCCGTTTGCGGTCAACCGGTAGATGCGGAGAGGAACGACCGGGTGGCGGCGACGGCTTCGGCGAGACCGACGCGTTCGATCGGAACCTCGGGCGGGAAGGCGCCGTGAAGGCGCGACGGCATTCTGGGATCGAGCAGGACGAACACGCCAACATCGTCGGCCTTGCGCACGAGACGGCCGAATGCCTGCTTGAGCCGCAACCGGGCCAGCATGTCGTCATAACGGATATCGGGAAACGCCTTGCGCCGCTCGCGGTGGAGGATGGTGGGGCGCGGCCAGGGCACGCGGTCGAACACGATCAGCCGGAGCGAAGGCCCCGGAATGTCTACCCCGTCGCGTACCGCATCGGTGCCGAGCATGCAGGTATCGGACTCGGCACGAAAAATGTCGACAAGGCTGGCGGTGTCGAGCGAGTCGACATGTTGGGCGAGCAGCGGAAACCCGGCATTTTCCATGTCGACGGCAATTCTCTCGTACACCGCGCGCAGGCGTGAAATCGCTGTGAAGAGGCCGAGCGCGCCGCCGCCGGAGGCCCGCATCAGCGCGCGGTAGGCGCCGGCCACCTGGCCGGCATCGTCCCTGCGGACGTCGGTGACGACGAATACCCGCGCGAGACGCGCATAGTCGAAGGGCGATGGCGCCTCGACCCGGATGGCGGGCGCGGGCAGATGGCGCGCTCCGGTCCGCATCTCGGCCGTGCGCCAATCGGCCTCCACATCGCCGGTCCCGTCGCGCAGGGTGGCGGACGTGACGACGACGCCATGAGCCGGCGCCACGACCGTTTCCGCGAACGGCAACAACGGGTCGAGCCAGTGGCGATTCATCGCGACGTCGATATCGCGCCCCTGGTAGCGGGTGACGGAAAACCAGTCGACGAAAACTTCCGGCGTGTCGTCCTCCAGCGCGCGGAGCATGGCGCGCCAGCTCTCGAGCTGTCCGTCTATTCTGATCCTGAGGCCGCGGGCGGCGGCCTCGAACCGGTTGCGGGTCGACGTGTCGAGATGCTCCGCCTCTTCGTCCAGCAGGGCATCGAGCCGCGCCGCGATCGCGCGGGCGGGAGCGATCAATCCGCCGAACGCGCTTTCGAGCGCTTTCGCCGCCTCGATCAGCCCGGGCACGGGAGGCCGGGTCTCGGCCTCGAGATCGTAGGGGATGCTCGTGTCCCTCGACCGGGCGTAGACCTGCCGGCGAACGGCGGCGAGGAAGGTTTCCGCCGGACCGCGCGGGGTATCCGAGGCAAGGCGCGCGTTCCAGCCGGCGGCCGGCAGGCTCGTCGCCGCCTTGAGGGTCTCCGCCATCGCCTCGCCGAGCGCGTCGTCGAGCATGGCGGCATCTTCGATCCGGCGGGCGAGCCCGCGCGCGCGGCGTCCGCGCGTGTCCTCGGCGCCCAGTAGCCAGCGCCTGAGATCGACGCCCTCCAGCCCGCCCAGCCGTGCCGCGAAGGCATCGTCGGCGGCATCGAAGACGTGATGGCCCTCGTCGAAGATCACGCGGCCGGGCACGAACCGGTCGTCGGCTCCACCGACGGCGGCGAGGGTCATCACCAGCGCATGGTTGGCGACCACGATGTCGGCCCGCCGGGCGCGCCGGGCGGTGCGTTCGATGAAGCACTTGTGGTAGTGCGCGCAGGCCGAGTAGACGCACTCGCCGCGGCGGTGGGCGAGGCCCAGGGTGTTGCGGGGCCCCAGCAGATCGGCGAGCCACGCGGGGAAATCGCCGCCCACCATGTCGCCGTCCCGGGTCGCCGCCGTCCAGCGCGCGACCAGGCCGAGCGCGATGTCGTCCACGGTATCGGCGCCCCCGCGACCCAGCGCCTCCTCCAGGTTCAGGAGACACAGATAGTTGTCCCGGCCCTTCCGGATCACCACGCGGCGGTGCTTCACGTCCGGATCGGGGTGGAGCCGGTCGAGCTCGGTGTCGATCTGGCGCTGCAGGTTGCGGGTGAACGTGCTGATCCAGACCGGCCCGCCGTTCCGTTCCGCCCACAGACTCGCCGGTGCGATGTAGCCGACCGTCTTGCCCACGCCGGTGCCGGCCTCGGCGATCGCGACGGCCGGAACGTCCTCGCGGTCGCGCGGGACGAATGCCGCGGTGAGCGCAGAGGTGAAATCCGCTTGACCGGGACGGTCCTCGGCACCGGGGCCGAGCAAGTCCGCGAGGCGGCGCCTCGCTTCGCCGGGCTCGACGGGAACGCTGCCGGGCTGCGGCTGGGGTGCGTGCTCCGCGAACTCCGGCAGGCGGCTCCATACGCGAAGACCCGCGGTATCGGCCGGGAGCGGGTCCGCCGCTCCGAGTCTGCCCAGGACCGCCTCCGCCCAGGGCCAGCCGGCGCCCGCCATGAACGAGGCGATGGCCGCCGCATCCGGGTCGGCGGCGGGGTCGAGCTCGTCGAGCAGCAGTCGGGCCGCGCGGGCGAGAGTGGCGGCATCCTGGGCCAACCCTTCCGGCCGGGGCAGGTCGAGCGCGTCGGCGAGCCCGCCCGCGGTCGGGAGGCAGGACGCCGCCGGGCGCACGAACGCGAACAGTTCGAGCAGGTCGCAGGCCCTGAACGGTCTTGCGCCCAGCCTTTGCGCCAGAACCTTGCGGTGGCAGACGATGGGAACCGCCCCCCTGGCGAGGGCGTCAACGGCGTCGCGGTGGGGAATCGTCCGCGTCTTGCCGTCGGCATCGAGGAACAGGGATTCCCGGATATTGGCGACCAGAACGGGATGGCCCTCCGGGTCGCCAAAGAGATCGGCGGATGCCATATCCCGACTATACTACAGCACCGCCGATTGACGCCGGACGACCGGAAACCTAAGCAGTCCCCGCGATGAGCAGGCAGATGCCAGCCGACGAACCGCGTTCCTGGCCGTTCGAGGAGGCGCGCAAGGTCCTGAAACGGACCGGCGGCGCGGTTCCGGAGAAGGGCTACGTCCTTTTGCAAACCGGCTACGGCCCGTCCGGGCTGCCCCACATCGGCACCTTCGGCGAGGTCGTCCGCACCCAGATGGTGCGGCGGGCGCTGGCGGAGCTGTCGGACATGCCGAGCAAGCTGTTCGCGTTCTCGGACGACATGGACGGGCTGCGCAAGGTGCCGGAGAACATCCCGAACGCGGACATGATGGAGAGCCATCTTGGCAAGCCGCTCACCGCGATTCCGGATCCGTTCGGCACCCATGAGAGCTTCGGCCACCATAACAACGCCCGCCTTCGCGGCTTTCTCGACGGTTTCGGCTTCGACTACGAATTCAAGAGCGCGACCGAATGCTACAAGTCGGGAGCGTTCGATTCGGCGCTGCTGGCCGTCCTTTCCGATTACGAGCGCATCACGAACGTGATTCTTCCGACGCTCGGACCAGAGAGGCGCGCGACTTACAGCCCGTTCCTGCCGATTTGCCCGGATACCGGGCAGGTGCTGCAGGTGCCGGTGATCGCCCGCGACGCCGACGCGGGAACCGTCGCGTACGAAGCCGAGGACGGCCGCAAGGTCGAGGTCCCGGTCACCGGCGGGCATTGCAAGCTGCAGTGGAAGGCGGACTGGGCGATGCGCTGGGTCGCGCTCGGCGTGGATTACGAGATGTCGGGCAAGGACCTGATCGATTCGGTCAAGCTGTCGGGCCGGATATGCCGGCTGCTGGGCGCCCGGCCGCCCGAGGGGTTCACGTACGAGCTGTTCCTCGACGAGGCGGGGGAGAAGATATCGAAGTCGCGCGGCAACGGGCTCTCGGTGGAGGAATGGCTCGCCTATGCGCCGACGGAGAGCCTCGCGCTTTTCATGTACGGCTCGCCCAGGAAGGCGAAGCGGCTTTATTTCGACATCATCCCGCGTCAGGTCGACGACTATATGGGCTGGCTGGAGAAGTTCCCCGGCCAGAGCGAGAGCGAACGGCGGGACAACCCGGCCTGGCACATCCACGCCGGCGATCCGCCGCCCGCCGAGGGGCATGTCGGTTTCGGGTTGCTGCTCAACCTCGCCTCGGTCTGCAACGCCGAGGACAAGGCGATGTTGTGGGGCTTCATCACCCGTTACGCGCCCGCCGCGACGCCGGAGAGCGCGCCGTTTCTCGACCGGCTGGTCGAGCATGCCATCGCCTATTACCGGGACTTCGTGAAGCCCGGCAAGACCTATCGCCCGCCGAGCGAGGAGGAGCGGGCGGCGATGGGCGATCTCGCGGATGCGTTGGAAGCGCTTCCGCGGGACGCCGATGCCGAGGCGATTCAGAACGAGGTTTACCGGATCGGCAAGGAGCACGCTTTCGAGAACCTTCGCGACTGGTTCCGTGCGCTCTACGAGGTCCTGCTGGGCCAGCACCAGGGCCCGCGCTTCGGCTCTTTCGTCGCCCTCTACGGGATCGAGGAGACGGTCGCCCTGATGCGCCGGGCCGTGGACGGGGAAGCCGCCGCCGCGGAGTGAGCGTCAGGCGGCACGCCGGCGGCCTTCGCGCTCGGCGAATTCGAAATAGAGCTTTCGCGCGAGTTCGGCCATCGGCCCTACGGGATACTCGCGCTCCTCCACTCTGGAGATCGGCAACACCTTCGAGTAGTTGCCGGTGAGAAAAACCTCGTCGGCATCCATCACATCCTCGACCGACAGCGTCGTCTCCTCCACGCGCACGCCCGCGCCGCGCAGGAGCGCGATCACCCGCGAGCGCGTGATACCGGCGAGGAAGCAGCCGTTCGCGGCCGGCGTCTTCACCGTCCCGTCCTTCGCCATGAACAGGTTGTTGGTGGCGAATTCGGCCACGTTGCCGTCGGGATCGAGCACCATCGCGGTGTCGAAGCCCTTGTCCCGCGCGGCGGTCATGCAGCGCACCACGTTGGGGTAGAGGCAGGATGCTTTCGCGTGGGTCGGCGCCGTTTCGGGAGCGGGACGACTGAACGGCACCAGACAGGCCGTCAACCCGCGCCACGGGGGCAGGGGCGATTCGAATATCGTGATCAGAAACCTCGCCGCGTCGTAATCGGGCACGACGAATCCGCCGGTGAAGTAGAACATCGGACGGATATAGAGCTCGGCGCGCGCGTCGAATCGGCCAATCCCCTCCCAGCACAGCGCCTCGATGGCCGGGCCGTCGATCTCCGGCGCGATCCCGAAGGTCTCGGCCGAACGCAGCACGCGCGCGCAGTGGAGATCGAGGTCGGGCGCGAGGCCCCCGAACGCCCGGGCGCCGTCGAACACGGTGGAGGCCATCCACCAGCTGTGATCCATCGGTCCGAGAAGCGGCGGGTTGCCCTCGTGCCACGCGCCGTCGTGCCAGGTAAGAGAATTTGCCGTCATGCCGCGCCTAGAGAATCACATCGGGCGCCCCGACCGCAATCCCGATATTCGATTTGCGCGGGAGTTCTTCTAGGATCGCCGCCGCAACGGGCGGAGACGACCGATGGACCTCCAGCTGCCTTCGTCGAAGGACGAAATCGAAGCGATCCAGAGCCGCCGCAAGCGCGTTGCCTTCCAGCGGGCGAAGCGGGCGCCGTTCTACGCCGGCAGGCTGGACGGCATCGATCCCGACCGGCTCGACGATCCCGACGAGTGGGCGAAGATCCCGATTATCGACAAGGAAACCCTGCGGGAGATCCCGCCCGACACGTTCGAGCAGCGGATGGTCGTCTGCGACCGCCGGGATATCGCGGAATACTGGCGTTCGGGCGGCGCGACGGGCGTTCCGATCTACTACCCGCGGACGGCGGAAGACATGCGTTACAGCTTCCTCCAGCTCGTGCGCTGCTGGGTTTGCGCGGGCGTCGAACCGGACGATCTCTGCCACATGTCGTTCCCCTTCGGCGTCCATCCGGCGGGACAGCTATGGTCCCGCACCGCCAACGACGCGGGCATCGGCATCGTCTGGGTGGGCGCCGGCAACACGACCCCCTCGGAAATCCAGCTCGATCTCCTGTCCCGGCTGCGGCCGACGCTGTGGATGGGCATGCCGAGCTACGGCCTCCATCTCGCCAACCTCGCGGAGGCCGGGGGTATCGATCTCGCGGACGGGTCGGTGCGCAAGCTGCTGGTCGGGGCAGAAGCGCTGTCGGCGGCCAAGCGGGAGAAGCTCGAGCGCATGTGGGGGGTGGACGAGGTGCGCGACCTCTTCGGCATGACCGAGATCGGCATTCTGGGGGCCGACAGCAAGGTCGAGGAAGGGTTCCACATCTGGACCGACCAGGCGGTCTTCGAGGTCGTCGATCCCGACACCGGCCGCGCGCTGCCCGAAGGCGAAGAGGGGCTGATGGTGATCACGCCGCTCTTCGTCAACAACGCGACGCCGTTCCTGCGCTGGAGCTCCGGCGACATCGTCAGCATTCGAAACGGGACGTCTCTCGAAGGACCGTTCTCGGTGTTCCCGGTCATGCGGCACGCCCACCGGACGGTGGGTTTCTTCAAGATCCGCGGCATCAACGTGAATCACGCCGAGTTCGAGGACTTCATGTTCCGCCAGCCCGCGGTCACCGATTTCCGGGTGGAACTCGTCACCGCGGACGACCGGGAGGTCCTGCGGCTGCTGATCGAGGTCAAGCGGGGAATGGACGACGGCACGGTATCGGGTGAAGTCGCCGGCTCGGTAAGGGGTGTGTTCGAAGTCCGGCCCGACGTGGAGGTGCTGCCGCTCGGCACCCTGGCCCGCGATTTCGAGGCGAGCGTCAAGGCGCCCCGCTTCCAGGACCTGCGGGACTAGGCTGTCGCTCCGGCCGATGCGAGCTCGTGAATGCGCTGCACCATCGCGTGCAGCCCGTTGGCGCGGCTGCCGCTCAGATGCGAGCCGAGTTCGAGCGCCTCGAAGAACGAGGGCGGCGTCGCCAGAATCTCCTCCGGCGTGCGGCCGGAATAGATCCTGAGCAGGAGGGCGATCAGCCCCCGGACGATGATTGCGTCGCTGTCGGCCCGGAAGCGGAGCCTGGGCCCGTCGCGGTCGGCGTAGAACCAGACGCGGGACTGGCAGCCGGGCACCAGCCGGTCGTCCACCTTCTCCGCCTCGTCGAGCCCGTCGAGACCCTTGCCGAGATCGACGATATATTCGTAGCGCTGCACCCAGTCGCCGAGGAAGGCGAATTCCTCGACGATGTTGCGCTTAGCGTCGTCGATGCTCTCGATCCGCTCGATTGCGCCGGACAAGTCCTCGGGCTCCCGCTCGCGTGGCATCGGATATAGAGCACGGTCCGATGTCCGGCAAATCGGGGACGCTTTCCTTTTGCCGGCGGGCATGGCATCCACATGGCATGGCTGCGAACCCCGTTGCGCTGACCGGCGTCCGGCCTCTGGCCGAGTCCTTCGACGGCTTCATCGTCGATGTCTGGGGCGTCCTCCATGACGGGCTCCGGCTCTATCCCGGCGTGACCGACGCGCTCGACCGGCTGGCCGAACGGGGCAAGGAGGTGGTTTTCCTGACCAACGCGCCGCGCCGGTCCCGGGATGTGGCGCGCATGCTGGCGAGGCTGGGGCTGCCGGAACGCCACCGCCGCAACATCGTCGCCTCGGGCGAGTCGGTTCACGCGGCGCTCGCGGACCGGACCGACTCCTTTCATGCCGCGCTGGGACGGCGCTGCATCGTGCTCGGGGAAACGATGGAGAACGACATCCTGACCGGGCTCGACCTGGACCGCGTGGACGCGTTCGAGGACGCGGAGTTCATCGTCAATATCGGTCCGTGGCGCAAGGGCGCTGCGTTGGCCGATTACGAGGACGACCTCGCGCGGGCGGCCGGCCTCGACCTGCCCATGATCTGCGCCAACCCGGACCTCAGCGTCATGCAGGGGGGCTCGGAGATGCTCTGCGCCGGCGCGCTGGCGGTCCGGTACGAAGCGCTCGGCGGCAGCGTTGCCTGGCACGGCAAGCCGCGCCCGGCGATCTACGATCTGTGCCTTGCCCGACTCGGCGGACCGCCGCGGGATCGCGTGGTGGCGATCGGCGACTCCATGGCAACCGACATCGAGGGCGCGGCGGCGGCGGGCTGCGATTCCGCGCTGGTCCTCGGCGGGCTGCATGCGGCCGAGATAGGCCGCGACGGGTCGCTCTCGGCGCTTCTGGACGCGCATCGGGTCGCGCCGACCTTCACCCTGCCGGGCTTTGCCTGGTAGCAGGGCCGCGGCAGGGATCCCGTGCCGGCGCTGCTCCTGATCGTTTTCGTCGACCTGATCGGCTTCGGGATCGTCCTTCCGCTTCAGCCGTTCTACGCCCAGGCTTTCGGCGCGAGCCCGGGGACGGTCACCCTTGTCGCGGCGAGCTACACGGCCGCCCAGTTCGCCTTCGCACCGGTCTGGGGCCGCGTCAGCGATCGTATCGGCCGCAAGCCGGTGCTGCTCGCGACCTCGTTCGGTTCCTGCCTCGCCTATCTCTGGCTGGCTCAGACGGACTCCCTGACGGGGCTTTTCCTGGCGCGCGCCTTCGGCGGGATCATGGCGGGCAATATCGGCGTCGCGCACGCCTACGTCGCGGATCTGGTGGGGGCCGACCGGCGCGCCGGGGCCATGGGACGCGTCGGAGCGGCCGCCGGGCTCGGATTCGTCGTCGGGCCCGCGATCGGCGGCCTGCTCGCGGGGCCGGATCCGCTCCAGGCCGATTTCGTGCTGCCCTTCGTCGTCGCCGCGGCGGCAGCGGCCCTGGCGTTCGGGCTTGCCGCGATCCTTCTGCGCGAGAGCGCGAGCGGCGGGCAGCTCGCCCGTGCCCGGTCGAACGCGGGCAGACAGGTCTGGCGCCGCGTCCGCGATGCGGAGGTCGCGCCGCTCCTGCTGCTGGTCTTCTCCACCCCGTTCGTGTTCGCCGGGATCGAGACGGTTTTCGCGCTGTGGTCGGAGGCGCGGTTCGGATGGGGGCCGACGCGGAACGGCTACATGTACACCTTCATGGGCGCGGTGGCGGTGCTGGTGCAGGGCGTGGCCGTCGGACCGATCACCCGGTTCGCGGGCGAGCGCTACACGGTCGCGGCGGGCATGACGACGGTGATGGCCGGCTGCCTCGTCATGCCGCTCGCCTCCGGCATGGCGGCGGTCATGCTGGGGCTGGGGCTGATCGTGGGAGGGGTGTCGGTCTGCGGCCCGTCGCTGTCCTCGCTGATCTCGCAGCGCGCACGGCCGCACGAGCGCGGCGCTCTCCTGGGGGTTTCGCAGTCTTCCGGCGGGCTGGGGCGGATCCTCGGGCCGGCGCTCAGCGGTTCCATCTTCGCGGGGCTGGGACACGACTGGCCGTTCCTGCTGGGCGCGGCGACGATGCTGGCCGCGGCCCTGCTGGCGGCCGGCCTCGCGCTTCGCCACCGCACGTCTTGACTGGGGCGCACGCGGGCGACTAAAAAGCCCGCCTCATCCGAACGGAGTGCGGACCATGGCGCGGCGTTGCAGCGTGACGGGGACGGGCGTGCTGACCGGAAACAATGTCAGCCACGCGAACAACAAGACCAGGCGGCGTTTCCTGCCCAACCTGCAGCAGACATCGCTGTTGTCGGATGCGCTCGGCAGGACGGTGAAGCTGCGCCTGACCGCGCGGGCGATCCGTTCGATCGAGCACAATGGCGGGCTCGACGCCTATCTCCTGGGAACGCCCGACTCGAAGCTCGCGGAAGAGGCGGTCCGTATCAAGCGCCGGATCAAGAAGGCGGCCGCGGCCACCGCGCCCGCGGGCTGAGGCCGGCCCGACCGTCAAGCGATCAGGCGCTCTCCGACCGCCGCGCGTCCGCCCGGCCCGCCGAGATCTTCCTCGAACAGTTCCGTCAGCCGGCCCATCATGGTGCCGCCGAGCTGCTCGGCGTCCATGATCGTGACCGCGCGGTTGTAGTAGCGGGTGACGTCGTGGCCGATGCCGATCGCCGTCAGCTCGACGGGCGACTGGCCCTCGATCCATGCGATGACGTCGCGCAGATGGCGCTCGAGATAGTTGCCCGGGTTCACCGACAGCGTGGAATCGTCGACCGGGGCGCCGTCCGAGATCACCATCAGTATCCGGCGCTGCTCCGGCCTGGAAAGGAGCCGCTGATGCGCCCAGACCAGCGCCTCGCCGTCGATGTTCTCCTTCAGCAACCCTTCGCGCAGCATCAGCCCCAGCGACTTGCGCGCCCGGCGCCACGGCGCGTCGGCGTCCTTGTAGACGATGTGGCGAAGGTCGTTGAGCCGCCCGGGGTTGGGGGTCTTGCCCTCGGACAGCCACTTCTCCCGCGCCTGCCCGCCCTTCCAGGCGCGCGTGGTGAAGCCGAGGATCTCGACCTTCACCCCGCAGCGTTCGAGCGTGCGCGCGAGGATGTCGGCGCTCATGGCCGCGACGGTGATCGGCCGGCCGCGCATGGAGCCCGAATTATCGATCAACAGCGAGACGACGGTGTCGCGGAACTCGGTCTGTTTCTCGATCTTGTAGCTCAAGGGGTGGAGCGGGTTGACCACGACGCGCGACAGCCTGCCGGCGTCGAGCAGCCCTTCCTCGAGGTCGAATTCCCAGGATCGCGACTGCTGGGCCAGCAGGCGGCGCTGCAACCGGTTGGCCAGCCTGGCGATGATCCCCTGGAGATGGGCCAGCTGCTGATCGAGATGCTGCCGCAGCCTGCCCAGCTCGTCGGCGTCGCAGAGCTCCTCGGCGTCCACCACCTCGTCGAAGTCGACGGTATAGGGCCGGTAGGCGGGCTGACGGGCCTCGTCGGGGAGGAACCCGTCGGCGCGCCGCCGCTGCGCGCGCTCGCCTTCCTCGTCGCCGGTTCCCGGCATCATCTCTTCCTGGACCTGTTCGGCCATCGAGTCCTCGGAATCCTCGCCTTCGCCATCCTCCATTTCGGAGGACGGCGAGCCCTCCATCTCGGCGGCCGCGCCGTCCATCTCCGTGGTCTCGGCGTCCTCGTCCTCGGAGTCGGACTCCTCGCTGTCCTCGCCCTGGTCGGTCGACTCGCTCTCGCCCTCGCCCGGCTCCTCGTCGAGCAGGTCGAGGTCGTAGAGCAGCTTGTTGACCGTCCGCGCAAAGGTCTCCTGGTCGCCGATCGCCGTTTGCAGCGCTTCGAGATCGGCATCGATCCTGTCGCCGATCTGCTCCCGCCAGAGATCCATCAGCGGGCGGGCCGCCTCCGGCAGCGACCGGCCGGACCATCTCTCCCGCGCCATCATGCCGACGGCCTCGGCGATCGGCGCATCCTCGACATCGGTGATCCGCGCGTAGCCGCGCGACTGGCAGCGCCCGGCCAGCGCGGCGTCGAGATTGGCCGCGACGCCCGCCATGTGCCTGGACCCGATAGTCTCGACCCGCACCTGTTCGAGCGACTCGAACACCGCGCGAGCGGTTTCCCCGGCGGGCGCGCGCCGGGCGTGGAGGTCCGCGTCGTGGTGGCGCAGCTTGAGGGCCATGGCGTCGGCTTCGCCGCGCAGCTCCGACACCTCGCCCTCCGGCAGGTCGCGCGAGGGGACGGGCAGACGGGCCTGGTTCTCGACCAGCCGCGGTTCCGCGCCGAAATTGACCGTCACGTCCTCGCGCCGGGAGATGGCGCGCATCGCCGCGCCGGTAACGCGGCGAAACGCCTCGACAGGGGTATCGGACGGCGTGGAACTCACTTGCCGGACCGCGCGTCTAGCCCTGTCCGGACTTGACCGTGGCCTCCGGCAGGTCTTCCCCCATGCAGCGCTGGTAGTACTCGGCCACCGCCGGGCGTTCCAGCTCGTCGCACTTGTTGAGGAAGGTCATACGGAACGCGGTCGCGACGTCGTCGAACAGGCGGCTGTTCTCCGCCCAGGTAATGACGGTCCTGGGCGACATGACGGTCGAGATATCGCCGTTCATGAAGCCCGCGCGAGTCATGTCCGCGACAGACACCATCGCGCTGATGGTCTTGCGGCCGCCCTCGTCGTCGTAATCGGGCACCTTCGAAAGCACGATTTCCTCTTCGTCCTCGCGCGGCAGGTAGTTGAGCGTGGTCACCAGGTTCCAGCGGTCGAGCTGGCCCTGGTTGATCTGCTGGGTGCCGTGATAGAGGCCGGTCGTGTCGCCGAGTCCGACCGTATTGGCGGTCGCCATAAGCCGGAATGCGGGGTGCGGACGGATGACCCGGTTCTGGTCCAGCAGCGTCATCTTGCCGTCGACCTCCAGCACGCGCTGGATGACGAACATCACGTCGGGCCGCCCGGCATCGTACTCGTCGAAGACCAGCGCGCAGGGGCTCTGCAGCGCCCAGGGAAGGATGCCCTCCCTGAACTCGGTGACCTGCTTGCCGTCGCGCAGCACGATCGCGTCCTTGCCGATCAGGTCGATGCGGCTGATATGGCTGTCCAGATTGACGCGGATGCACGGCCAGTTGAGCCGGGCCGCGACCTGCTCGATATGGGTCGACTTGCCGGTGCCGTGATACCCCTGGATCAGAAGGCGCCGGTTGTGCTTGAGAGCGACCAGGATGGCGAGCGTGGTGTCGTGATCGAAGCAATAGGCCTCGTCGAGGTCCGGCACGTGGTCGGACGGAGCGACGCCGAATGCCGGCACCTGCATGTCGGTGTCCAGCCCGAACACCTGGCGAACCGACACCGTCATGTCGGGCATCACGGGCGCGCTTCCATTGGCCCCGTTGCTCTTGTCAGCTGACATAAACCTTCAATCCCTGGTGGATGTAACGTGCGGCAGGCTAGGCGGTGCGCGCGGCGCTGAGCGTCCTGTAGGCGTCGTTGACCAGCTTTAGACGTTCTTCCGCCCGCCTGTCTCCCCCGTTGACGTCGGGGTGCAATTGCTTGACGAGTTCCTTGTAGCGCAGCTTGACCGTTTCCGCCGTCACCGGCGGGCTCAGATTCATCACATCGAGCGCCTGCTTCTCGGCCGCGTCGGCCGGCGACAGGCGCTCGCTTCCGTCATGCGCGGCCCGCTGCTCGCCGGGGAACAGGTCGAAGGGATCGCGCGGGTTGGCGCGCCCCTCCTCATGCCCCGTCCCGAACGGCCAGGACGGACGCCGCCATGTGGTGTCGGCGCGAACGTGAGCCTCGATCTCGGCCACGCTCATGCCGGCATAGTAGTCCCAAGCCTTGTTGTACGCGCGAACATGCTCGAGACACAACCACATATAATCCGCCAGCCTCTCGCGCGAGCGCGGGGCGCGGTACGCGGCGGGCTCGCCGCAGCCCGCCGCCGCGCAGATATGCGTTTCGCATTCGGCTCCAAGGTCGACAGAAGCGTTGCCGTTCCCCGTCATGGCGCGCAGTATGCTTTTGGCGTTGGAGGCAGGCAAGCACGGCACCGTCGGCGGGCGGGACGCCGGCGAAGGACGGGAACCGGCGGATCATGCGCGTAGCCGACACCATTCGCGGCAAGCTGGAAGAGGCGTTCCGTCCGGCGCATCTGGAGATCGAGGACCAGTCCCATCTCCACCTCGGCCACGCGGGCGCGCCGGAAGGCGGGGAAAGCCATTTCCGGGTGGAAATCACGGCGTCCGTCTTCGAGGGCAAGAGCCGGGTGGAACGCCAGCGGCTCGTCTATGCCTGCCTGGCCGAAGAGCTGGCCGGGCAGGTGCATGCTTTGTCGGTCGCCGCCAGGACCCCCACCGAAACATCCGAATAGGGAGATATGGCGATGAAGCGCAAAACGCTCGGGCTGCTGGCATCGGTGCTGGCGGGCGCGGTGGGGCTGGCCCAGCCCGCCGTGTCGGAGACGGTGCTCAAACTCGCGAGTTTCGTCCCGCCGCAATACATCCTCCACAAGCCGATCTTCCTCAAGCTCGGGGACGACCTCGACAAGGCGACCGGCGGGGAGGTCAAAATCAAGGTCTATGCGGCGGGCGCGCTGGGCAAGGGGCCGGTCGAGCAATACCAGCGGGCGGTCAGGCGGGTGGCGGAGATTTCGTACGGCCTGCCGGGCTACACCTCGTCGGTGTTTCCCAAGACGCTGCTGATCGAGCTGCCGGGCGTCACGCAGGGCCATCAGGACGCGACCCGCAAGCTCTGGAAGGTGATGGACGCGCATTTGCGGGACGAGTTCAAGCGCACCCGCCCGCTCGCGGTCTTCGTCACGCCGCCCGCGGTGTTCATGATGCGCGACAAGCCGGTCAGGACGCTCGCCGACCTCAAGGGGCTCAAGATCCGGGTGGCTTCCAAGTCGGCGGCGGCGGTGATCTCCGCCTACGGCGCGACCCCGGTGCCGATGCCGGCGACCAAGGTCTACACCTCGATGAGCACCGGCGTGGTCGACGGCGCGCTGATGGGCTCCGATTCGCTGCTCATCTTCAAGCTGATCGAACCCACCAGATTCGTCACCGTCGGTCTGCCGGAGATGCCGACCACCATCTTCATGGTGATGAACCAGCAGGCCTATGGCGAGCTCTCGCCGAAGAACCGCGCGGTGCTCGACAAGCTCACCGGGCTCGACATCAGCCTGCGCTCGGCGGCGGGCCTCGCCAAGTTCGGCCAGATCGCGCTGTCGAAGTTCCGGGGTCTGGAGGGCAAGCAGATCGTGGAACTCACACCCGAGGCCCGGGCGGCGTTCGACAAGCGGGCCGCGGCGGCGGTGGCCGGCGTTCTCAAGGAGCACGACGCCAAGGGCATCCCCGCGAGCAAGGTCGTCGCGGCGATGAAGAAATAGCCGCCCGCTTCCCGGGAACGGCGCCGGGCCGGGCGGCTTGAAAGCGCTCGACCACGTCTCGGGCGGGCTCGCCGTCGTCTCGGGATTCGTCCTCGTCGCGTTGATCGGGCTCACCTTCGCCGACGTGGTGCTGCGCTACGTCTTCGCAGCCCCGATCCTCGGCTCGAAGGATCTGCTGGAGATGGGGATGGTGACGGTCGTCGCGCTGGCCTTCCCCTTCACCTGGCGGATCGGCGGGCACATCGTGGTCGACCTGATTCCGGACTATGGACTCGCGGGGTTGAACCGGAGCCGCGACGTCGCGGTGCGCGCGTTCGGGTTCGCGATCTTCGCCCTGCTCGCCTGGCGGGCCTGGCTGCGGGCGGACGACGCGGCGCTGTTCAACGAGGCGACCAACATGATCGAGCTGCCTTTCCAGCCCTTCTTTTGGGTGCTGGCGGCGGCCGCCGCGTTCCAGGCGCTCGTGCTCGCGGCGGAAATCGGACTTGCCGCGACCGGGCGGCCGCTTGGTTTCCGCGCCGCCTGGGCGGCGGCGGAAACCGACACCGCCTGATGGACCCGACGCTACTCGGCATCGTCGGCCTCGGCCTGCTTCTCGTCCTCATGAGCCAGCGCGTGCCGGTCGCGCTGGCGATGACGGTCGTGGGCTTCGCGGGGCTCGTCGTCCTGAACAGCTGGCCGGCCGCGCTCGCCACCCTGGTGACCGAGACCTGGAGCACGCTGATCTTCTACGAGCTCACCGTGATCCCGTTTTTCGTCCTGATGGGGAACGTCGCGAGCGCCTGCGGGATGAGCCGCGATCTCTACAACGCGGCCAACGCCTGGGTCGGCTGGATGCGGGGCGGGCTGGCGCACGGGACGGTGCTCGGCTGCACCGGGTTCGCGGCGCTCTCGGGCTCCTCGGTCGCGTCCGCGCTCACCATCGGACGGGTCGCCCTGCCGGAAATGGCGCGCTTCGGATACGACCGCAAGCTCGCCGCGGGAGCGGTCGCGGCGGGCGGCACGCTCGGCATCCTCATCCCACCGTCCACCGGTTTCGTGATCTACGCCATCCTGACCGAGGAATCGATCGGCCGCCTGTTTCTCGCCGGCGTCATCCCGGGACTCCTGCTGGCGGCGATCTTCCTGGTCGCGATCTTCATCCAGATCTGGCTGAAGCCCGAGATCGGTCCGGCCGCGCGGCGCTACGGCTGGGCGGAGAAGCGCCGCACGCTGGCCCGCGGCCTTGCGATCGTCTCCATCATCGTGGTCTCGATCGGCGGCATCTACGGCGGCGTGTTCACCCCGGTCGAAGCGGCCGCGGTGGGCGCGGTGCTGGCGATTTTCTTCGCGCTCCGCAGGGGCGCCGTGTCGCGGCGGATGGCAAGCACCGTGCTGCTGAATACCGTCAGCACGACGGCGATGATCTATTTCATCATCCTCGGCGCCGCGGTCTTCTCGCCCTTTCTCGCGCTCACCCAGATCCCGGAGTCGCTCGCGGGCGCGCTGAACGAGCTCGAGCTCGGGCCGATCACGCTGCTGGTCATCATCCTGCTCGCCTTCATCGCGCTCGGCACGTTCCTCGACGGGTTCGCGATGATGGTGCTGATCCTGCCCATCGTCCTGCCCATCATCGAGCAGTCGGAGCTGCCGGCCTTTCTCGGGATGCGGCCCGATTCGAGCGATCTCAGGGTGTGGTTCGGCGTCGTCATGGTGATCATCCTCGAGATGGCGCTGATCAGCCCGCCGGTCGGCATGAACGTGTTCGTGGTGAAGGGCGTCGCGCGGGACGTGCCGATGCGCGACATCTATATCGGGATTCTGCCGTTCTGGGCGGCGATGATGATCTGCCTCGCGATCCTCGTCGCCTTTCCCGGCTTGTCGCTGATCCTGCCGAACACGATGCTGAGCTGAGCGGCTTCACCAGAGGATCGTCGATGCCGACATGGGTGCGGCTTTCGATCGGGGGCGCGGCCACGCTGCTGGTCGGCATGGGGATCGGCCGGTTCTCCTATACCCCGATGATTCCCGCCCTGATCGAGGACGGCGGGTTGAGCGCCGCGGAAGCGGGCTCGGTCGCGGCGTTCAATCTGGCGGGTTTCCTGATCGGGGCGCTGGCCGCCCCCTGGCTCCGCCGCCGGATGGAGGAAGCGGCGCTGCTGCGGGCGTGCCTGTGGATCACGCTCGCCTGCCTGGTCGCGAGCATCGCGCCCGCGGGCGCGGGCTGGCTGATCTTCTGGCGCGGCGTCGCCGGGATCGCGATGGGCGTGATGATGGTCTACGCGCTCGCGGTGGTCACCCGCCACGCGCCGGCGCACCGTCTGGGCGCGGCGACCGGGATCGTCTTCACGGGTGTCGGCATCGCGATCCTCGCCTCCGGCCTGCTGGTGCCGCTGCTCGTCCAGCAAAGCCTTGCCATGGCGTGGTCGGGCCTCGCGCTGTTCGGCGCCGCCGGGGTGGCGGTGGCTCTCTGGGGATGGCGGGCGGCGACCCCGGCGGAAGCGCCGGCGGCCGGGCGTTCGCGATCGCGCTTCCGTCCGAGCCCGGCGGCGTTCCGGCTGATCGCGGCGCAAAGCATGTTCGGCATCGGGCTCGTGCCGCACAGCATCTACTGGGTCGACTATCTCGTGCGCGGGCTGGGCGAGAGCATGGGGATCGGCGGGTTCCACTGGGTGCTGTTCGGGCTGGGCGCGATCACGGGAACCTTCCTCTGGGGGCGCCTCGCCGACCGGATCGGCCACCGTGTCGGACTGATCCTGGTGCTGGCGAGCCTCGCCGTCGGCGTCGCCCTGCCGGCGATCCTTCCCCTCGTCTGGGTCTTGGCGTTCTCCTCGCTCGTGGTCGGCGCGCAGCCGGGGTTCTCCGCCATTATCTCGGGCCGGGTGCACCAGATCGTGGGACCGGACGAGATGCCGCCGCTGTGGCGCGCGATGGCGCTGGTCGGCGGCATCGCCCAGGTCGTCGCGGGCTATTCTCTGGTCGCGCTGTTCGAGATAACCGGGAGCCACGTCCCGATCTTCCTGATCGGCGGAGCGGCGATGGCGGTGGGCGCGGTCGTCGTGGTCAACCTGAAGCGCGGCGGCCGGCCCTGATCGTGCCCGGTCGAAAAATGCTTTAGCCTCCTGCGAACCCGATGTTCCGAGGAGGTTCCTCATGTACGTCACCATGCTGGGCACCGGAGCCCCGTTCCCCGATCCCGACCGCGCGCAATCCGGCATCCTCGTCACCCTGGAGAACGGCGCGCGCTACATGTTCGACTGCGGCAACGGAACGGTGCGCAACATGGTCGCCGCCAACGCCAACCCGGCCGAGGTCAGGGCGGTCTTCCTGACCCATCTGCACCACGACCATATCTGCGACTTCCCGCTGTTCGCGATCGCGGGGTGGATGTGGGACCGCCCCGACTCGCCGGTCGTTCTGGGCCCCAAGGGAACCGGGCATTTCTGCAAGATGCTGTTCGAGGGCGGCGCCTTCGACGCCGATTTCCGGGCGCGCAGCGCCTATCCGCTCCGCCAGCAGAACCTCGCCGCCATGCGGCCCGACGTGCGGGAGGTCGCGCCGGGCCTCGCCTACGAGGACGCGGACGTCAAAATCCTCTGCGACTGGGTCGAGCACATCCCGCGCGAGATCAGCGAGTGCTTCGGCATACGCTTGGAGGCGGAAGGCAAGGCGATCGCGTTTTCCGGCGACACCGCGCCCTGCGATGCCGTCGTCCGCCTCGCCCACGACGCCGACGTCCTGATCCACGAATGCACGTTTCCGCAATCCTTCGTGGAGTACCGCGCGCGGACCGGCGTCGGCACTTTCGCCCACACCCCGCCAGAGGACCTCGGCAGGATCGCCCGGGAGGCCGGCGTCAAGCTGCTCGTCGCGACCCATTTCGGGCATTTCGACTCGACCAACACGGTGATCCGCACCGCGTCCAAGAACCACTACCCGGTCGACCTCATGGGGCCTCACCTGATGGACGAGGTGGTGCGCGACATCCGCAAGCACTATTCCGGCCCGCTGATGACCGCGTATGATCTGATGAGGGTCAACCTGTAGCGCAGGGAATACCTGCCCGAGAAACCCGGAGGGAGACATGGGAATGAAATATCTGGCAACGGCCGCGATCGCCGCGTCGGCGCTTGCGGCGGGCGCTTCGGCGCAGACGGTCAGCATCGGCACCAACCCGCAGGGCTCGCTCGCCTACGCGACGGGCGCGGGCGTCGCCAAGGTCGCCATCGAGAACGCCGACGTGAAGATGCGCGTCGTGCCGCAGGGCGGCCCGGTGGTGACGCTGCCGCTGCTGAACGACGGCGAGCTCGACTTCACCATCTCGGTCAGCGTGGTGACCGCCTTCGCCAAGTCCGGCGGGGCCATGTTCAAGGGCCGCAAGCAGGAGAACGTCCGCGTCGTCGCGTCGCTGTTCCCGCTGGTGGTCGGCTGGTACGTCCGCGCCGACTCGCCGATCAAGACCCTCGCCGATCTCAGGGGCAAGCGGGTGCCGTCCCGCTACACCAAGCAGAAGATCGCCGGGCTGTTCGCCCGGGCGCTGCTGGCGACCGCCGGGGTGATGGAGAAGGACGTGAAGGGCGTTCCCGTGCCCAACGGCGTACGCGGGGTGCAGGACTTCATGGAGGGCAAGGTCGACGCCGCCAACTTCTCTCTGTCCTCGGGCAAGACCCGCCAGGCGCATGCCGCCGTCGGCGGGATTCGCGTGCTCTCGGCGGAGATGAACGACAAGACCCAGGCGATCCTGAGGAAGATCGCGCCGGGCGCGGTGCTGGGGACCATCCAGCCGTCCGCCGAGTATCCGGGCGTCGAGGGTCCGACCAACACCCTGATCGCGCCCTTCATCGTCAACGCCAGCACGAAGACGCCGGACGAGACCGTCTACAGGGTGGTCAAGGCGCTGCACGCCAACAAGAAGAAGCTGGTCACCGCGCACAAATCCTTCGGCGGGTTCGACCCGGCCAAGATCAACCTCGATCTCGGCATCCCGTACCATCCGGGCGCGCAGAAGTTCTTCAAGGAAGCGGGGCTGATGTAGCCGCGACGGCGGGCGCGGACCGGGATGGCGGAGGCCGAACCGACCGGGGACGGGGCGCGGGCGACGTGGACCGTCCGCGTCCTCGGCGCCTGGCTCGGCGGGCTGCTGACGGCCGGCGCGCTCGCCGAGGCCGCCGACCTCTACCGGATGGTCGGGCTGGTCCTCTACAACGAGCAGAGGCTCGTGATGCTGCTCGGCATCGGCATCGCGACCCTGTTCGTCGTCAAGCCGGCGCGGACGAAGACCGACCGGCTCCGCGTACCCTGGTATGACGGGCTCGCCGCGGTCGCGGGGCTCGTCGTCTGCGCCTGGGTCGCCTGGGACTACGAGCGGATCTTCGAGAACCTGCATTTCCGCCCGGCGGACGCGGTCGCCGCCAGCGTCCTGATCGTCGTGCTGGTGGCCGAGGGGCTGAGGCGCACCGCCGGCAGGGTGCTGTTCTGGTTCATGATCTTCTTCATCGCCTTCGGGCTGGTCGGACATTTCGTTCCGGGCGCCTTCCAGGGCCGTTCGGTCGATGTCGACCGGATGTTCATCTATCTCGGCCTCGATTCGAACGGCCTGCTGGGCATCCCGCTCACCGTGTCGACGACCATCGTTATCGCGTTCATCTATTTCGGCGTCCTGCTCGACCGCTCCGGCGGGTCGCGCTTCTTCACCGACATTTCGACCGCGCTGATGGGCCGCTACCGAGGCGGCTCGGCCAAGATCGCGGTGACCGCCTCGTCGCTGTTCGGCTCGATCTCGGGCTCGGCGGTCTCCAACGTCGTCTCGACCGGCGTGATCACCATTCCCCTGATGCGCAAGGGCGGCTATCCGGCGCATGCCGCCGGCGCGATCGAGGCGGTGGCGTCGACCGGCGGCCAGCTGATGCCGCCGATGATGGGCGCCGCCGCCTTCGTGATGGCCGAGTTCCTGCAGATCGGCTACCGCGACGTGGTGCTGGCGGCGCTGATCCCGGCGATCCTCTACTACGTCGCCCTGTTCATCCAGGCCGATCTGTTCGCCGCGCGGGGCGGCATCACGCGGGTCGATCCCGACCTGATCCCGGCGCGGCTCAAGGTGCTGCGCGCCGGCTGGCCCTACATCGTCCCGTTCGTGGTGGTGATCCTCTGCCTGTTCCACTTCAACCTTCGCCCGCACGCCTCGGCGCTCTGGGCCGCGGGCAGCCTGATCCCGATCGGCCTCATCCTCGGCTACAAGGGCGAGCGCATGCACTGGCGCGCCGCCGTCGCCGCGCTCGGCCAGACCGGCGCGATCGTCGTCCAGATCGTCATGATCGGCGCGATGGCGGGCATCATCATCGGCGTGCTCAACATCACCGGGCTCGGCTTCGCGCTGACCCAGGCGATCATCCAGTTCGCCGGCGGCAATCTGTTCCTGATCCTGGTCCTCGCGGCGCTGATCTCGATCGTCCTCGGCATGGGGATGCCGACGCTCGGGGTCTATCTCCTGCTCGCGACGCTGGTCGCGCCGTCGATGGTGGAAGTCGGGATCCGGCCGATGGCGGCCCATCTGTTCGCGCTCTATTTCGGCATGCTGTCGATGATCACCCCGCCCGTGGCGATCGCCGCCTTCGCCGCCGCCACGGTGGCGGACTCCGATCCGATCAAGACCGCGACCGCGGCGGTCATGTTCGGCTGGTCGGCCTATGTGGTGCCGTTCCTGTTCGTGCTCTCGCCGGAGCTGATGATGCAGGGGAGCGCGCTTGCCGTCGCGCACGCGGCGGCGGCGGCGGTGGGCGGCGTGTGGCTGGTCTCGGTCGGGGTGATCGGCTACTTCACCCGGCCGCTCGCCCCGCCCTGGCGCATCGGCTTCGCCGTGGCGGGGCTCGCGCTGCTGCTGCCGGCGGGTTCCTTCGCGGGCGCCGAATGGAGCGATATCGGCGGCCTCGCGCTCGCGGCGGCGCTGATCGGATACGAGGTCGTCGCGGTGCGCCGGACCCGTTCCCTGCGAGCGGGGTAGAGCATTTTTCGCGCCGGCGCCCTCCCCCCGCTGGGGAGAGGGTTAGGGTGAGGGGCGTCGGTCCGCCGAGGGGAGCACCCGCGCCGGGTCAGACCGCTTTTGACAGCGCGAGCGCGCCGTCGATATTGTCTCGAAAAGGCCCGGAGCGCGCGATGACCGCAGCCGAACGATCCGAAGTCGCGAGCCTGGTCGAAACCGACCGGGTGCATCGGCGCGTCTACACCGACCCGGAGATCTTCGCCCTCGAAATGGAGCGGATCTTCGGCCGCGCCTGGATCCTCGTCGGGCACGACAGCCAGATCCGGGAGCCGGGCGACTGGATCCGCACGAGCATCGGGCTGCGCGACGTGGTGGCGATCCGGGGCGCCGACGGCCGGATCCGGGTGCTCTTCAACCGCTGCCCGCATCGCGGCATGACGGTCTGCGTCCCCGCGAAAGGCGCCGGACGGCGGCTGGTCTGCCCCTATCACGGATGGGCGTTCGACACCGCCGGCAAGCTGCTCGGCGTGCCCCAGCCGGCCGGCTACGAGGGCGGGTTCGAACCTGGCGACGCGCGGCGCTCGATGACCCCGGTCGCGCGGGTCGACTCGTACCGGGGCTTCGTCTTCGCCTCGCTCGCCGCCGACGGGCCGACGCTCGCCGAGTATCTGGGGGAAATCTCCGACACGCTCGACAATTTCTGCGACCGCGCTCCCGACGGCGAGGTCGAGATGGTCGGACTGCCGCTGCGCCAGACCTTCGAGGGCAACTGGAAGCTCCACATGGAGAACTCGGTCGACACGGTGCACCCCGGCTTCGTGCACCGGTCGTCGGTCGAGGCGGCGCAGGGCCATATCTCGGAGAGCGGCGGCGCCGAGGACTCCGACCAGGCGATCCAGATGTTCAACGCCAACGGGTTCACGCTGAACCAGTGGGATTCGACCGATATCCACGGCTATGACGGCGGCCATGTGTACATGGACGGGTTCTACCGGGGCGGCATCATCGATCCGGACCGCAAGGACCCCGTGTTCCAGGAATACAAGTCGCGCATGGCCGCCGCCTACGGCGAGGAGCGGATGAACCGGATCTTCGCGCGCGAGACCTTCAACAACCTGATCTACCCCAACCTCTCCTTCAACACGCGGTTCCAGCAGCTCCGGGTGATCCGGCCGGTCTCGGTCGACCGCACCGACATCCA